>NZ_JBFBLP010000021.1:0-8915 GCF_040686775.1 Streptomyces sp. NPDC079141 | reverse complement strand
GGTGGCAGGGGGTCTTGGTGACGGGCGGCGCAGGGTCTCGGCAACCGGCGGCAGAGGGTCTCGGCAACCGGCGGCACAGCGCCTCGGCAACCGACCACAACGCGGCCGAAGGCGGGAGCGCGGGCCGCCCCGCGACGCCGACTCGATCCGCCGGGTCGCCCCAGGTCACCCACCGCCACCTTCCCTTTGCGGTCGGCAAGCCTGGGGCCGGTGCCGAAGTGGCGTTGAGCACGGCCGGATAACAAGAAGGACAGAAGGGGTTTTCAGGCAGGTCTACGCGCGTTAATCTGCGGCGAAGCCAGCGCCGAAGCTGAACCGTCCACGGCGCTTGTACGACAGGAGCACCACACATGCGCCGGATTTCCCGGATCACGGTCGCAGGCGCAGCGACCGCCTCTCTGGCCCTCGCTCTCTCCGCCTGCGGCGGCACCTCGTCCGAGAGCTCGTCCGAGTCGAAGGGCGACAAGGGCCTGGCCATCGCGTACGACGTCGGCGGCAAGGGCGACCAGTCCTTCAACGACGCCGCGTACGCGGGCCTGGAGCAGGCGAAGAAGGAGTTCGGCTACGAGACCGCCGACGTCGAGCCCACCGAGGGCGAGACGGACGCGGACAAGCAGCAGCGCCTGGAGTCGCTGGCGAAGCAGGGCTACAACCCGGTCGTGGGTGTCGGCTACGCGTACGCCACCGCCGTGAAGGGTGCCGCCGAGAAGTTCCCGGACGTCACCTTCGGCATCGTCGACGACTCCACGGTCGAGGCGGACAACGTCGCCGACCTGGTGTTCTCCGAGGAGGAGGCCTCCTACCTGGCCGGCGTCGCCGCCGCCAAGAGCACCGAGTCGAACGTCGTCGGCTTCGTGGGCGGTGTGGACATTCCGCTGATCCACAAGTTCCAGGCGGGCTTCGAGCAGGGCGTCAAGGACACCAACCCCAAGGCCACGGTCATCTCCCAGTACCTCACGCAGACCGCGGAGGAGGGTGGCTTCTCCAGCCCCGACAAGGGCAAGACGGCCGCCGAGGGCCAGATAGAGAAGAAGGCGGACGTCGTCTACGCGGCCGCCGGTCTCTCCGGCCAGGGCGTCATCGAGGCCGCCGCCGCCAACGAGGTGTGGGCCATTGGTGTCGACTCCGACCAGTACAAGCAGGAAGCTCTCGCCAAGTACAAGGACTCGATCCTCACCTCGGCGATGAAGGATGTCGCCAAGGCGGTGTACAACCTGGCGAAGTCGGTCGAGGACGGCAAGCCCGGGACCGGTATCGTTCGTGGCGATCTGAAGTCCGGCGAAGTGAGCCTGTCGAACTCCAACCCGGAGTTCGCGGACAACGCCGAGCTCCAGGAAGCGATCGAGACGGCCAAGCAGAAGATCATCGACGGCGAGATCAAGGTCAAGTCGAGCTGATTACGAGTAAGACCCTGAGCAGCGTGTAACCGCGGGGTTACGTCCGCTCAACGGGGTACGGGGAGGCTTCTCCCCGTACCCCGTTGTCAGCGGTGCGTCGCCCCTTTGTATGCCGTAGGGGCGCTACGCGCGTAGACGACCCCCGTCCCCAGGAGAGTGCGCCATCAACGCGTCCAGCAGCCCTCCGGCCGGAGCGGCGGTCAACGGTCAGGTGACCGCCGTCGAACTCGCCGGGATCACGAAGCGATTCCCCGGTGTCGTGGCCAACCACGACATCCACTTCACCGTCCGCAAGGGCACCGTCCACGCCCTCGTCGGCGAGAACGGCGCCGGCAAGTCGACGCTGATGAAGATCCTCTACGGCATGCAGAAGCCGGACGAGGGCACGATCGCGATCGACGGCGAGCAGGTCACCTTCTCGTCCCCGGCCGACGCCATCGCCCGCGGCATCGGCATGGTCCACCAGCACTTCATGCTCGCCGACAACCTCACGGTCCTGGAGAACGTGGTCCTCGGCAGCGAGAAGCTCTACGGCATCGGCGCCAGGGCCCGCCGTAAGATCAACGAGCTCTCCGACCGCTACGGCCTCGGCGTGCAGCCCGACCGCCTGGTCGAGGAGCTCGGCGTCGCCGCCCGCCAGCGCGTGGAGATCCTCAAGGTCCTCTACCGCGGCGCCACCACGCTGATCCTCGACGAGCCCACGGCCGTCCTGGTGCCGCAGGAGGTCGACGCGCTCTTCGACAACCTGCGCGAGCTGAAGTCCGAGGGCCTGTCGGTCATCTTCATCTCCCACAAGCTGGGCGAGGTCCTCTCCGTCGCCGACGACATCACCGTCATCCGCCGAGGCACCACCGTCGGTACGGCCGTCCCCGCCGAGACCACCTCGCGCCAGCTCGCCGAGATGATGGTCGGCAGCGAGCTGCCCACCCCGGAGACCGCCGAGTCCACGGTCACCGACCGCCCGGTCATCACCGTCGACAAGCTGCGCCTGGAGGCGCTCGGCGGCAAGGCCCTGCTGGACGACATCAGCTTCACCATCCACGCGGGCGAGGTCCTGGGCATCGCCGGCGTCGAGGGCAACGGCCAGACCGAGCTGGTCGACGCGCTCATCGGCCTCAAGGGCGCCGACTCCGGCACGATCACCCTCGCCGACGAGGAGATCACCGCCTGGACCACCCGCAAGCGCCGCGAGCAGGGCGTCGGCTACATCCCCGAGGACCGCCACCGCCACGGCCTGCTCCTGGAGGCCCCCCTCTGGGAGAACCGCATCCTCGGCCATGTCACCGAGAAGCCCAACGCCCAGGGCGTCTGGCTGAACCCGAAGGCGGCCCAGGAGGACACCCGGCGCATCGTCACCGAGTACGACGTGCGCACCCCCGGCATCGACGTCACCGCCGCCTCCCTGTCCGGCGGCAACCAGCAGAAGCTGATCGTCGGCCGCGAGATGAGCAGCAAGCCGCGCTTCCTCATCGCCGCCCACCCCACCCGCGGTGTGGACGTCGGCGCGCAGGCCGCGATCTGGGACCACATCCGCGAGGCCCGCCGCGAGGGCCTGGCCGTACTGCTGATCTCCGCCGACCTGGACGAGCTCATCGGCCTGTCCGACACGCTCCGGGTGATCTACAACGGCAAGCTGGTCGCGGACGCCGACCCGGCCACCATCACCCCGGAGGAGCTCGGCTCGGCCATGACCGGTGCCGCCACCGGTCACCTGGAGCACGAGGAAACCCCCGAAGACGCCCCTGAGTCTCCGGAAGACGAGGCCCGCTGATGAAGAAGTTCGACAAGGAGCGCGTGCTCCTCGCGGTGGCCGGACCGGTCATCGCGCTCGCCGTGGCCTTCGCGCTGAGCTCGGTGGTGCTCATCGCCTCGGGCAAGAACCCGGTCGAGCCGTACACCCTGATGTTCGAGCAGGCCTCGTACTCCGACATCCAGGTCCTGATCATCAACCAGGCCTCGATGTACTACATCGCGGCCCTGGCGGTGGCCATCGGCTTCCGGATGAACCTGTTCAACATCGGCGTCGACGGCCAGTACCAGCTCGCCGCCATGATGGCCGCCATCGTCGGCGCCCACGCCGACCTTCCGGCCGTCATCCAGGTCCCGCTGCTGCTCCTGACCGCCATCTGCACCGGCGCGTTCTGGTCCGGCATCGCCGGCGTCCTGAAGGTCACCCGGGGCGTCAGCGAGGTCGTCGCGACGATCATGCTCAACGCGATTGCCACCTCCGTCATCGCCTACCTGTGGCTGCCCGACGTCTTCGGTGTGAAGGTCGGCAACAACAACACCACCGGCGAGATGCACGAGTCCGGCTGGATCCCGGGCATCGACATGGGCGACGCGGGCGAGATCTACGGCCTGGTCATCCTCGCCGCGCTCCTCGGCATCGGCTACTGGGTCACCCTCAACCGCACCCGCTTCGGCTTCGACCTGCGCGCCTCCGGCGCCTCGGAGACCGCCGCCGCGGCCAGCGGTGTGGACCCCAAGCGGATGGTGCTCACCGCCATGCTGCTCTCCGGCGGCATCGCGGGCCTGGCGGGCCTGCCCATCCTGATGGGCGACACGCACACCTACAGCCTGAACTTCCCCACCGGCATCGGCTTCCTCGGCATCGGCATCGCCCTGCTCGGCCGTAACAGCCCCGTCGGTATCGCGTTCGCCGCCCTGCTGTGGGCCTGGCTCGACAAGGCCTCGCCCGAGCTGGACTTCCACGGCTACGACAAGGAAATCGCGGTCATCATGCAGGGCCTGATCGTGCTCGCGGTCGTCGTCTCCTACGAGGCCGTCCGCGAGTGGGGCCTGCGCCGCCAGCAGCGCCACGTCGGCGCGGAGCTCGCCGCGGGCAACGTCCTCGGCGCCGCCGACAACAACACCACGAAGGAGGTGGCTGGCCGATGACCGCCCCGCAGACCTCAGCGCTCGACGTCAACCAGCCCACGCTGCAGCCCGCGGCGCCGACCGGCCGCCGTATGTCGTGGCCCGTACTGCTGCTGGTCATCGCCGGAGCCCTGGCGCTGACCTCGATCGTCCGCATCATCACCGGCGCCGACGGCATCACCAACGTCAGCCAGATGTCCACCGCGCTCCAGCTCGCGGTGCCGATCGGCCTCGCCGGTCTCGGCGGTCTGTGGGCCGAGCGCGCGGGCGTCGTCAACATCGGCCTCGAAGGCATGATGATCCTCGGCACCTGGTTCGGCGCCTGGGCCGGCTTCCAGTGGGGCCCGTGGACCGGTGTCCTGGTCGGCATCATCGGCGGCTGCCTCGGCGGCCTGGTGCACGCCTTCGTCACCGTCACCTTCAACGTCAACCACATCGTCTCCGGTGTGGCGATCAACATCCTCGCCCTCGGCGCCACCCGCTACCTCGCGCCCCTCGCCTTCGAGGGTCACCCGGGCGGCTCCGCCAAGCAGTCCCCGGCGGTCGACTCCCTCGGCCACTTCACCGTGCCGGGCCTGTCCGACTGGCTGAAGGATCTCAACGACCAGGGCTGGTTCTTCATCTCGGACATCGCCGGCCTGCTCGGCGGCCTGGTCACCAACGTGTCCTGGCTGACCCTGATCGCCGTCGCCCTGATCCCCGGCACCTGGTGGATCCTGTGGCGCACCGCGTTCGGTCTGCGGCTGCGCTCCTGCGGTGAGAACCCCGTCGCCGCCGAGTCCCTCGGCGTCAACGTCTACAAGTACAAGTACCTCGCCGTGATCATCTCCGGCGGTCTGGCCGGCCTCGGTGGCGTCTTCCTCTCCATCGTCGCCAACCCCTTCTACCTGGAGGGCCAGACCAGCGGCCGTGGCTACATCGGCCTCGCCGCGATGATCTTCGGCAACTGGATGCCGGGCGGCCTCGCCCTCGGCGCCGGCCTGTTCGGCTACACCGACAGCCTCAACCTGCGCGGCGGCTCGGAGAACGTCCACGCCCTGCTGCTGCTCGGCGCGCTGCTGCTGATCATCGGCGCCATCTGGCTCGTGATCACCAAGAAGTACGCCTCCTCGATGATCACCGCGGTGATCGGCGCCCTGGTGTTCGCCTGGTACGCCGGCACCAACGAGGTCCCGAACCAGGTCGTGTCGGCCACGCCGTACGTCATCACCCTGATCGTCCTCGCCCTGTCGGCCCAGCGCCTGCGCATGCCGAAGGCGGACGGTCTGCCGTACCGGAAGGGCCAGGGCAAGTGACCGTCGACTTCGACTGGGACGCCCTGCGGGAGGTGGCGCGCGAGGCGATGAGCCACGCGTACGCCCCCTACTCGGGCTACCCGGTCGGCGTCGCGGCCCTCGTCGACGACGGTCGCATCGTCTCCGGCTGCAATGTGGAGAACGCCTCCTATGGCCTCGGCCTGTGCGCCGAGTGCGGGCTCGTCTCGGAGCTGCAGCGCACCGGCGGCGGCCGGCTGACGCACTTCACCTGCGTCGACGGCAGGGGCGAGATCCTCGTCCCGTGCGGCCGCTGCCGGCAGCTGCTGTACGAGTTCGGCGGCCCCGAACTGCTGCTGGAGACACCGGCGGGGATCCTCCCGCTGTCGGAGATGCTGCCGCAGGCCTTCGGCCCGGACCATCTCACCAAGTAACTCCCGTGCGGCCCCTCTGAACCGCTTCAGAGGGGCCGCGCACTTTCTTGAGAACGTCGGAAGGAAAGCCATGGCCATGGATGCCATCTCCGTCATCCGTACGAAGCGCGACCGCGGTGAGCTCAGCGACGAGCAGATCGACTGGGTCATCGACGCGTACACGCGCGGCGAGGTCGCCGACGAGCAGATGTCGTCGCTCGCCATGGCGATTCTGCTCAACGGCATGAACCGGCGCGAGATCGCCCGCTGGACCGCCGCGATGATCGCCAGCGGCGAGCGCATGGACTTCTCGTCCCTGACCCGCCCGACGGCCGACAAGCACTCCACGGGTGGCGTCGGCGACAAGATCACCCTCCCGCTGGCCCCGCTGGTCGCCGCCTGCGGTGCCGCCGTGCCCCAGCTGTCCGGCCGCGGCCTCGGCCACACCGGCGGCACCCTGGACAAGCTGGAGTCCATCCCCGGCTGGCGCGCGCTGCTGTCGAACGAGGAGATGCTCTCCGTACTGGACGGCACCGGCGCGGTGATCTGCGCGGCGGGCGACGGCCTGGCCCCCGCCGACAAGAAGCTCTACGCGCTGCGCGATGTCACCGGCACGGTCGAGGCGATCCCGCTGATCGCCTCCTCGATCATGTCGAAGAAGATCGCCGAGGGCACGGGCTCCCTGGTCCTGGACGTGAAGGTCGGCTCGGGCGCCTTCATGAAGACCATCGAGGACGCCCGCGAGCTGGCCTCGACGATGGTCGGCCTCGGTACCGACCACGGCGTGAAGACGGTCGCGCTCCTCACGGACATGTCGACCCCGCTCGGCCTGACCGCGGGCAACGCCCTGGAGGTCCGCGAGTCGGTGGAGGTCCTGGCGGGCGGCGGACCTGCCGATGTGGTCGAGCTGACGATCGCCCTGGCCCGCGAGATGCTCGATGCGGCGGGCGTGAAGGACGCCGACCCCGCGAAGGCCCTGGCCGACGGCTCGGCGATGGACGTCTGGCGCCGCATGATCGCCGCGCAGGGCGGTGACCCGGACGCGGAACTGCCCGTGGCCCGCGAGCAGCACGTGATCAAGGCGCCGTCGTCGGGCGTCCTGACCCGCCTCGACGCCTACGACATCGGCGTCGGCGCCTGGCGCCTGGGCGCCGGTCGTGCGCGCAAGGAGGACCCGGTGCAGGCGGGCGCGGGCATCGAGATGCACGCCAAGCCCGGCGACACGGTGACCGAGGGCCAGCCCCTGCTGACCCTCCACACGGACACCCCGGAGCGCTTCGAGTACGCGCTGGCGGCCGTGGAGGGCTCGTACGACATCGCGGCGGCGGGGACGGACTTCACGCCGAACCCGATCGTGCTGGACCGGATCGCCTGAGGCGATCGCTGACTGACAGGGCCGGGGCCTTAGGGCTCCGGCCCTGTCGCATGCCCCTTGTTCTGCATGCCGCTTGTCCGGTGGCTGCGATGAGTTCCGGGCGCCTGCCCGGTCTACCGATCGTGGACGCCATGACACCCGCTGTACTCGTGCTGGCCGGCCCTGTCACCAAGGACGAGGTGACCGGGCTGTGCGACGAGCTGCGGGCGCTGCTGGAGGGCTCGGACGCCGGGGTCGTGGTGTGCGACGTCGGCGGGCTCGGGCCGCCGGGGCTGGGCACCGTCGACCTGCTGGCGCGGCTGCAGCTGGCCGCCCGGCGGTCAGGTGGCCGGATCCGGCTGCGCGAGCCCGATCCGGCGCTGCACGCCCTACTGAACCTGGTCGGCCTCCGCTTCGAGACGGAGGGGCAGCCCGAACAGCGGGAACCACCTCTGCGTGTCGAGGAAGAAGTGGAACCCGGTGAGCCGGCCGTCTGAGATCTCCAGGACCTGCACGGCCCACGGGACGTAGCCGCCCTCCTCCGGGTCCGGCTTGTACTGGGCGAACCCCGGCAGACCGTTGACCTGGACCGGCACCAGACGCGAGCCCTCGCAGGCCGAGCCCAGCGTCGTCATGAAGCCCGCGATGTCGTCGTGGCCCGTCAGCCACAGGTCGAACGGCGGCATCGTCATGATGGCGTCCTCGTGGAGGAGGGCCGTCAGCGCGGTCATGTCGTAGCCCTCGAAGGCGGCGACATACCGCTCCAGGAGCTTTTGCTGCTCCTCGTCCAGCGGGTCCGACACGGCCGCGTCGGCGCCCTTCTCCTCGCGCTCGGCGAGGGTCGCGCGGGCGCGCTGGAGGGCGCTGTTGACCGACGCGACCGAGGTGCCGAGCAGTTCGGCGACCTCGCTCGCCTTCCAGGCCAGCACCTCGCGCAGGATCAGCACCGCGCGCTGCTTGGGCGGGAGTTGCTGGAGGGCGGCCATGAAGGCCAGCCGGACGGACTCCTTGGCGACCGCCGCCTCCGCCGGGTCCGCCACGGTGGGCAGGATGCGGGCGTCCGGCATCGGCTCCAGCCAGGTGTGGTCCGGGCGGGGGGAGAGGGCGGCCTGGGCGAGCGGCGTGGAGTCGGTGAGGTCCATGGGCCGGGCGCGCTTGTTGCCCGCGCTGAGCATGTCCAGGCAGACGTTGGTGGCGATGCGGTAGAGCCAGGACCGGACGCTCGACCGGCCCTCGAACTTGTCGTAGCTGCGCCAGGCGCGGACGAGGGTGTCCTGGACCGCGTCCTCGGCCTCGAAGGACGAGCCGAGCATCCGGTAGCAGTAGCCGGTCAGTTCGACCCGGTGCCGCTCCAGTGTCGCGTCGAGCTCCGTCGTAGTCGCCGTGTTGCCCATCGTCCACCCACCCCTGTGGCCGTCCCTGCGTCGCACGCCTCATAGCGTCCAGCACTTCGGAAGCTACCGCAGCCCACTGACAATGGCGTGCGGAGTGGGGGAAGGTGCAGGTCAGAGGGGTTTCGCCCCCGCCGCCCCCACCCGTCCCGTCCTCCAGGGGGCGCTGCCCCCTGGACCCCCACTCCTCAAACGCCGGACGGGCTGAAACCAGCCCGTCCGGCGTTTGA
>NZ_JBFBLP010000020.1:0-158632 GCF_040686775.1 Streptomyces sp. NPDC079141 | reverse complement strand
AGAAAATCCAGCCCCTCCGGCGTTTGAGGAGCGGGGGTCCAGGGGGCAGCGCCCCCTGGGCGGGGTCGAAGGGGCGGCAGCCCCTGGAGGTGGGACGGGTAGGGGCGGCGGGGGCGAAAACCTATCGCGCCCGCTCCACCCTCCGCTCGTCCCACACCGGCTCCGCGGTCTC
The DNA here is from genome assembly GCF_040686775.1 of Streptomyces sp. NPDC079141. Classification (NCBI taxonomy): domain Bacteria; kingdom Bacillati; phylum Actinomycetota; class Actinomycetes; order Kitasatosporales; family Streptomycetaceae; genus Streptomyces; species Streptomyces sp. NPDC079141. The sequence goes on along the minus strand of NZ_JBFBLP010000020.1, from coordinate 158,460 downwards.
CCGGACCTTCCCGTCGCTGCCGAACACGAGATACCGGTCGAACGAGCGGGCGAACCAGCGGTCGTGGGTGACCGCGAGGACCGTTCCGTCGAAGGCTTCCAGCCCGTCCTGGAGGGCTTCGGCGGACTCCAGGTCCAGGTTGTCCGTCGGCTCGTCCAGAAGCAGCGCGGTGACACCCTCCAGCTCCAGCAGCAGGATCTGGAAACGGGCCTGCTGCCCCCCGGAGAGCCGGTCGAAGGCCTGCTCGGCCTGCGCCGTCAGCTCGTACCGCCGCAGCCGGGACATCGCCGCACCCCGGTCCTGGGCGTGCTCCTGCCACAGGATGTCGAGGAGCGTGCGCCCCATCAGCTCGGGATGCGCGTGCGTCTGCGCGAAGTGCCCGGGCACGACCCGCGCACCGAGCTTCCACGCACCCGTGTGCGCCACGTCCTCCCCGGCCAGCAGCCGCAGGAAGTGCGACTTGCCGGAGCCGTTGGAGCCGAGTACGGCGACCCGCTCGCCGTAGAAGACCTCCAGGGAGAACGGCTTCATCAGACCCGTCAGCTCAAGACCCTCGCAGGTGACGGCGCGCACCCCGGTGCGCCCGCCCTTCAGCCGCATCCGGATGTCCTGCTCGCGCGGCGGCTCCGGCGGCGGCCCCGCCTCCTCGAACTTGCGCAGCCGCGTCTGGGCGGCGGCGTAACGGGAGGCCATCTCGTGGCTGACGGCGGCGGCCTGACGGAGCGTGAGCACCAGCTTCTTCAGCTGCGCGTGCTTCTCGTCCCAGCGCCTGCGCAGCTCCTCGAAGCGGGCGAAGCGCTGCTGCCGGGCCTCGTGGTAGGTGGCGAAGCCGGCGCCGTGCACCCACGCGTCGGCACCGGTCGGCGAGGGCTCGACGGAGATGATCTTCTCGGCGGCGCGGGCGAGGAGTTCACGGTCGTGGGAGACGAACAGGACCGTCTTGCGGGTCTCCTTCAGCCGCTCCTCCAGCCACCGCTTGCCGGGCACGTCGAGGTAGTTGTCGGGCTCGTCCAGCAGCAGCACCTCATCGGTGCCGCGCAGCAGCGCCTCCAGCACCAGCCGCTTCTGCTCACCGCCGGACAGGGTGCGCACCTGGCGCCACTGCGCCTTCTCGTACGGCACTCCGAGCGCGGCCGTGGTGCACATGTCCCACAGCGTCTCGGCCTCGTAGCCGCGCACCTCGGCCCAGTCGGAGAGCGCCTGCGCGTACGCCAGCTGCGCCGCCTCGTCGTCGACGGTCATCAGGGCGTGCTCCGCCTTGTCGACGGCCCGCGCGACCTCACGGATGCGGGGCGGCGCGACCGACACCAGCAGGTCGCGTACGGTCGTCTCGTCCCGTACGGACCCCACGAACTGGCGCATCACGCCGAGGCCACCGCCGACGGTGACGGACCCGCCGTGCGGCTTCAGCTCGCCCGAGATCAGCCGCAGCAGGGTCGTCTTGCCCGCGCCGTTGGGTCCGACCAGGGCCACGACGGCCCCTTCGCCGACCCGGAAGGACACGTCGCCGAGCAGCGCCCTCCCGTCGGGGAGGTAGTACTCAAGATGCGCGGCTTCCAGATGTCCCATGAAGAGGAATTGTGCGGGTCGCCGTACGGGCCCGGCAAACCGTTAACCGGCGTCCTCCAGCGGCTGCCCCGCGGGACCGCTCTCACCGGCCGGGGCGACGCTCGCGCCCGCCCACGACAACGCCTTCCAGCCGTCGGCCGGCGAGCCCTCCAGGATCACCACACCGGTGTTCGCCAGCCGGTGCCCGGCGGCGAAGGCGACATCGACGTTGTGGGCGCGGGCCGCGGCCCACATGCGGATGACCGCGCCGTGGCTGACCATGGCCACCGTGCCGGCCCCGCTCGCCGCGGCCTCGGCGACGACGGCGTCGTACCGGGCGAGGACCTCGGCGCCGCTCTCCCCGCCGGGCATCCGCAGCGCGCTGTCCCCGGCCGACCAGGCGAACGCCGTCCGCATGTAGAGCTCGCCCCGCTCCCCGTCCCCGGGCAGCAGCTCCAGGTCTCCCGCGGAGATCTCCCGGATGCCGTCGCGCACGATCACGTCGAGTCCGCGCGCGGCGGCCAGCGGGGCGGCGGTGAGCTGGGTGCGCACGAGCGTGGAGGCGTACAGGGCCTCGATGTCCTCGTCGGCGAGGGCCTCGGGCAGCGCGTCCGCCTGCCGCTCGCCGAGCTCGGTCAGACCCGGCCCCGGGACGGCGGTGTCCAGCAGGTAGTCGACGTTCGTCGGGGTCTGGCCGTGGCGGACGAGGAGCAGACGCATTCAGGGCCCTCCTGGGTCATTGCCGGTCGAGGACCGGCCGCTTCAGGGTACCTGTGACCTCATGAGCCCAGATGTCGATCTCACCGTCCCGAAACCTGGCCACCACGTCCTGCGCGACCGACTGCTCGCCCTCGACTCCAAGCTGTTCGAGTTCGCCGCCGAGCGGCACTGGCCCGCGGCCGCGCCCGTCCTGCCCCGGCTGAGCCGCAGCGCCAACCACGGGCTGCTGTGGTTCGCCGCGGGTGCCGTCATGGCGGCGAGCCGCACGCCCCGGGCCCGGCGGGCCGCCGTGCGCGGGCTGGCCTCGCTGAGCCTGGCCTCGTTGACGATCAACACCCTCGGCAAGCGGTCGGTGCGCCGCCCGCGGCCGCTGCTGGACCCGGTGCCGTTGGTGCGGCAGCTGAAGCGGCAGCCGATCACCACCTCGTTCCCGTCCGGTCACTCCGCGTCGGCGGCCGCGTTCGTGACTGGGGTCGCCCTGGAGTCGCCCGCTTGGGGGGCGGTCGTCGCGCCGGTCGCCTGGTCGGTGGCGCTGTCCCGGGTCTACACCGGCGTGCACTTCCCGAGCGACGTGCTGGCGGGCGCGGCGCTCGGCGCGTGCGCCGCGTTCGCGGTGCGGGGCATGGTGCCCACCCGCGCCCAGCTCACGCCACCGGCCCGGCCGCGCGCCGAGGTCCCGGCGCTGCCGGAGGGCGAGGGTCTGGTGATGGTGGCGAACACCGCGTCGGGCACCTCCGACCGGGTGCGCACGCTGCTCGACGTGCTGCCGCTGGCCGAGGTCGTCGAGTGCGCGCCCGACCAGGTGGGGCCGGAGCTGGAGAAAGCGGCGGCCCGCGCCCGGGTCCTCGGCGTGTGCGGCGGCGACGGCACGGTGAACGCCGCGGCGGAGATCGCCCTGCGGCACGGCCTGCCACTGGCGGTGCTGCCCGGCGGCACGCTCAACCACTTCGCCTACGACCTGGGCGTGGAGGACGTACGCGACCTGACCCGGGCCCTGGTGCGCGGCCACGGCGTACGCGTGGACGTGGGCCGGTTCCGCTGCGCGGAGCAGCGGGGCGTGTTCCTCAACACGTGCAGCCTGGGCGTGTATCCGGAGCTGGTGCGCGAACGGGACCGCTGGTCGCACCGGATCGGCAGCTGGCCGGCCGGGGTGGTGGCCGCCCTGCGCGTGCTGCGCACCGACCGGCATCCGCTGGAGGCCCGACTGGGCGGCGACGCACGCCCGTTGTGGCTGCTGTTCGCCGGGAACGGCACCTACCACCGGATGGGCCTGACCCCCGGCCGCCGGCTCGACCTCGCCGACGGCGTGCTCGACGTGCGGGTCGTGCACGGCGGCCGCAGGCCCGCCGTACGGCTGCTCGCCGCGGCCCTCGCGGGCCCGCTCACCCGCTCCCCCGCCCACGCGGCGGTCCAGGTGAGCCGGCTGCACCTGACCGGCGTCGCCCCGGGCGCGCTCCTCGCCTACGACGGCGAAGTCACCGACGTACAGGGCGAGGTGACGCTGGAGAAGCTGCCGGAGGCGCTGACGGTGTACCGGCCCCTGCCCGGTGACTGACACACCGTCAGTCCACTATTCAAAACGCAGGTCTCATCATTCGACATGTTGGGCTTACGGTGTCACCACGACGACGAGACGAGGGGAACGCCATGTCGAAGCCGCAGGAGACCGCCGTATACACCCATGGGCACCACGAGTCGGTGCTGCGCTCGCACACCTGGCGCACCGCCGCCAACTCCGCGGCATACCTGCTGGATTCACTCAAGCCGCACATGCGGATCCTGGACATCGGCTGCGGCCCGGGCACCATCACCGCCGACCTGGCCGCGCTGGTGCCCGACGGGCACGTCACCGGCGTCGACCACGCGCCGGGCATCCTGGAGCAGGCCCGGGCCACGGCCGCCGAACGGGGCCTGACGAACGTCGACTTCGCGGTGGCCGACGTGCACGCGCTGGACTTCCCGGACGACACCTTCTGCGTGGTCCACGCCCACCAGGTGCTCCAGCACGTCGGCGACCCGGTGCGGGCGCTGCGCGAGATGCGGCGGGTGACGAAGCCGGGCGGGTTCATCGCCGTCCGCGACTCGGACTACGCGGCCATGACCTGGTACCCGGCATCCCGGGGCATGGACGACTGGCTGGACCTGTACCACCGGGTGGCCCGCGCCAACGGCGGCGAACCGGACGCCGGACGGCGGCTGAAGTCCTGGGCGCTGCGCGCGGGCCTGACCGACATCACGGCCACCTCCGGCACCTGGACCTTCGCCACCGCCGAGGAGCGGGCCTGGTGGAGCGGACTGTGGGCGGACCGCACCCTGGCCTCGGCCTACGCCCAGCGGGCCACCGAGGGCGGCCATGCGACCGAGGAGCAGCTGCGCGCCGTGTCGGACGCCTGGCGGGAATGGGGACAGCAGGAGGACGCCTGGTTCTCGGTGCTGCACGGCGAAATCCTGTGCCGCAAGGAAGGCTGAGCCTCAGTTCCGGGTCCATGAGCCGGCGCAGCAGCTCCACGACGGTCAGGACGAGCCTTGCGAGGTCGCGCTCGACGGTGTCGGGATCGAGGTCGAGGCGGTTGTGCGAGGTCACGGCAGGTCTCCGAAGGGCGAGGGCACGTTCGCGTTGACCGAGCTGATCAACGCGTTGAGATCGATACGGACGAAATCGACGTCCGCGATGCCCAGGGTGATGTCCCCGGTGATGACGACCCCGCCGGCCAGCAGCCGGTCGAGCAGGTCCACGAGGGCGATCTCACGGCGCTCTATGACGGTCATCGGCCTTCCCGCTCCTCGGTCTCGTCACCCGTCTCGCCACCCGTCTCCTCCCCCGTCTCCTCCCCCGTCTCCTCTCCGGTGAAGGAGTAGGCCGCCCAGGGGCCGGTGAGTTCCACGCGCATGCCGGGGGAATCGTCCTTCGTCCGGTCCACCAGCTCCACGAATTCCTCGGAGTCGCCCCTGGGCACCAGATACGCGGCATTGAGCACGTTCCGGCCGGAGGCGCCGGACAGCGCGGTGCTCTGCGGATTGTGCAGCCGGGAATCCTCGGCGTAGGAGGAAAGCGTCGCGTGCAGCCGACCGGCGAATTCCACGGCCGTCTGCCAGACGGTCTCGTGCGTCCGGGCCCGTATGCGACGCTGCCGCAGATACTCCCGGCCCGACACCGGCCTTTCCGTGGCCGGGCCGGTTCCGGCGTCCTCGGCCTCCTGCTCGACGTACACCTTTACACCCCACTCCACCCGGCCCTCCAGCCGGTCGAGCGTGCGCAGGAAGTACGCCTCCCGGGCCTCCATCATCGTGCGTACGGCGCTGTCGTCCCGGAAGACGGTGGCGAGCCGCAGCGGCAGCGGCGTGGTGACGACGGTGAGCGCGTCGATCACGCCCTGGTGGGCCCTGGCCGTCCGGGTGAGCCAGTCCAGGTCCTCCAGATGGGCGCGCAGCGGTTCCTCGGCGAAGTCCCCTTCCGGCACCGAGCTGTAGACGGCCACCAGCCCGTGGTGCGTCAGCTGGCGGGGCGGCAGTCCGGCGACCCCGGTCAGCTGGGACTGGAGCGCCGACCGGAAGGGGCGGCACACCGCGTACACGTAGCGCAGTCCGGACATCAGGCCTCCTCCTGCGGGCGGCCGGGCTCCAGTCGGGCCAGCCGCTCGCGCAACTCGGCGTTCTCACGGGCGAGTTCGTCGCGCCGGGCCCGCGAGGACAGGGCCGGATCGTCCTCCCGCCAGTCGATGCCCATCTCCCGCGCCCTGTCGACGGAGGCGACGACGAGGCGGAGTCCGACGGTGAGCAGTTCGATGTCGAGCAGGTTGATCCGGATGTCGCCCGCGATGATCACGCCCTTGTCGAGGACGCGCTCCAGGACGTCGGCGAGGTTGGCGCCGCCGCCCTGGCCGTAGGGCTCGGGGAGCCGGCCGGGGGTCGTCATCGGCGGCCCCCGATGCCGGCGTGCGCGTCCTCGGCCTCGCTGTCGTGTTCTTCGTCTTCTTCCTCATTCTCGTCCTCGTGGGCGTCCTCCGCCTCGTATGCGCCGACGGCGAGCCCGATCGCCCACGCGCCGCCGCGCACCGGGGCGAACGGCAGCGGCAGCACTTCCGAGAGCAGTCCCATGTCCTCACTCCCATGCGGTGCCCGTACCCGCGGGCGCCGCCGGGCCGGGCTCGGCGAAGCTGTACGGCGGCAGCGGTCCATTGACGCGCACCTCCAGGTGCGGCCGGCTCCTGCGGAGGTCCTCGGCGGCGGCCGGGAACACCGCGGCGGAGTCCCGGTCCAGCAGGAACGACACGTTCGAGAGCCGGCCGGTGGACTCGGGGCCCACGCTCACCGCCGCCGCGCTCGGCTCCAGCGCCCGCCGGACCTCGGCCGCGTCCTCGGCCTCCCGGGCCTTGACGACCGCCACGACCATCTCGCCGTGCCGCAGCTTCTGCTCGTAACTCCCGCCGCCCGCCTGCCGGTTGACCTCCGTCAGGGAGAGGATCTCCGGGTTCTCGGCCATCACATGGTGCAGTACGGCCTCCTCGGCGTGGGAGACCTTGACGTTGTACTCGACCTTGCCGTCCAGTGTGCGCAGGCGCTCCTGGTAGTGCTCGACGCGCTCGGCGAGCACCGGTGACGGCGGTGTCGGGGACGCGGGCCAGTTCCAGGACCTCGATCTCCACCGGGCCGGGCCTGCTCTCCGCCCCGCTCCGCTGCTGTTCGGACGATGTGGGTGTCTTGCGTGAGTCGGTCAAATGCTCCCCTCGAACGCCGAGTGGCCCAAGGGGAGTTGGCCAAACCTGGGGAACCGGGTGCGTCACCCCCGCAGCGCGTCGAGCTTGCGCCGGGCCGGTCCCAGGGCCCGGCCCCGGGTGGTCACTCCGGACCAGGGGTTGGTGCGGGCCTGGTCGACGGCGTCGGCGAGGGTCCACTGCTGGGCGTTGAGGCCCGGGTCGTCCAGGTCGGTCCAGGCGAGCGGGACGGCCACGGGGGCGCCCGGCCGGGCCCGGACGGTGAACGGGACGACGGCGGTCTGCGCGTAGGCGTTGCGCTGGACGTCGAGGTAGAGGTGGTCGCCGCGGTCCTTCCTGCGGGCCTCGGTGGTGAGCCGGTCGGGGTGGGCGGCGGCAAGGGTGTCGGCGAGGTCCCGGGCGAACTCCCTTACTTCGTCGAAGTCGTGATGCCCGTTCAGGGGGACGATCACATGCAGTCCGCGGGAGCCGGTCGTCATCAGCGCCGAGGGCAGGTTCACCTCGTCCAGCAGCTCCCCCAGCAGCCAGGCCGCCTCCCGCACCGGTCCGAAGTCGTCCTCGGCCGGGTCGAGGTCGAAGACCATGCGGTCGGGCCGGTCCGGCCGTCCGACCCGGGAGAGCCAACGGTGCAGGGTGACGCAGGCCTGGTCGGCGAGGAGGACGAGCGTGGCGGAGTCCTCGCAGACGGTGTGACAGACGGTGCCGCCCTCCTTGGGCACCTCGACGCGGGTGACCCAGTCCGGATAGTTCTCGGGTGTGTTCTTCTGCATGAACCGGGGGCCTTCGAGGCCGTCGGGATACCGCTCCAGCATCAGCGGGCGGCCCCGCAGGTGCGGCAGCATGAACGGGGCCACGGACCGGTAGTAGTCGACCAGGTCGCTCTTGGTGTACTCCTTGGCCCCGCCGTCGCCGGGGAAGAGCACCTTCTGCGGCCGGTGGACCTCCACCGTCCGCCGGCCGGCCCGCACGGTCCGTACGTCGTCGTCGCCGGTCATCGTACGACCGCCTCCTCCACCAGCAGCCGGCCGGCGGCCGCGATCGACTCGGCGTCGATGCCCGCGCCGTGCAGCTGCTCCTCGGGTGAGGCCGAGCCGGGCATCGTACGGACCGCGAGCCGCACCAGGCGCGGCACCGGGCGCCCGTCGAGGAAGGCGTCGAGGACGGCGTCACCGAGCCCGCCCTCCTCGTGGTGGTCCTCGACACTGAGCAGACAGCCGGTCTCCTCGGCGGCCCGGCGCAGGGTGAGCCGGTCGACGGGCTTGACCGAGTAGAGGTCGATCACCCGGACCCGGATGCCCTCCCGGTCCAGCGCGTCGGCGGCGGCGAGCGCCTCGTGCACGGTGACACCGGCGGCGACGATCGTCATCCGGTCCCGCTCGGAGGAGCGCAGCACCTTGCTGCCGCCGACGGGGAACTCCTCGTCGGGGCCGTAGATCACCGGGCTCGCTCCGCGCGAGGTGCGCAGATAGCGGATGCCGTCCAGGTCGGCCATGGTGGCGACGAGCCGGGCGGTCTGGTTGGCGTCGCACGGGTACAGCACGGTCGAGCCGTACACCGCCCGCATCATCGCCAGGTCCTCCAGGCCCATCTGCGAGGGCCCGTCCTGGCCGATGGCGACACCGGCGTGCGAGCCGACGAGGTTGATGCCCGCGCCGCCGATCGAGGCCATCCGCACGAAATCGTGGGCACGGGTGAGGAAGGCCGCGAAGGTCGAGGCGTACGGCACCCAGCCGCGCGTGGCGAGTCCCACGGCCGCGGCGACCATCTGCTGCTCGGCGATGTAGCACTCGAAGTACCGGTCGGGGTGTTCCTTGGCGAAGAACTCGGCGCGGGTGGAGTCGCCGACCTCGCCGTCGAGCGCGACGACGTCACCGCGTCCGGAGCCGAGGGCGGCGAGGGCCTTGCCGTAGGCGTCCCGGGTGGGGATCTCCTCGCCCCTGTCGAACCGGGGCAGTTGGGTGTGCCCGGCGCGTACGGCGTGCAGCAGGCGGGCGGCGGGCGGCTCGTGCACCCGGATACGGGCGTCGCGCGGGCCGCCGAGTTCGGCGACGGCCCCGTCGGGGTCCTTCAGCGGCTTTCCGTGCAGTCCCTCGCGGTCCTCGACGGCCTCGACGCCCTTGCCCTTGAGGGTGCGGGCGAGGATCACGGTGGGCTGTCCGGAGGTGGAGCGGGCCTCCCCGTAGGCGCGGTCGATGGCGTCGACGTCGTGCCCGTCGATCTCGACGGCGTGCCAGCCGAAGGCCTGGAAGCGGCGGGCGTAGGCGTCGAGACGGTGCCCGTGCCGGGTCGGGCCGCGCTGGCCGAGCCGGTTGACGTCGACGACGGCGGTCAGGTTGTCGAGATGCTCGTACGCCGCGTGCTCGGCGGCCTCCCACACGGAGCCCTCGGCCAGTTCGCTGTCCCCGCACAGCACCCACACCCGGTACCCGGTGCGGTCCAGCCGCTTGCCGGCCAGGGCGATGCCGACGCCGACCGGCAGTCCCTGCCCGAGGGAGCCGGTGGCGGTCTCGACCCACGGCAGGCGCCGTGGCGTCGGATGCCCTTCCAGTGCGCTGCCCAGCTTGCGGAAGGTGAGCAGCTCGGCGTCGTCGACGACACCGGCCGCCTTGAAGGCGGAGTACAGCAGTGGTGTGGCATGGCCCTTGGACAGGACGAAACGGTCGTTGCCGGGGTGGGCGGGACGGTCGAAGTCGTAGCGGAAGTGGTGCGCGAGGAGTACGGCCATCAGGTCGGCGGCGGACATGGAGGACGTCGGATGCCCCGACCCCGCGGCGGCGGCGGAACGCACGCTGTCCACCCGCAACTGCTGGCCCAGCTCGACGAGTTCACCGGACTTCATGAGGCTCCTTCCGCGGGGTCGTCGGGAGGGTCGGGAGGGATGTCGGCCGCCTTGACGGGGCCGGGGGGCTCGGTGTGCTCGCGGCCGGGCCGGCTCCTGGCGGGCTCACCGCCGGGCCGGTTCTTCGCGGGCTCCCCACCCGGCTGGTTCTTCGCAGGCTCAGCATTCGACATGTCCGCCACACTCCTCTCCGACCCCCCTGGCACCCGCGCCAGCTCCGGCGACGCCGTGTCCAACGGCACCGACCACTCCCGTACGAGCCCCAACTGGACGGCCTGGCGCGGGAGTACGGCGTCCAGGAGCCAGTCCGCGGCGACCCGGACGCGATTGCCGGGCAGCGCCGCAAGGTGGTAACCGCGGGTGACCGCGCCTGCGGCGATGCCGGACAGGGGGACGCCGAGCGGGTTGGCGGCGGCCTTCACCCCGCCGAGGTCGACGACGAAGCCCAAGTCCCGGTGGCGGTAGGAGCGGCGTTCGCCGATCCCGAGCGAGGCGGCCACATTGCGGGCGGCCACCTTGCCCTGCCGCCAGGCGTGTTGGGCGGTCATCGGCGTGAACCGGCCGGGCCGCTCCAGATCCGGTACGGCGGCGGCGTCACCGCAGGCGAACAGCTCGGGGCGGCCCGGCACTCGAAGGTGCGGGTCGACCAGGAGCCGGCCGCGTTCCATGGGCAGCCCGAGGGACTCGGCGAGCGGGTCGGGCCGTACGCCGACGCACCAGACCAGTGTGCGGGTCTCCACGAACTCGCCGTCGGTGAGCAGGACTCCGCCGTGCGTGGCCTCCTTCACGGAGGTGCCCGTCCGCACCTCCACACCCCTTTGGCGCAGCACCCGGTCGGCGGTGCGGGAGAGTTTCTCGTCCAGTTCGGGCAGGACGCGCTCGGCGATGTCGAGCAGCAGCCAGCGCGGCCGCATGCCCGTCCGCAGGGGGTGCTTGCGCACCTGCGCGTCGGTGAAGAGCTGCCCCTGCGCGGCGACCTCGGTGCCGGTGTATCCGGCGCCGACCACCACGAACGTACAGCGCGCTGCGCATTTCTCGGGGGCGTCGGCGGCCGCCGCCAGCTCCACCTGCCGGGTCACGTGGTCGCGCAGGTACAGCGCCTCGGGCAGGCCGCGGAAGCCGTGCGCGTGCTCGGCGACGCCGGGGACGGGCAGCAGCTTGTTGACGCTGCCGGCGGCCAGGACCAGCCGGTCGAAACCGAGCGTGCCGGACTCGCCCTCGGGCCCGGTGAAGTGCACGGTGTGCCCGTCGAGGTCGACGGCGTCCGCCTCGCCGAGCACCAGCCGTACGTGGGGCAGCGTGCCGGACAGGGAGACGGTCACCCGGCGGGGTTCCAGGATGCCGGCGGCGACCTGGGGCAGCAGGGGCAGATACAGGAAGTAGTCGGTCGGGTTCAGCAGGGTGATGTCGGCCCGGTGGCGGGTCAGCCGGGACAGCGTGCGGGCCGTCCGGTACCCGGCGAATCCGGCACCGACGATCACGATGCGGGGTCGACTCACGGTTCGCCTCCGGCGCTGTCGTCCGTACCTCGGCAGCCTTCCGCGTCCCCCTGGCCGGGCCCCCCAAACGTCGGCCGGTTTCCGGCCGGGGCGCGGAATACCCGGTGGCGTGACCCCGGGTGAGCCGCGACCGCGCGTCACGCCCGGTGGTGCGGCTGCTCGGGGTCGATGTCGTCGGGCCCCGGCGGCACGTCCGCCGGCGTTCCGGGCGCGGCGGGCGGCATCGGCGGGTACGGCATCCCGAGGCCACTCGGCGGGGCGGCCGGCGGGGCGGCGGCGATGGGGCGGCCGGGCGACGCCGCGAGTTCGGCCTCCCGCTCGGGGGTGGGCCGGGACGCGGAGGGCCGGGCGGCGCCGCGCAGCGCATAGGCCACGACTGCGAGGATCACCGCGGTGATCAGCGCGGCCGCCCAGTCGGGCAGGGCGGCGGCCAGCGCCAGGCCGAGGGTGAGCGCGAGGGCCGCGCCCGCGTACAGGGCGACAGTGCCGGACGCGGCGTACAGGATCGCGGTGCGGCGCTGCTCACGGGACTGCCGGCGCAGCTCGTCGCGCACGGTCTCGCGTGCCACCTGCGCCAGTTCGTCGACCAGCTGCTTGTCCAGATGCTCAAGGTGATCCAAGCGGTCCATGGCGGCCGGGTACCCGTACACGTGTACGCATAACGCGGCACGGTGTGGGAGCGGCGAGGAGATCGAGCGAAACGATCTCCTCGCCCCCTCGGCCCCAACTACGCTCGTCCTATGGAGATTCTGGGAGCCACGCTGCGTGTCTGCGTCGACGACCTGGATGCCGCGGTCCCGTTCTACGAACGGCTGGCGGGCGGCAAGGCCCTGCGCTTCGAGCGCGGCGGTGTACAGGTGGCCGCCGTCGGCTGCTTCCTGCTGATGAGCGGGCCGGAGGCCGAGCTGGAGGTGCTGCGCAAGGTCGCCGCGACGATCGCCGTCAAGGATGTCGACGAGGCCCACGCGGTCCTCACCGAGCTGGGCGCGCGGGTGATCGCGGGGCCGGTTCCCACTCCGGCGGGCCGCAATCTGATCGCGATGCACCCGGACGGCGCGGTGTACGAGTACGTCGACCGTCAGGCGTGACCCAGCCCCCGCACCACGAGGTCGGTGAGCAGCGCCCCGGCAGTGCCCTCCGGGTCGAGGTCGGGGTCGTAGATGGTGACGTTGAGGCCGACGCAGTGCGGTGAGGCGAGCAACGGCCCGAGCAGCGCGAAGAGTTCCTCAGGCAGCAGGCCGTCCGGGTCGGGGCTGTCCACGGCCGGCATGACGCTCGGGTCGAGTACGTCCGCGTCCAGGTGCACCCAGAAACCGGCCACTTCCGGTGTCGCGAAGGAGTCCGCGGTGACGCGAGCGAGGGCGTCCGCGCCCCATTCGCGCAGCTCGCCGACGGTGACGACAGGGATCTTCAGCGCGACGAGTTCCGCGCTCAGGTCCGCGAAGGCGTCCCGGATCCCGAAGTACCGCACGTCCTCGTCCCGCAGATAGGGCCGCAGCCCCTCCAGGTCGGTCAGGTCGGCCTGCCCCCGCCCGGTGGCCAGCGCGACCTCCTCACCGCCCGCCGCTCCGACGTGGTCGGAGTTCCCCGGGTGCCGAAAATCGGGCGAGGCGTCCGCGACGACCAGCCCGTACCGCCCGATCCGGCGCAGCGCGAGCGCGGCACCGAGGTTGATGGAGCAGTCACCGCCGAGAACGACCGGGAACTCCCCGGCGCGGACATGCCGTTCGATCCGGTCGGCGAGCTTGCGGGTGTACGAGGCGAGGGCGGCCGCGTTGAAGACCCCGTCGCCCTCCGCCCAGTCCCCTCGGTCGTACCGGGGCGGCACCACCACCCCGCCCTCCAGCGCCCGCAACCGCTGCACGATCCGCTGCTCGCGCAGCGCCCCGGCGAGCTTGTAGCAGCCGGGCACGGTACCGGGGGCGGGCGGGCGCAGGCCCAGGTTGGAGGGGGCGTCGAGCACGACGATATTCCGCATGCGAGGCATCCTCGCCGACGTACAGTCGACCGTCCACGGATAGAGGAGTGTTCATGAGCGAGCAGCACACGTACCGGGTGATCGTCCGGGGCACGTGGGACGCGCTGACCGACGAGGCGCGCGGGCGGCTGCTCGCCGAGGCCGCTGAGCACGGCATGACGAGCATGCGGTTCACCGAGGAGGGCTCGCTGTCGTACGAGCCGTCGCCGCTGAAGCACTTCTCGATGCGGTACGTGGTGGTGTCGGACGCGGCGGACGGCGAGGAGATGGCGGGCGCGATCGCCGAGGACCGCGCCGAGACCGCGCTGAAGAGCCTGGGCTACGGCTTCCGTGACCTGCGGTCGACCGTCACCGACCTGGACACCATGAAGATCAACCGGAAGCCCGCATCTCGGCGGTGAGCGCCCAGCGTTCGTGGTCGCGCCAGGCGCCGTCGATGTAGAGCATGTTCGGCGAGAAGCCCTCCAGGCGGAAGCCGCAGGAGCGGGCGAGGGCGATCGAGGCGGTGTTGGCCGGCTGCACGTTGATCTCCAGCCGGTGCAGCCGCATCGCCCCGAAGGCATGCCCCACGACCAGGTCCAGCGCCTCGCGCATGATCCCCCGCCCGGCCGCGTGCGCGAAGGCGCCGTAGCCGACGGCGCCGCACTGGAATCCGCCCTCGACGATGTTGTTGATGTTGACGAACCCGGCGAGGGAGCCGCCGTCGGCCTTCTCGCACACCAGGAAACCGGCCTTGGCCGGATCCTCGATCAGCCGCCCCGCGTAGGCGGCGTAGGCCGAGGCGGTGTCCGGCGGGAACAGCCAGGGCCGGTGCAGCTCCTTGCTCTCCCGGGCGCGGGCGGTGAACTCGGCGGCGTCGTCGTAGGCGAAGGGGCGGATGCCCACCCGGGGCCCTTCGGCGAGATAGCGGGACGGTATGTGCGGCATCCGGCCAGCCTAGGGCCGGCTAACCGCGCCGCTTCATGAAGTACGCCCCGCACAGCGCCCCGATGAGCCCCGTGGCCAGCAACGCCATCCACAGCGGCAGGGTCACCTCCGGAATCAGCAGCCGGATCTTTGTGTCGCGGGTGTTCTCGAAGATGAAGATCAGGGCGAGGACAGCCAGCAGCAGCACGCCGATCCGGGCGGGCGTGAACGCCGCTGCCCGCCCGCCGGCCTTGCCACCGCGCTCGGAGGTCTTCGGGCTCATATCACCAGGGTGCGCCCGATCCAGCGATCACGCGACCGGCAGCCGGAGCACCCCGGTGTCCTCGGGGGCGCTGACCACGGTCACCGGCTTGATCCCCCGGTTGCCGAAGTAGGCGTCGTCGCTCGCGGCGACCACGAACCGCAGCCGGTGCCCTTTCTCGAAGCGGTGCACGATGCCCGGCAGGGTCACCGTGAAGCTCTTGGTCACGTCGGGCACCCGGACCGGCGCGACCAGCCGGTGCACGAGCGTCCTGCTGCCGTCGGGGGCGACGTCGTAGAGCTTGGCGAACAGGACCAGCTTGTCGGCGGCGTCGCCCGAGTTCTGGGTCCGCTCCGCTTTCGGCGAGACGACCTTCAGGGTGGCCCGGGGCGCGCCCACGACGTCGGTGGCGCGGGCGAGGGGCTCGCTGGTCCAGCCGAGGTAGGTGCCCTTGGTGTCGTACGGCGCCGGGTCGGGCAGCCCGATCAGGCCGGCCAGGGAGCTCTCCGAGTGGCTGGTCGGGATCAGCCAGTTGGCGTACGTACGGCTGCCGCGCGCGACCTTGCTGCGGTTGTCGACGAGTTTGCCGTCGCCGGAGAGGTAGAGGCTCTGGCCGAGGGAGGGCACGCGGTCGGCGGTGGCGTAGGTCGACGTGGGGTCGGTGATCCAGTCGCGGTAGTAGGCGAAGGCCGGGCCGGTGTCGACGGCCTTCCGGCCCAGGTAGCGGTCGAACCAGGCGAGGATGCGCCTGCCGACGTAGCTGGTCTCCAGGTTGCCCTGGCCGAGGTCGAGTTCACCGGCGGCCTGGCCGCCGCTGTGTCCCCAGGACTGCCAGATCATCTTGGCGGTGGTTCCCTGGGCCTTGAGCGTCTTGTACGTGGCCGTCGCCTCGTTGAGGTTGAACAGGCTGTCGGCCTGCCCCTGGACGAGGAGGGTGGGCGCCTTGACGCGGCTCAGGTACGACACCGGCGAGACGCTGCGCGCATAGGCGAGCAGCTCCGCGGTCTCCTTCGCCGGGTAGCGGCCGGAGTTGAGCGTGCGGATGGTGTCGCAGGCCGTGGACACGAAGTGCAGACAGCCGAGGGAGTTGATCCGGGACGGGTCGAGGCTGGGCTCCAGCAGCGTCTGGCCCTCGCCGATGAGATAGAACCCGTTGGTCCACTGCCATTTGAAGGCGCCGGGCACGGTGGCGGCGCCGACCGCGTTGTTGGGGTCGAGGGAGTACGCCAGGTCGTGCCAGGTGATCATCGGCACGACGGCGTCGACACGCCGGTCGCCGGCGGCCGTGGCCAGCTGGACGGCACCGCCGTAGGAGCCGCCGATCATCCCGACGCGCGGGTCGCCCACGGAGTCGAGGGTGACGAAGTCGGCGGTCGTGCCGTCGTCGGCGGAGCGCTTGCCGCCGAGGAAGTCGATGAGCTGCGAGGCCGCGGTCCCGTCGATCGCCGGGTCGTCCAGCGAGATCAGACATCCGGAGCGGCCGAAGCCGAGCCCGGAGTAGACGAGCGAGACGTATCCGCGCTGGGCGAAGGCCTTGCCGATGGCGTCCGTGGAGCCGTCGGACTTGCTGCCGCCGAAGCCGTTGGTGGCGAGCACGGCGGGTGCGGGGCGCTCGCGGTCGACGCCGGCCGGCCGGTAGAGGTCGGCGTCGACGGTGCAGGTACGGTCGCCGGCCCGGACGGTGAACTTCAGGGCGCTGACGGTGTACTGGCCGGTCGCGGTGGCGGCCGGAGCGGCGAGCGCGAGGGGGGCGGTGAGCGTGGCGCCGAGGAGGAGAGCGAGCGGGGCTCGGGATCTGGGCACACGTCGGGACACGAAGACCTCCACACTGAGGACTCACACGGGGGGACAGCCCTGCCTACCGACCAGTAGGTACTGGCCGGTAGTCATGGTGTGACACGTGTCATGCCAGGGTCAATCAGCGTGACGGAGGTTTCTTGACGAAAATTCAACTCAACCCGTTCAGCGCAGCGCGGGCTCGTCCAGCGTCAACGTGCCCGCCTCCGCGTCCAGTTCGGCCGCCACCCCGAAGGGGACCGTCAACGCCCCTTCGCAGTGCCCGAACCCGAACTCCTCCAGCACCGGTACCCCGAGGCCGCCGAGCCGGTCGACGAGCAGCGGCCGCACCCGTTCGTAGGGATCGCACTCCTGCCACGAGCCGAGCAGCACCCCGCGTATCCCGTCGAGCCAGCCCGAACGCAGGAGTTGGGTGAGGTAGCGGTCGAGGCGGTACGTCTCCTCCCCCACGTCCTCCAGGCACAGCAGCCCGCCGGCCGCCGACGCCCGGGCGTGCGGAGTGCCCACCTCGGCGGCGAGCAGGCACAGACAGCCGCCGAGGACGACACCGCGGGCCCGGCCGGGTACCAGGGCCCGGCCGCCGGAGGCGATCGTGCGGACGCTCTCGGGGGCGAACAGGGTGGCCTTCAGATGCTCCTGGGCCCGCGTGTTCTTGATGAAGTCGATGCCCGCGGCCATCGGCCCGTAGAGCGTGGCCAGGCCCAGCTGCCGCGCGAACGCCTCGTGCAGCACGGTGATGTCACTGAAGCCGACGAACACCTTCGGGCCGGCCGCGCGCATCGCGTCCCAGTCGAGAAGGTCGATCATCCGCTGCACGCCGTACCCGCCCCGGGCGCAGATCACGGCGTCGACGGACGGGTCGCACCAGGTGTTCTGGAGGTCCGCGGCCCGGTCGGCGTCCGCCCCGGCGAGATAGCCGAACTCGCCGTGCCGGTCCAGCACATGGGGTGCCACGACCGGGTCGAGGTCCCACCCGCGCAGCACGTCGAGCCCGGCCTGGAGCCGCTCCTCGGGCACGGGCCCGCTGGGCGCGACGACGGCCACGCGGGCGCCGGGGGCGAGTCGGGACGGACGGGCGAGTTGCTTCACTTGGCGAGCTCCAGGGTCGGGATGCCGGGCGGGTTCAGTCCGAACACCTGAGCATAGAGAGACAGCTCGGACTCCAGGGCGCGCACCATGGTCTCGGCCCGCCGGAAGCCGTGCCCCTCCCCCTCGAAGGCGATGTACGCGTGCGGCACCCGGCGCCCCGCCATACGGGCCAGGAACCGCTCGCACTGGGCGGGTGGACAGATCACGTCGTCCAGGCCCTGGAGCAGCAGGAACGGCGCGGTGACCTGGTCGGCGTGCTCGCTGGGCGACCGCTCCGCGTACCGCGCGGGCACCTCGGCCTGCGGCCCGACCAGGGTCTCCAGATACTGCGACTCGAAGTCGTGGGTCTCCCCGTCCGCCCAGGCGGCCAGGTCGAGGATCGGATAGATGATGGTGCCGCAGGCGTAGACATCGGTGGCGGCGAGTGAGGCCGCCGCGGTCCAACCGCCCGCGCTGCCGCCGCGCACGGCGAGCCGGTCGCGGTCGGCGGTGCCCTCCTCGGCGAGGGCGAGCGCGACGGTCGCGCAGTCCTCGACGTCGACCACGCCCCACTGTTCGCGCAGCCGGTTGCGGTACGCGCGGCCGTACCCGGTGGAGCCGCCGTAGTTGACCTCGGCGACGCCGATGCCCCGTGAGGTGAAGTAGGCGATCGCCAGGTCCAGGACGAGGGGTGCGCGCCCCGTGGGTCCGCCGTGCGCCCACACGACGTACGGTGCCGGCCGGTCGCCTGGGGCGACGCACCGGGGGTGGTGCGGCGGGTAGACGTGCGCGTGGATCTCGCGTCCGTCCGGTCCGGTGAAGGTGCGGATCTGCGGCTCGGGGTAGTAGGTGGGGTCCACCGGGTCGTCGTGCCCGACGCCGATCGCGCGGGCCCGGCCGGTCCGGGTGTCCAGCTCGACCACCTCGTAGGCGCTGCGCGGACTGGCCCCGACGGCGACCACGCGCCCGCCGTGCACCGCGAGCGTGGGCGCGAACTCGGTCCAGGGTCCGGCCGCGTCGACGAGCTCGCCCGTCTCGGGGTCCAGTATCCCGAGCGCGGTGGCGCCGCGGCCGTGCACGACGGCCACGAGACCGCTGTCCAGCGGCGCGAACCAGCGGTGGCCGAGCTTCCACAGCGGCCCGCCGAACTCCTCCTCGCGCGGGCACAGGGGCTCGCCGTCGCGGTAGAGGTTCCACCAGCCGGTGCGGTCGCTCGCGTACAGCAGGGAGCCGTCGGGTGCCCAGTCGGCCTGGGCGATCGACTCCTCGGGCCCGCCGGCCACGGTCCGCGCGCCGGACAGACCGTCCCCCACGTCCGCGACGACCAGCTCGGTCCCGTCCCACGGCATGCGCGGATGGTCCCAGGCGAGCCAGGCCGCGCGCCGCCCGTCGGGCGACAGCCGCGGCCCGGTGAGGAACCGCCGGGAGTCGTCGGTGAGTTCGCGCACGGCGTCCCGGTCCTGCGCGGCCGCCCCGTCCAGCGGTACGGCGGCCAGGACGCGCCGCACGTCGGTGGGCCCGTCGCCGGTGAACTCCTCCAGCACGCACCACACTTCACCCCGGTCCAGGACCAACTGCGGGTCGGCCCAGCGCAGTCCGCCGCCGACCAGGGAGACGGGGGTGAGGGCGTGCGGTTCGCTCCCGGGCGTGTACCGGTACAGCCGCTGGTCGGCGAAGTTCACGAAGACGACGAGGGGTTCGCCGTCCACGACGGCGCCCGCCCAGGGCTGACCGCCGTACTCGATGACCCGGCTGCGCACGTTCCAGGGGGCGGTCAGCACCGACTCCTCGGTGCCGTCGGCGCGGCGCCGGACCAGGGTGCGCCGGCCGCCCTCGGTGGGCCGGGGCTCGGTCCACCACACCTCGGCGCCGACGAACCCCAGATACTCGGGGTGCCCGTCGTGCGCGGCGGCGAGCGCCGCGTCGATGGGCGAGGGCCAGGAACCGTACGGCAGTGTCTGCACGTTCTCCCCCAACTGGCCTAGGCCGTCCGCAGGAACCGGTCCAGAACACGGACGCCGAAGCGGAGCGCCTCGACGGGGACGCGTTCGTCGACGCCGTGGAAGAGGGCCTGGTAGTCGAAGCCCTCCGGCAGTTTCAGCGGCGTGAATCCGTATCCGGTGATGCCGAGGCGCGAGAACTGCTTGGCGTCCGTGCCGCCGGACATGCAGTACGGCACGACATGTCCCTCCGGCGCGAACTCCTCCACGGCGGCCCGCATCCTCGCGAACGTCGGCGAGTGCACCGGCGCCTGGAGAGCCACCTCGCGGTGCTGGAACTCCCACTCCACGTCAGGTCCGGTGAGCCGGTCAAGGGTCGTGCGGAACTCGTCCTCGCCGCCGGGCAGATACCGTCCGTCGACGTACGCCACGGCCTCCCCGGGGATCACGTTCACCTTGTAACCGGCGTCCAGCATGGTCGGGTTGGCGCTGTTGCGGACGGTGGCTTCCACCAGCTTGGCCGCCGGCCCGAGTCTCTTCAGAAGGGTGTCCACGTCGTCCAGGTCGGCCTCGATGCCGTACAGGGCGGCGAGTTCGGTCAGGGCCGCGCGGACGGTCGGGGTCAGCCGCAGCGGCCACTCGTGGTCGCCGATCCGGGCGACGGCGGCGGCGAGCCGGGTCACCGCGTTCTCCCGGTTGACCTTGGAGCCGTGTCCGGCCCGCCCGCGCGCGGTGAGCTTCAGCCAGCCGGTGCCCCGCTCCCCGGCCGCGACGGGGTAGATCTGCCGGCCGGCGCCGTCGTGGAAGGTGAACGCCCCGGACTCGCTGACGCCCTCGGTGCAGCCCTCGAACAGCCCGGCGTGCCGGGCGGCCAGGAACCCGGAGCCGTCCTCGGCGCTCGCCTCCTCGTCGGCCGTGAACGCGATCACGATGTCGCGCCGGGGCCGCACGCCCAGGCGGGCCCAGGCGCGGACGACGGCGAGAATCATCGCGTCCATGTTCTTCATGTCGACGGCCCCGCGCCCCCAGACGACCCCGTCGCGGATCTCGCCGGAGAACGGGTGCACGCTCCAGTCGGCGGCCTCGGCGGGCACCACGTCGAGATGACCGTGCAGAAGCAGCGCGTCGGCCGAGGGGTCGCTGCCCTCGAAGCGCGCGACGACGTTGGTCCGTCCCGGGGTGCGTTCCAGGAGGGTGGGGGTGAGGCCCGCCTCGGCCAGCCGGGCGGCGGCGTACTCGGCGGCGGGCCGCTCCTGGCAGTCGCCGCCGCCGCGGTTGGTGGTGTCGATGCGGATGAGGTCCGAGGTGAACGTGACGACCTCGTCCAGGGCCTGCTCGTCCAGGCGCTCAGCCATACTGCTCCTCCACCGCGGCCGAGACGATCGTGGTGACCGCCTTGAAGGTGCGGATTGCCTCGTACATGGTCTCGCTGGTGTACACCACCTTGCGCTCCCCGACGCGGTCCACGCCGGGGACGACGGTCGCGGCCATCGAGAGGTGCTCGGCGTCGAACTCGACGGCGACGGTGAACGGGCCGCCGTGCACCGGTTCATGACGGACCGCCAGGGCGGCGGCCTCCTTGGCGGCGGCCCGGATGTCGGAGAAGGTCCGGTTCGGGGTGCGGCAGACGGCGGCGTAGCGCGAGACGTGGTCCTTGACGGCGACCTTGGGCGCCTCGGGGGCGTAGCCGAGCGCGTCCTCGCAGGCCACGTCGTCGCCGGTGACCAGCACGACCGGCACCCCGTACTCGGCGACGACATGCGCGTTGAGCAGCCCCTCGCTGGCGCGTACGTCGTTCAGCCACACGCCGGTGATGGAGTTGGCGAGGTAGGTGTGGGCGAGGACGCCCTCCATGCCGGCGCCCGCGTGGTAGCCGACGAAGGCGATGCCGTCGACGTCGCCGTGCTGCACGCCCTCCACCATGGACAGGGACTTGTGCCGTCCGGTGAGCATCTCCGCCCGCTCGTCGAGGCGTTCGAGGAGGAGGTTGCGCATGGTCCAGTGGGCCTCGTTGACGAGCACCTCGTCGGCGCCGCCGTCGTAGAAGCCCAGTACGGCGGCGTTGACGTCCGAGGTGAACATCGAACGGCAGCGCTCCCACTGCGGGGTTCCGGGCAGCACGTCGGCCGGCCAGGTCACCCCCGTGGCGCCCTCCATGTCGGCGCTGATGAGGATCTTCATGCCGTGTCACGTTACGCGCCACGGGCGGGCCCGGCCAGGAAGCGCCGTCAGGTCTTGTGCAGGCGGTCCACCAGGATGTCGATGACCAGCGGGGTGCGTGGGCCGTAGCCGAGCAGGACGCCGTCCTCCAGGTCGACGACGCGCCGGTTCATGCCCGCCGGGGTCTGACTTGTTCCGGGGATCTGGACCAGGCCGTCGATGCCGCCCACGGACTCAAGGCCCTTGGTCATCATGAGGATCACCTCGGGCTGGGCCTTGACCAGGGCCTCGCTGGTGATGGGGGTGAACGGCTTGTCGAACCCGGCGTCCTTGCCCGCGTCGATCGCGCCGGCGGCCTCGATCAGCGAGTCGGCGCCCGAGCCCTTGCCGCCGATCAGGTAGACGGCCGCGCTGCCGCGCATGTAGAGGAAGGCGACCTTGGGCTTGCTGCCCTTGGGCACGGCGGCGCGGGCGGCGGTGAGTTCGCTCTCCATGCGCTCGTTGAGCGCCTTTCCGGCCGCGGGGACGCCGAGGGCCTCGGCAACACGGGTGATGCGGGTGGTGACATCGGCGAGTTCGGTGGCCGGGTCGAGGACGACGACGGGCACGCCGGCGTCCCGGATCTGGTCGATGACCTCACTGGGGCCGGTGTCGGTGTCGGCGAGCACCACGGTCGGCTTCAGCGACAGCACGCTCTCGGCACTGACGTCGTGCGCCTTGGTGACCTGCGGGAGATCCTCGGCCTCCGCGAAGGTGGCGGTGATGTCGCGGCCCACGACGCGGTCGCCGAGGCCGAGGGTGAACACGATCTCCGCGACCCCGCCGTGCAGCGGCAGGATGCGGGAGGCGTCCTCGACGGTCACCTTCCGCCCGTCGGAGGAGTCGACGGTGACCGGCAGCTTCGGCGTCGGCGGTTCGCCCTGCAGCGGCACGAGGGTGTTCTTCGCCAACTGCTTCTCGGCCGCCGCGGCACGCTCGCTCGCGGAGGCCGGCGAAGCGTCCGCCGCCCCGCCGGAATCCGTGGCACCTGTGGCGCAGGCGCCCGTCAGGAGCGCCAGGACAAGAGCAAGGGGGGCAAGTCTTCCGGACATTCTCATCGCGCGGCCATCCAGTCTCCCGTTGTACCCGTAGTTGATCAATAGCTTAGGTTAGGTTTACCTTATTAACTCGTGGTGGGGGTGTGACGTGAATTCACCAAGTGGCCTGCGCGCCTTGAGAGTTGCCCGTACGACCGCACTGGCGGCCTCGGTCGCCGCGGCCGTCCTCGTCCTTCCGGCGGCCTCTCCGGCGGCCGCCGCGGGCGGCTCCGCGACGGGCCCCGAGGGCCAGAAACTCACCGTGTCGAAGGCCTCCGGGCTGGACGCGGCGGGCGAGACGGTGACCGTGACCGGCTCCGGCTACAACACCGAGAAGGGCATCTACGTCGCCTTCTGCGTGGACAACGGCGCGGGGAAAACCCCGACGCCCTGCGTGGGCGGCGTCGACATGTCCGGCGAGTCCGGCGCGTCCGTCTGGGTCTCCTCCAACCCGCCGTCGTACGGCGAGGGTCTGGCCGAGCCGTACGAGGGCAGCGGCCACAAGGGCTCGTTCAGCGTGCGGCTCAAGGTGCGCGCCAAGGACGCGAACACCGACTGCACCAAGTCCGGCGTGACCTGCTCGGTCATCACCCGCAACGACCACACGCGCGGCGGCGACCAGAGCCAGACGGTGCGGATCCCGGTCTCCTTCGGGAGCACCGGCGGGAGCCCGGGCGGCACCGGCGGCACGTCCGGCACCGGGTCCACGGCAACGCCGTCCGCCTCTGCCCCCGCGAGCACGACCGGCGGCTCCGGCACGAACGACGACGACCCCAGCGGCCCGCTGGCCAGCACCGGTTCCGTGGCGCTCCCCGTCGGGCTGACCGCCGCGGCACTGGTCGCGGCCGGCACCTGGACGTGGATCTGGGCACGCAGGCGCCGCTCGGCCACGAACTGACGCCCGCTCAATCCCGTATTCCCAAGGAGACTTGAAGATGGCGAAGAGACCCGGCGCGGCCGCCGTGGCGGGCGGCGCGCTGCTCGCACTGCTGACCCAGGGCATCGCCGCCGCGCAGGACGGGGAGACGTTCCCGCGCGAGGTGACCGGCGGCTACGCGAGCTGGACGACGGACGGGGCACGGGCCGCCCTCGAAGGGTCGGGGCAGCCGGCCTGGTTCCCGGCCACGGGCGGCGGCACGAATCCCGAAACCGGCGACGCGGACATCGAGTTGGGCGGTACGGCGCGACTCGCCCCGCCCTCGGACGCGACCGGGGAGCCGCTGGCGCTCGCCGGACTGCGGCTGCGGCTCGACGGCGGCACCGGCGCGCTGCACGTACGGACGGCCGTGGACGGACAGGCGCGCGAACTGGCCCTGGCCGTGGTGAAATCGGGCGACGCTGCCCCCGTCGTGCGCACGGGCGGGGTGACCTGGAGCGGCCTTCGGGCCTCCCTCACGGATGAGGGCGCGCAGCTGCTGTCGCAGTGGAGCGGGCGGGAGTTCACCCCCGGTGACGCACTGGGCCGGTTCGACGTGACCGTGGGCACGGGGACCGAAGCGGCACCGAAACCCGGCACAACACCTCGGCCGCCGGCCCCGAGCCCGGCCCCCGAAGCGGAGCCGGCGCCCGCACCGGCCACCCCCTCCGCCGCCGTGGCCGCCGCCGAGACGACCGCCGGCGGCCAACAGGAAGTCACCGGCGCGGGGTTCGAGCCGGGCGAGGTCGTGCTCGTCGCGATCGACGAGGACACCCGGTACCAGATGACGGCCGACCAACAGGGCCGGGTGGCCCAGGCGTTCCCGGTGTACGCCACGGCCACCGAGGGCGAGCACACGGTGGAGCTGTACACCGTGTCCGGCGAGCGCAGCACCGCCGCACAGTTCAGCGTACGCACGGGCAAACCGTAGTGAACCTCAGCCAAGGAGCGGGCCGCACAGCCCGCCCCTTGGCATGCCCAAATCCCTTGAAAACAAAGGGCTGTTGGGACTTCCAGCCCAGTGTTGACAATCGACCGGGATTCGCATTTAGGTTTGCCTTACCTAAGTCCGATGGGTTCTGCATCGGCTTCCCCAGAGAGGTCTCTCCCGATGAGAGTCGTTCCGTCCGCCCGCACCGCCGCCCGCACCGGCCTCGCCGTCGTCGCCTCCGCCGCCCTCACCCTGGGCCTGGCCACCTCGGCCTCCGCCGCCACCTCGACCCGCACGATCGTGGACGGCAGCACCACCTACAACCTGTCGGTGACCGCCCCGGACACGGCCTCCGCGGCCGGCCAGGTCATCAACGTCACCGGCTCCGGCTTCAACACGAGCCAGGGCATCTACGTCGGCCTGTGCGTCGTCAGCGGCGAGCAGGGCGCCGAGAAGCCCACCCCGTGCCTGGGCGGCCAGGACGAGGACGGCTCGACCGGCGCCTCGCACTGGGTCAACAACACCTTCGGCGGGCTGTTCGCCAACAGCTCCAAGTTCGGCACCGGCGGCACCTTCAACGTGAACATCTACGTCAACCCCGACCTCGGTAACGGCAACGTCTGCGGCGCGACCGTCGACTGCGCGATCGTCACGCGTGCCGACCACTTCGACTCGGGCGACCGCAAGTACGACGTCCACGTCCCGATCACCTTCCAGTAAGCACCCGGCAGGCCGGGCCCTCCCCACCCGAGGGCCCGGCCTCCTGGTCCGACCGGGGTGCCGGGCGCACCCGACAAGTGAGGAACTCCGATGCATCTCAGACGCACGGCGGCGCTCGCCGGCGCCGCCGCGCTGGTCGCCGCGACCGCCGCCGTCGGCTCGTCCGCGCAGGCCGCCGACACCCCGAAGACGGCCCTCGGCAAGGACGGCCAGCAGCTCACCGTCTCCGCCTCCGCGAACCTGGACCCCGACGGCGAGACGCTCCAGGTCACCGGCTCCGGCTACGACGACACCAAGGGCATCTACGTCGCCGTCTGCAAGGACAACGGCGACAACCGCATCCCCACCCCCTGCCTGGGCGGCGCCGACCAGAGCGGCGACAGCGGCGCCTCGAAGTGGATCATCCCGCGGGACGCCTCGGACGAGGGCGCGGGCACCGTCGCCGAGCGGTGGGGCGAGGGCGGCACCTTCGACGTCGACCTGAACGTCAAGGCGAAGGACGGCGGCCTCGACTGTCTCGAAGTCGCCTGCTCGGTCGTCACCCGCGTCGACCACAACGCCGCCGGCGACCGCTCCCAGGACGTGCGCATCCCGATCACCTTCCAGGGCCAGGACCCCGGTGAGGGAGACGGCGGCGGCGACGGCGTGGACGTCCCCGCGGGCACGGTCAGCTACGTCCGGTCCGCCGAGTTCACCACCGCCGGGCGCCCCCTGGACCTGCTGCTGCACCCCGACTCCGGGAAGCTGTACGTCGGTTCGGAGAACATCCCCGACACCGCTGACGTCAACGAGGCGGGCCTCTACGCCCTGGACCCCAAGGACGGCACGCTCCTGAGCAAGGTCGCGCAGGCCCCCGGTCTGCCCGCTACGTCGGTCCCCGTGGGCCGCAGGATCATCGCCCCGCTCGCCGGCGACGGCGTGCTCTTCCACTACCCGCTGCGCGGCATAGGCATGGCCAAGGACGGCGACACGGCCGCGCAGGGCTACTGGTACACCGGCACGGGATTCACCGGCGTCGGACAGGATGCCGACACCTCCAGTGTGCTGGTCGCGGCGGGCCCCGAGCTGCGCCGCATCGACCTCGCCACCGGCACCGTGAAGAGCACGGTCTCCCTTGAGGGCGGCAAGGAGCTCGGCGTGGACGCGGTCCGCAACGCGGCCTGGTCCATCGGCGCCGCCGAGGGCAAGAAGGTGCTGCGCCGCGTGGACACCACGACCTTCCAGGTCACCGCCACGACCGAGCTCCCCACCGAAACCGGCCTCGCGTACTTCGTCGAGACGGACCCGGCGACCGGCAACGTCTGGGTGGGCGCGGACACATCGGTGCTCGTCTTCGACAAGGACGGCAAGCAGCTCACCACGCTGACCGGCGAGGACCGGCCCACGGCGATGGCCTTCGACAAGACCACCGGGCGGGCCTTCGTCCTGCGTCCGGACCCCGCCGGCAACACCGGCGACGGCAACGGTGTCCTGGAGGTCCTGGACAGCGCGACGTTCCAGCAGGCGGCCGCGCCGGTCGCCCTGACGAACAGCGAGGCCCCCACCTACTCGGGTGTCGCCGTCGCTCCCGGCGCCACGTCCGTGTACGTCACCAACTACACGGAGAGCAAGGTCGCCAAGTTCGACCTCCGCATGTCCCCCAAGGTCACCCAGGCCCCCACCGACCAGACCGTCGCCCCCGGTGACGAGGTCGCCTTCGTCGCCGCCGCCGAGGGCACCCCGGAGCCCACGGTGAGCTGGAGCGTCAGCCCCGACGGCGGCCAGACCTGGTCGAAGATCGAGGGCGCGACGGAGAACGCGTACAAGTTCACCGCGAAGGCGGCCCAGGACGGCTACCGGTACCGCGCCGAGTTCACCAACCCGGTCGGCACCACCCGCACGTCGCCGATCACGCTGACGGTGCAGGAAGCCCCCGACGACGGCGGCACCGAGCCGCCCGCCGACGGTGAGGACACCGAGCCCTCCGGCTCCAACACCGTCACCGGCCCCGAAGGACAGCAGTTGACCGTCACCCCGGTCAACAACCTCGCCGTCGAGAACCAGACCCTGAAGGTCACCGGCTCCGGCTACGACACCGACAAGGGCATCTACGTCGCCCTGTGCGTCGACAACGGCGAGGGCGAACTGCCCACGCCCTGCATCGGCGGCGTCGACATGAGCGGCGAGTCGCACTCCTCCGCCTGGATCTCCTCCAACCCGCCGGACTACGGCGAGGACCTGGCGATCCCGTACGGCAAGGACGGCAGCTTCGAGGTCGAGCTGACCGTCGACGCCAAGGACGAGTTCACCGACTGCTTCAAGGCCAAGTGCGTCCTGGCCACCCGCGCCGACCACACCCTCTCCGGCGACCGCTCGCAGGACGTCAAGGTGCCCGTGAGCTTCGTCGGACAGGACCCGGTGGACACCGATGACGGCACCGGCGGCGCGGGCGGGTCAGGCACCGGCGGCACCGGAACCGACGGCGGCACCGGCACCACCGGCGGCACGGGCGCCGGTTCCACCACTGGCGGCACCGGCACCACGAACACGTCCACGGCGGGCGGCAGTCTCGCCTCCACCGGCGTCACGGTCGGCTCCGTCGCCGCGCTCGCCGCGGCCCTCACGGCCGCGGGCTGGGTCGCCTACCGGCGCGGACGTACCGTCTGACCGCCACGGTGGCGGGCGGTCACGCCGACCGGCCCGCCACCACCCACTTCGACGGCAGTTCGATCCGGGTGCCGTCCGGCCCGTACTCCGTGGTGACCAGCGGCAGTTCACCCCGCGCGACCACGCTCAGCCCGGCCGCCGCCAGATACTCCGGCACCGCGTCGTCGGCGACCTCGCCGGGCGCGATGCCGTGCCGGAAGACGGAGGCGAGCTTGGGCGGCGGCCCCGCCGGGCCCTGGGCCAGACCCATCAGAACGGGCTTGGCGGCCTCGGCCAGTTCCACCAGGAAGACCCGGCCGCGGGTGCCGACGAGGGTGGCGATGCCGTCCACCAGGGCCTGCCGGGACTCGGGCTCCACCTGGTGCAGCACGCCCCGCACATACACGTTGGCGTCACCGAGCTCCGCGTGCAGCGTCTGCGCCTCGTCCTTCTCCGTGCCGTCGAACACCCGGTAGGTCGCCGTGCCCGCGGGGTCCAAGTGCCGGGCGTGGTCGATCGCCGCGGCGGCCAGGTCCACCCCGACGACATGCGGGAACCGGTCGGCCAGGAAACGGGTCTGGGTGCCGTTGCCGCAGCCGAGATCCACCAGCGGCAGGGCCGAGCTCGCCAAGTACGGTTCGAACAGGGCGAGATGAGGACCGACGGTCAGCACCGGCTCCGCGTCCCAGAACACCGCCCCCGGTTCCTCGGGTGCCTCCCGCCAGAAGGCCTCCCAGGCCTCCCGGTACCGACTCGTCACGCTCATGCCCAACTCCCCAGGATGCGACGGCAGCCCGTCGCGAAGTGACGGGCGAGTACGGTCTATCGCGCCCGGCGCAGGGCTACAAGCAGGTCGCACATACCTTCACGCCGTATTCGATCCCGCGTACGCCGTCGCCCGCCCCGGCGCACCGGCAGGCGGTCAGCGCCGTGGCAGCGTCAGTTCGAACCAGACGGTCTTCCCGGCGTTCGTCCGGCTGGTACCCCACTCGCGCGCCAGTGTGCTCACCACGCGCAGCCCCCGCCCGAACTCGTCCCCGGGACCTGCGCTCAGCAGCGTCGGCAGCTCGTGGTCGTCGTCGTCCACCTCGCACAACAGCGTCTCGCCACGGACCAGCCGCAGCTCGACGGGACGGCTGTGCGCATGCCGTACGGCGTTGGTGACGAGCTCACTGACCAGCAGTTCCGCGGTGTCCGCCAGGCGGGCAAGACCCCAGTCGTGCAGCTGCTCGCGGACCACCGCACGGGCCCGGCCGACCTCGACCGGGTCGAGGGCGAGCCGCCATTCGGCGACGTCGTCGGGCTCGATGCCGTTGAGGCGGGCCATCAGCAGGGCGACGTCGTCCTTGCGGCCACCGCGCGTGTTGAGAGCGCGGATGATCGTGTCGCAGGCGTCGTCCATGGACGCGGCCGGATGGGCGGCCGACTCGCACAGCGTGGCCAGTCCTACGCCGATGTCCTCGCCGCGCACCTCGACCAGTCCGTCGGTGCACATCACGAGCCGGTCCCCGGGCTCCACGCGCACGCGTACCGCCTCGAAGGGCACGCCGCCGACCCCTATGGGCGCGCCCGTGGGCAGATCGAGCAGCTCGCTGCGGCCGTCCTCGGCCCGCACCAACACCGGCGGAATATGGCCCGCGTTGGCGATCTGCAGCTCGCCGGCGATCGGGTCGTAGACGGCGTACAGGCAGGTCGCGAGATAGGTGTCGCCGAGGCGCTGGGCGAGGTCGTCGAGGTTGCGCAGCAGCTGGGCGGGCGGCAGGTCCAGAGCAGCCATGGTCTGTACCGCCGTACGCAACTGGCCCATCATCGCGGCGGAGTTGAGGCCGTGGCCCATGACGTCGCCGACGACGAGGGCGGTGCGGGCGCCGGGCAGTTTCACGGAGTCGAACCAGTCGCCGCCGACGCGGCCGAGCAGGGTGCCGGGCAGATAGCGGGTGGCGATGTCGCACCCGGCCATGCGCTGCGGGATGTGCGGCAGCATGCTGTCCTGGAGGGTCTCGGCGACGCTCTCCTGGAAGGTGTACATCCGGGCGTTGTCGAGCACGAGCCCGGCGCGGGCGGCGAGTTCGGCGCCGGTGACGCGGTCCATGTCGTTGAAGACGGTCCGCTCGGGGTGGCGCAGCAGGATCATGAAGCCGAGCACCACATTGCGGGCCTTCAGCGGTACGACCAGCATGGAGCGGCCGGTGATCAGCGGCCGGATGTCGCGCTTTTCGAACTGCGAGGCGATGGCGTGGCCCATCTCCTCGCTGATGCGCGGCACCAGGACGGGGTCGCCGGTGGTCATGCACTGGAAGAACGGGGTGTGCGCGGGGAACGGCATGGCCTCGCCGACCGGTACGACGTCGTCCCAGCGGCCGGGTTCATCGGTGTGTTCGAGGGCGACCCGGTGCCACATGGTGGTCGTGTCCGGCACGCCCTCGGGGAACCCCTCGCCGGCGACGACCTGTTCACGCAGATAGGTACCGGCGACGTCGGTGAAGCGCGGTACGACGGCCCTGCTCACCTCGACGATGGTGCGGGCCAGATCGAGGGAGGTGCCGATGCGGCCGCTGACCTCGTTGAGGAACTCAAGGCGTTCGCGGACTGCGGCGTACTCCAGGTCCTGGCCCTCGTCGGAGGTGTCCTGCGGCACGGGCAGCCCCTGGGCGGCGGCGCGGGCGGCCCGCTCCTGGCGGGCCCTGCGCTCGGCGCGCCGCGGCACGCCCCAGTCGGGGGTGACGGGCACCCGGGCGTTCTGGCTGAACTCCAGGACGGGGTAGCCCAGTTCGAGGATCTGCCCGACGATCCGGGCGCTCTCCCCGACGCTCATGCTGGGCAGGATCTCGGGCAGCCGGCGGGCGAGTTCCTCGGCGCCGGGGAAGTCGGTGTGCAGGGCGAAGCCGGGCGCGATCCGCTCGAAGCCCAGGTCGGCGTGGTCGTCGGCGCCTTCGTGGTGCCGAAGCGCGCCCGCGTCGGCGGCGAGCACCAGCAGGCGCTCCTTCCCGGGGCCCACCAGCGGGTACGCCCACCACAGGACGTCGGCCCGGTCGGCACCCGGCACGGTGAGACGGGCGCGGCCCGCGGCGGGGTAGTTGAGCCGGCCGTCGAGCGACGACTCCAGGTCGGGCCCGAGGCCGTCGTAGGCGGCGTACGCCCCGTAGGGGGTGAGGTCCTCGTGCTCGGGCAGTGCTCCGCTGACGGGCAGCAGATCGACGGCGGGCCGGCCGAGCGCCTCCTCCTTGGCGGCGCCGAACAGCCGCCTGGCGCCGGTGCTCCAGTGGGAGACCAGGCCCTCGCGGTCCACGACGACGACGGCCAGAGGGACGCGGCCGACCGCGACCTGCTCCGTCGCGCCGCTCCCAGCTCCGCGGCTGGGAGGTGTGTCCCTCTCGATGCCACGGTCCATGGCCAAGGCCCTTTCTCCCCACGGCTCGGCAAGATCTGCACCGCCCTCTCCAACGGTACGGCGGGATCCGACGGTGATGTGCGGCAATACGGGAATTGGTGGACGGGAGCGCACCGGCGCACGGACCCCGCGCGCCGGCGGTCGTTCTCAGTCCTCGTGCCCCAGCTGAAGGTCGCGTTCCGTACGGCCGCCGCCGGCCACCTGGAGCACGGTGGCGACCGGCGGATAGCCCGCGGCGATCACGGTGTACTCGCCGGAGGACAGGTCGACGAAGCGGAAGGTGCCGTCCGGGCCCGTGGTGAGGGTGTCGACGACGTTGCCGGCCGCGTCGAGCAGCGTCACGCGCGCGTCCTCCACGGGCCTCCCGCCACCGGCCCGCACGGTGCCGCGCAGCACGGCGCCGCCGGCCAGTTCGACGTCCTGACGGGTCTCCCGGGATGCCTGCACGGTGACAGGCAGCGCGGCCGGGCGGAACGCGGGCGCGCTGGCGGCGAGGGTGTACTCGCCGGCCACCAGCTCGGTGATGACGTAGCCGCCCTCGCGTCCGCTGCGGGTGCTGGCGACGACCTCGCCGTGGACGTTGGTCAGGGTGACGGTCGCGTCCCGTACGGGTGTTCCGTCGGCGGTGCGGACGCTGCCGGCGAGACGGCCGGCACCGCCGAGGACGACGTCGAGTTCGACGGGGCGTTCGCCGACGGTGACGGAGACCGCCTGCGGCTGGTGTCCGCCCGCCGCGGCGATAAGGACGTAGGCCCCCGAGCCGGGCGTGGACAGTGCGTACCGCCCGTCCTCGCCGCTGGCGCCCCGGCCGATCTGCTGTCCCACGGCGTCGATGAGGGTGAGCGCCGCGCGCGGGACGACGGTTCCGTCGGGGTGCTGCACCGTGCCGCAGACGGGGACCCCCGGGGCGTACGGCGAACGGGCCTGTGGGACAGGGGCGTTGACGGGGGCGGCCTCGGTTTCGGCGGCGTTGTGGGACACCAGTGGTTTCTCCTTGAGGAAGAAGGCGATGAGCAGCCCGAGGACGAGCACCGGCACGAGGTAGAGGAAGATCCTCGGCATGGCGTCGGCGTAGGCCCGGATGTAGTCGTCGCGCAGGGCCGGGGGCAGCGCGTGGACGAGCTGCGGGGTGATGGACTCGGGTTCGGGGAGCCCTTCCGCGCGGGGAAGCCGCTCGTCCAGCGCGTCGGCGAGCCGGTCCGCGAAGAGGGTGCCGAAGATCGCGGCGCCGACGCTGCCGCCGATCTGCCGGAAGTAGTTGTTGGCGCTGGTGGCGGTGCCGAGGTCGGCGGGGCGCACGGAGTTCTGCACGGCGAGGATCAGGACGGGCATCACCATGCCGATACCGGCGCCGAGGACGGCCATCCAGAGGCTGTAGTGCAGCCGAGGCGTGTCGACGTCGAGCCGGGACAGCAGCCACATGCCGGCCACGGACAGAGCGCCGCCGAGCACGGGGTAGATCTTGTACCGCCCGGTGTGGCTGATGAGTTGGCCGGCCACGACGGAGGCGCCGACGATGCCGCCCATCATGGGCAGCATCAGCAGTCCGGACTCGGTGGCGGAGGCGCCGTCGACCATCTGCAGGAAGGTCGGCAGATAGCTGGCCGCGCCGAACAGGGCGACGCCGACCACCAGGCCGACCAGGCCGGTGATGTTGAAGACGGAGTCCCTGAACAGCCGCAGCGGGATGAGGGGTTCGGGGGCGAAGCGCTCGGCGAGGAGGAAGAGGACGGTGGAGAGCGCCGCGCCCGCGCCGAGGCCGAGGATGACGCGGGAGTCCCAGGCGTATTCGGTGCCGCCCCAACTGGTCAGCAGGACAAGGCAGGTGGAGGCGGCGGCGAGCAGCAGCGCGCCGAGGACGTCGAGGCGGGGCTTGGCGGTGGGCTTCGGCAGTTTCAGCACGACGGCGACGACGGCGAGGGTGACGATGCCGAAGGGGACGTTGATGTAGAAGCACCACCGCCAGGAGAGGTGGTCGGTGAAGTAGCCGCCGAGCAGGGGTCCGGCGACGGAGGCGAGGCCGAAGGCGGCGCCGATCAGGCCCATGTAGCGGCCGCGCTGCCGGGGCGGCACGATGTCGGCGATGATCGCCTGCACGCCGATCATGAGTCCGCCGGCGCCGACGCCCTGGACGGCGCGGTAGGCGATGAGCTGGTCCATGGTCTCGGCGCGGCCGGCGAGCGCGGAGCCGACGACGAAGACGACGATGGCGAACTGGAAGACGCCCTTGCGGCCGAGCAGGTCGCCGAGCTTGCCGTAGACCGGCAGGCCGATGGTGGAGGTGAGCAGGTAGGCGGTGATCGCCCAGGACATCCTGTCCAGGCCGTGCAGCTCGCCGACGATCTTCGGGAGCGCGGTGGCGACGATCATCTGCTCCAGCGCCGCCAGGAGC
Source organism: Streptomyces sp. NPDC079141 (assembly GCF_040686775.1). Lineage (NCBI taxonomy): Bacteria > Bacillati > Actinomycetota > Actinomycetes > Kitasatosporales > Streptomycetaceae > Streptomyces > Streptomyces sp. NPDC079141. Next base: position 124,977 of record NZ_JBFBLP010000020.1, on the reverse strand, counting down.
AGCGCGAGCATCAGCCCGAAGAAGACCAACCGGACCCGGCGCGGGCCGAGTTCGACGCCGGCGGCCGGTTCCTGCGCGGGATCCTCGGGGGGCGCCTCGACCGGTCGGTCCTTCACCAGAGTCGTGCCGCCCACGTGCCGCTCCCCTCGTCGCACCTGCCACGCAATTCCCGCTTAATGCGACAACTACGAGCAAGCGCGACGAGTTACGGCAGACCGGCGCGGCGGACTAAGATCCACTCGATCCGGTGAGCGGGGTCAACGCCCCTCGAACACCGGGGACTTACTTCTGGACCTCGGCGGCGAGCTTGTCGAGCAGCGCGTCGTAGATCCGGCCGAGCCCCTTGGGCGCGAAGGTCTTCTCGAAGAAGCCTCCGATGCCGCCGGCGCCCTGCCAGGTGGTGGTCACCACGACCCGGGAGCTGCCCTCGCCGGCCGGGGTGACCCGCCAGGTGGTGACCATGGAGGAGTTGCGGTCCTTCTCGACGAGTTCGCCGTCGGTGGGCTCGCTGACCTCCAGGAGGCAGTCGCGCACCCGCTTGCTGGTCGCCTGGAGCTTCCAGTGGACGAGGGTGCCCTCGCCGTCGCCGCCCTCGCGCACCTCGTATTCGCTGAAGTGCTCGGGCAGCAGCTTCTGCCGGGTGCCGTTGTAGTCGGCGAGGGCGTCGAACACCTTCTCCGCGTCCGCCGCGACGACCCGCTCCGTAGTGGCCTCGACCTGCGCCATTGACTTCCTCCAGGACCTCATTGCTCGGGGGTTGGGGCAAGCCAACCACCCCGCTCCCCGGCCGCCCAAATCGAGGTCGCACGATCAAGGGAACATATGTTCTATTGTTGGGGCCAGTGCTACCGAGGAGGTGTCATGCGCTGGGAGAACCTCGCCCCGGAGTCCGACCACAGCAGGGCCGATGCCACACTGTTCGGCGCGGACGCGGTGACCACCCGCACCTTCGACACGCCGGAGTTCCGCGGGATCACCTTCCACGAGATCCGGGCCCGCTCGATCATCAACCGGGTGCCCGGCGCCTCCCGGATGCCGTTCGAGTGGACGGTCAACCCCTATCGCGGCTGCTCGCACGCGTGCGTGTACTGCTTCGCGCGCAAGACGCACAGCTATCTCGACCTGGACACCGGGCTCGGTTTCGACTCCCAGATCGTGGTCAAGGTGAACGCCCCGGAGCTGCTGCGCCGTCAGCTCGGCTCGCGCCGCTGGCTGGGCGAGCACATCGCGATGGGCACGAACGTCGACTGCTACCAGCGCGCGGAGGGCCGCTACCGGCTCATGCCGGGCATCATCGGCGCCCTGCGCGACCACGCGAACCCCTTCTCGATCCTGACGAAGGGCACCCTGATCCTGCGCGACCTGGAGCTGCTGAAGCAGGCGGCCGAGGTCACGGACGTCGGCATCTCGGTCTCGGTCGGCTTCCTCGACCCCGGGCTGTGGCGCACCGTCGAGCCGGGCACACCCGCCCCCGAGCGCCGCCTGGAGGTCGTCCGGGTGCTGGGCGAGCACGGCATCGGGTGCGGGGTGCTGATGGCCCCGGTGATCCCGTTCCTGAGCGACGAGCCGGCCCAACTGCGGGCCACCGTCAGGGCGATCGCGGCCGCGGGCGCCACCTCCGTCACCCCGCTCGTACTGCATCTGCGCCCCGGCGCCCGCGAGTGGTTCATGGCCTGGCTCGAACAGCACCACCCGTATCTGGTACGACGCTACGAGCGGCTCTACGCCGACAGCGCCTACGCCCCGAAGTGGTACCAGCGCCGGATCACCCGTCAGGTCCACGAACTGGCCGAGGAGTACGGCATCGGCCCCACGCGCGCGGGGATGCCGCGCCGGATCCGGAATCCCGAGCCCTCGCAGCCGGTGATGTCCGAACCGACCCAACTCACGTTGATCTGAGAGCGTTCGAGCGCATCGGACGGCCCAATCGGGTCAAGTATTGTCAGAACACGTTCTTCCGGGCGTACTTTCCGGGACGATGCGGCGTGGACCGTGACCTTCGCGGTCCGAAACCCTCCGTCCTGGGAGGACTCCATGAGAAAACGCGCAGCCGTGCTGTGCGGTGCCGCCGTCGTCGTGGCCGGGTCGTTCACGGCCGTGCCCGCCGAGGCGAGCGCGCCGCAGTCGACTCCGAAGCTCAACTGGAAGAGCTGCGGCACCACCACCTATCCGACGCTTCAGTGCGCGTCCCTCAAGGTCCCGCTCGACCATGCGAACCCGCACGGGCAGCAGATCACCCTCGCCCTCTCCCGCGTCCCGCACACCGCGAAGAAGTACCAGGGCCCGCTGCTGGTCAACCCCGGCGGTCCCGGCGGCAGCGGTCTGACGCTGGCCGGATTCGTCGCGTCCACGCTGCCCAAGGAGGTCGCGGCGCAGTACGACGTCATCGGCTTCGACCCGCGCGGCGTCGGCAAGAGCAAGCCCGCCCTCGACTGCAAGCCCGGCCACTTCAACCCGGTGCGCCCCGACTCCGTGCCGAGCACACCGGAGATCGAGCAGGCCAACCTGGTCCGCGCCGAGTCCTTCGCCAAGGCCTGCGGCGAGAAGTACGCGCATCTGCTGCCCTACATCAACACGATCAGCGCCGTGCAGGACATGGACCGGATCCGTCACGCGGTCGGCGCCGAACAGATCAATTACTTCGGTTACTCGTACGGCACCTATCTCGGCGCGGTCTACGCCAAGCTCTTCCCGGAGCGGGTGCGGCGGCTGGTCCTGGACTCGGTCGTCGACCCGACCGGCGTCTGGTACGACGACAACCTCGCGCAGGACTACGCCTTCAACGACCGTCATCTGGCGTTCATGGCCTGGGTCGCCAAGTACAACGGCACCTACAAGCTGGGCACCGACCCGGCGAAGATCGAGGCCAAGTGGTACGCGATGCGCGCCGCGCTGGCCAAGACGCCGGCCGGCGGCAAGGTGGGCGCCTCCGAGCTGGAGGACACCTTCCTGCCCGGCGGCTACTACAACGGCTACTGGCCCTATCTCGCCGAGGCGTTCGCGGCGTACGTGAACGACAAGGACGCCGACCCGCTGGTCGAGGCGTACGAGAACTTCGCCGCCGTCGACGCCGCCGGCGACAACGGCTACAGCATCTACACGTCGGTGCAGTGCCGTGACGCCGCCTGGCCGAGCGACTGGGACGAGTGGCGCGAGGACAACTGGGCGGTGTACGAGAAGGCGCCGTTCATGACCTGGAACAACGCCTGGTACAACGCGCCGTGCGCGTTCTGGCCGACCGAGTCCCTGGAGCCGGTGAACGTGGCCAACGGCAAGCTGCCGCCGGTGCTGCTGTTCCAGGCGACCGGTGACGCGGCCACCCCGTACCACGGCGCCGTGACGGTGCATCAGCTGCTGTACGGCTCCAGCCTGGTGGTGGAGCAGGGCGGCGGGAACCACGGCGTCACACTGAGCGGCAACAGCTGCCTGGACAAGCACCTTGCGGCGTATCTCACCGACGGCACGGTGCCGCGCAGCGGCGGCGAGGTCGACGCGGTGTGCGACGCGCTGCCCGACCCGAAGCCGCCGGCCACGACGTCGTCCGCCGCGCGGGGCTCCACGCTGCACGGCCTGCTCGGCTTCCGCGGCTGAGCACAAAGTCGGGGGCGGACTGTCGGACTCATGGTCCACCATGGGCACATGAGTGAGCTGACCAGGATCGCCGCCCCCGACGGGCTCGCCCCCGCTGCCCAGTACTCCCACGTCGTGCTGGGCAGCGGCCGTTTCGTCGCCGTCTCCGGCCAGCTCGCCCTGGACGAGGACGGCAGGCTCGTGGGCGAGGGCGATCCGGCGGCGCAGGCCCGCCAGGTCTTCGAGAACCTCCGGCGCTGTCTGGCCGCCGCGGGAGCGACCTTCGACGAGGTCGTCAAACTCACCTTCTTCGTCACGGACATGGCACACCTGCCCGCGATCCGCGCGGCCCGCGCCGAGCACATACCGGACGACCGCCTGCCGGCCGCTTCGGCGGTGCAGGTGGCGGCCCTGGTCCGGCCCGAGTTCCTGATGGAGATCGAGGCGTTCGCGGTGGTGGCCGAGTGACGGACATCCGCGTACGGGACATGGTGTACGCCGACTGCGACCGCGTCGCCGAGATCCGCATCGGCGGCTGGCGGACCGCGTACCGGGGGCTGATGCCGCAGCCGTACCTCGACGCCCTCAGCGTCGCCGACGACGCCGAGCGGCGCCGCACCCGCTTCTCTCAGGGCGACGGCACATTGGTGAACCTGATCGCCGAGCGGTCCGGCACCACCGTCGGCTGGGCCTGCCACGGGCCGTACCGCGACGGCGACACCCGCACCGAGGACGCCGAGCTCTACGCGATCTACGTCGACCCCGGGCACTACGGCGACGGCGCCGGCCGCGCCCTGCTGGAGGAGTCGGTACGCCGCTGCACGGCCGCCGGGCACCGGCGCATGCTGCTGTGGGTCCTGAAGGGCAACGTCCGCGCCCGCCGCTTCTACGAGCGGGCGGGTTTCCGTCCGGACGGCGCCGAGGAGCCGTTCGAGGTGGACGGGGTTCCGGTTCCCGAGGTGCGGTACGCGCGGGAGCTGCCCGCCCGGTGACGGCTCACCGCTGCCCCGGGATCCGCGCCAGCGCGTGGACCGCGGCCTCGGCCAGCGCCGGGTGGGCGAGGGCCTCGCGCAGGACGGTGCGGGCGCGGGTGTCGCCGAGAGCGCCGAGCCCCTCGACGCAGGCGAGCGCCACCCGGCGGTAGGGGTCGTGCGGGCGCAGTCGCCGTTCCAGGGTGGTGATCAGGGCGGGTACGGCCTCGGGCGCGCGCAGTTCCACCAGGAGCCGGACGGGGTGCAGGGCGTAGGCGACGCGCAGTTCGTTGGTGGCGAGGGCCGCCGCAGCGCGGGCCGTGCGCGGGTCGTCCAGCCGGGCCAGGGCGTACGCGGCGGAGGCGCAGCGCTGCGGGTCACGGTGGTTGAGCAGCAGGACCAGGGATTCGAAGGCCCGGTTGTCGCCCGCGAGGCCGAGCCGGAACGCGGCCAGCTCCCGGGCCCACAGCGGCTGTCCGGGGGCGGTGAGCACTCCGGCCAGCTCGTCGAGGTCCTCGCTCGCCGCCAGACGGTCGCAGGCCTTCGGCGCCCCCGACTCCTGCCGTAAGCGCTCCGTGAGCGATCGCAACTCTTCGTCCATGACACGCAGCCTAGGCGGCCCGTCGGCGTCCCGGGACGTACATCACAAACACGAGGGCTGGCGCGCTCGTTACCCACCGGTTAAGCTCATTCGAGCGAGTTACCCACTCGCGGAACTCCTTGCGGAGGCCTGGTGACGCAGCCGCCGCAAGCGCAGTCGGTTCGGTACGTCAGGTACCGCAGTACGACCCGGCTTGGGACAGGGCCGGTCGGATACCGCCGCTCGCGGGCGTGTGCACGCCCGTGACCACGGCACCGGGCGTGTGCGCTCGCAGCCCGGCAACACCCGCATCTCTCAGGCACCCGGTGCGCCCTTCGGCGCACCCGGGCGCATTCCCAGTCGTCACCCTCATTCCAGGAGTCCCGCGATGGCCACTCCCCTGTCCGACACCCCTCTGTCCCCGCTCAAGACGATCGCCGTCGTCGGCCTCGGCACCATGGGCACCGGCATCGCCGAAGTCCTCGCCAAGGCCGGCCGTGAGGTCATCGGCATCGACATCAGCGAGGCCGCGGCCGCCCAGGCCGTCGCCGCCCTGGAGACCTCGACCGCCCGCGCCGTGGAGCGCGGCCGGCTGACCGAGGAGCAGCGCGCGGACCTCCTCGCCCGCGTGAGCATCTCCACCGACCTGCACGCCGCGGCCGACGCCGACCTGGTGATCGAGGTGGCGCCGGAGTCGTACGAGATCAAGCACCAGATCTTCCGTGAGCTGGACGGGATCGTGCGGCCGGAGACCGTCCTGGCCACCGGCACCAACGCGCTCTCCGTCACCCGGCTCGCGGCCGACTCGGCCCGCCCCGAGCGCGTGCTCGGACTGCACTTCTTCAACCCGGCCCCGGCGATGCGGCTGGTCGAGGTCGTCTCCTCCGTGCTGACCGCGCCCGCGGCCGTCACCGCCGTCACCAACCTCGCCCTCGACCTCGGCAAGGAGCCCGTCGCGGTCGGCGACCGGCCCGGATTCGTCGCCGACGGCCTGCTGTTCGGCTACCTCAACCAGGCCGCCGCGATGTACGAGGCCAAGTACGCCTCCCGCGAGGACATCGACGCCGCCATGCGGCTCGGCTGCGGGCTGCCCATGGGCCCCCTCGCCCTGCTCGACCTCATCGGCATCGACACCGCGCGCACGGTCCTGGACGCCATGTACGCCGAGTCCCGCGACCGGCTGCACGCCCCGGCCCCGATCCTCAAGCAGCTCAGCGAGGCGGGCCTGACGGGCCGTAAGTCGGGGCGCGGCTTCTACTCGTACGAGGCCCCGGGCAGCGCGACGGTCGTGCCGGACGCCCTGACGCCGCTCTCCGGTGGCCCGGCGGTCCCCGGGCGTCCCGTCCGCTCCGTCGGTGTCGCGGGCTCGGGCACCATGGCCTCCGGCATCGCCGAGGTCTTCGCCAAGGCGGGCTACGAGGTCGTCCTCGCCGCCCGCAGCGAGGAGAAGGCGCAGGCGGCGAAGGCCAGGATCGGCAAGTCGCTCGCGCGCTCCGTCGACAAGGGCCGGATGACCGCCGAGGCCGCCGCGCAGACCCTGGACCTCATCACTCCGGCGGGCTCCTACGACGCCTTCGCCGAGGTCGACCTGGCGGTCGAGGCCGTCGCCGAGGACCTGGAGATCAAGCAGCAGCTGTTCGCGGCGCTGGACAAGGTCTGCAAGCCGGGCGCGGTGCTGGCCACCACGACCTCCTCGCTGCCCGTCGTCGCCTGTGCCCGCGCCACCTCGCGTCCGCAGGACGTGATCGGCATGCACTTCTTCAACCCGGCCCCGGCCATGAAGCTGGTCGAGGTCGTCCGTACGGTGCTGACGGCCGAGGACGTCCACGCGACCGTCCGCGAGGTCTGCGGGAAGATCCGCAAGCACGCGGTCGACTGCGGTGACCGGGCCGGGTTCATCGTGAACGCGCTGCTGTTCCCGTACCTCAACAACGCGATCAAGATGGTGCAGGAGCACTACGCCTCGCTCGACGACATCGACGCGGCGATGAAGCTGGGCGGCGGCTACCCGATGGGCCCGTTCGAGCTCCTGGACGTCGTCGGCCTGGATGTCTCGCTGGCCATCGAGAAGGTCCTGCACCGCGAGTTCCGCGACCCGGGCCTGGCGCCGGCCCCGCTCCTGGAGCACCTGGTGGCCGCGGGCTGCCTCGGCCGCAAGACGGGCCGCGGCTTCCGCGAATATGCCCGCCGCTGACCGGCCCGGCGACTGGTTCAGAGCCGGCGAGGACTGGGGCGGACTGCTCGACCCCGCCGGCTCTCCCCCACCCGCCGGACCCGCAGGCCCCCTGCCCGCACGGGGCGGGGGGTACCCCGGGCATGAGCGCCAACCTGGGCACATGCAGTACGTTCGGGTCATGTCCCAGCCCGCCAAGTCCTCACGTACACCAGCCACGCCCGACGCGCCGGAAAGTGCCGCAGGCAGTCGCGCGGCGGCCCAGCGGCTCAAGATGCGCCGAGAACTGGCGGCCGCTGCGATGGAGCTGTTCGCGACCAAGGGGTACGAGGCGACCACCGTCGACGAGATCGCGGCCCAGGCCGGGGTCGCCCGCCGCACCTTCTTCCGCCACTTCCGGTCCAAGGAAGAGGCGATCTTCCCCGACCACGACGACACCCTGATCCGCGCCGAGGCGGTGCTCAACGCCGCCCCCGCCCACGAGCACCCGCTCGACACGGTGTGCCGCGGCATCAAGGAAGTCATGCGGATGTACGCGGCCCGCCCGGAGATCTCGGTCGCCCGCTACAAGCTCACGCGCGAGGTGCCCACCCTCCGCGAGGCCGAGATCGCGTCGGTGGCCCGCTACGAACGCCTCTTCACCCGTTATCTCCTCGGTCACTTCGACGAACACGCGCACGACGACGACGCCAACGACGACCCGCTGCTGGCGGAGGTCGCCGCGTCCGCCGTGGTCACCGCCCACAACCATGTGCTGCGTCGCTGGCTGCGGGCGGGCGGCCAGGGCGATGTGGAGTCCCAGCTGGACCACGCCTTCGCCATCGTGCGCAAGACGTTCGGCACGGGCATAGGCGCGGGCCGCACCAGCACGCCCAAGCCGGCCGCCGCGACGGTGTCCACGCAGGGCGAGGTGCTGGTGACGGTCGCCCGCACCGATGCTCCGCTGGACGAGGTGATGCGGACCATCGAGGAGGCACTCAAGGACCGCTGAGCCGCCTTCGCCACTGTGAGCACGGCCACCCCTCGGGGTGGCCGTTTTGGCATGTCAGGGCAGGTTTTCAGGCACCTTTCAGTCCCCGTTCGATCGATCATCGCTCATTTGTTACGTAAAGATTTCACCTGAGAGCAATCTCTGGCACTCAGTGCCTTGTCAGGTGACACGCGGTGTCATACGTTGATGTTGTCCGGGCGGCCGGCGTGCAGAGACCTTTCGTACGCCGGCTGTCCCCGCAGACCTCTCCGGACTGCGCGCCCGGGCGCCTGCGTCACAGGCAACCTCCCGCGCCACAAAGCGCTGCCGAAAGCATCACCCGCCGAACCGACGGCACCCACAAAACCCTCAGCAGCACCGACGTAACCCTCAGCGTCCCTCCCTCAGGACGCCATTCGCCGGAGGCAACACCGTGACCGTGAAGGACATCCTGGACGCGATCCAGTCGCCGGACTCGACGCCGGACGACTTCGCAGCCCTGCCGCTCCCCGAGTCGTACCGCGCGATGACCGTGCACAAGGACGAGACCGAGATGTTCGCGGGTCTCACCACCCGCGACAAGGACCCCCGCAAGTCGCTGCACCTGGACGAGGTGCCGCTGCCCGAACTGGGCCCGGGCGAGGCTCTGGTGGCCGTCATGGCCTCCTCGGTCAACTACAACTCGGTGTGGACCTCGATCTTCGAGCCGCTGCCGACCTTCGGGTTCCTGGAGCGCTACGGCAAGCTCAGCGAGCTCACCAGGCGCCACGACCTGCCGTACCACATCATCGGCTCCGACCTCGCGGGCGTCGTCCTGCGCACCGGCCCGGGCGTCAACGCCTGGCGGCCCGGCGACGAGGTCGTCGCGCACTGTCTGTCGGTCGAGCTGGAGTCCAGCGACGGCCACAACGACACCATGCTCGACCCCGAGCAGCGCATCTGGGGCTTCGAGACCAACTTCGGCGGCCTCGCGGAGGTCGCGCTGGTCAAGTCCAACCAGCTGATGCCCAAGCCGGACCACCTCAGCTGGGAGGAGGCCGCCGCCCCGGGCCTGGTCAACTCCACCGCGTACCGGCAGCTGGTCTCCCGCAACGGCGCCGGCATGAAGCAGGGCGACAACGTCCTGATCTGGGGCGCCAGCGGCGGACTCGGCTCCTACGCCACGCAGTTCGCGCTGGCCGGCGGCGCCAACCCGATCTGTGTCGTCTCCAGCGACCAGAAGGCGGACATCTGCCGTTCGATGGGCGCCGAGGCGATCATCGACCGCACCGCCGAGGACTACAAGTTCTGGAAGAACGAGCACGAGCAGGACCCGCGCGAGTGGAAGCGCTTCGGCAAGCGCATCCGCGAGCTCACCGGCGGCGAGGACGTCGACATCGTCTTCGAGCACCCCGGCCGCGAGACCTTCGGCGCCTCGGTCTACGTCACGCGCAAGGGCGGCACCATCGTCACCTGCGCCTCGACGTCGGGCTACAACCACGAGTACGACAACCGCTACCTGTGGATGTCCCTGAAGCGGATCATCGGCTCGCACTTCGCCAACTACCGCGAGGCCTGGGAGGCCAACCGGCTGGTCGCGAAGGGCAAGATCCACCCGACGCTGTCGAAGGTGTACTCCCTGGAGGAGACCGGCCAGGCCGCCTACGACGTGCACCGCAACCTCCACCAGGGCAAGGTCGGCGTGCTGTGCCTGGCCCCCGAGGAGGGCCTGGGTGTGCGCAACGAGGAGCTGCGCGCCCAGCACATCGACGCCATCAACCGCTTCCGGAACATCTGAGGTCCCCTAGATGACTGAGCGTCAGAAGGACCGGCCGTGGCTCATGCGGACCTACGCCGGTCACTCCACCGCCGAGGCGTCCAACGAGCTGTACCGGCGCAACCTGGCCAAGGGTCAGACGGGTCTGTCCGTCGCCTTCGACCTGCCGACGCAGACCGGCTACGACCCCGACCACGTCCTCGCCCGCGGCGAGGTCGGCCGGGTCGGGGTGCCCGTCTCGCACCTCGGTGACATGCGCCGGCTGTTCCAGGACATCCCCCTGGAGCAGATGAACACCTCGATGACCATCAACGCCACCGCCATGTGGCTGCTGGCGCTCTACCAGGTCGTCGCGGAGGAGCAGGGTGCGGACATCACCAAGCTCCAGGGCACGACCCAGAACGACATCGTCAAGGAGTACCTGTCCCGGGGCACGCACGTGTTCCCGCCCGGGCCCTCGCTCCGTCTGACGACGGACATGATCGCGTACACGGTCTCCCACATCCCGAAGTGGAACCCGATCAACATCTGCAGCTACCACCTGCAGGAGGCGGGCGCCACGCCGGTCCAGGAGATCGCGTACGCGATGTCCACCGCGATCGCGGTCCTCGACGCCGTGCGCGACAGCGGCCAGGTGCCCGAGGAGCGCATGGGTGACGTCGTCGCCCGGATCTCCTTCTTCGTGAACGCGGGCGTCCGCTTCGTCGAGGAGATGTGCAAGATGCGCGCCTTCGGCCGCATCTGGGACAAGGTCACCCGTGAGCGCTACGGCATCCAGGACCCCAAGCAGCGCCGCTTCCGCTACGGCGTCCAGGTCAACTCGCTCGGCCTGACCGAGGCGCAGCCGGAGAACAACGTCCAGCGGATCGTGCTGGAGATGCTGGCCGTCACCCTCTCCAAGGACGCACGCGCGCGTGCCGTCCAGCTCCCCGCCTGGAACGAGGCGCTGGGCCTGCCCCGCCCCTGGGACCAGCAGTGGTCGCTGCGCATCCAGCAGGTGCTCGCCCATGAGAGCGACCTGCTGGAGTACGAGGACATCTTCGAGGGCTCGAAGGTGATCGAGTCCAAGGTCGAGGCGCTCATCGAGGAGTCGCTCGCGGAGATCGAGCGGATCCAGGAGATGGGCGGCGCGATGGCCGCCGTGGAGTCCGGCTACCTGAAGTCTCAGCTCGTGGCGTCCCACGCCGAGCGCCGTGCTCGTATCGAGTCCGGCCAGGAGAAGATCGTCGGCGTCAACATCTTCGAGACGACCGAGCCCAACCCCCTGACGGCCGATCTCGACACGGCCATCCAGACGGTCGACCCGGCGGTCGAGGCCCGGGTGATCGCGGCCATGCAGGACTGGCGCGACACGCGCTACCAGCCGCCCTTCAACCACCCGCGCCCCTGCAAGGCGCTGGAGAAGCTGAAGGAGGCCGCGAAGGGCACCGCGAACCTCATGGAGGCCACCCTGGAGTGCGCCCGGGCCGGCGTCACGACCGGCGAGTGGGCGGGCGCCCTGCGCGAGGTCTTCGGCGAGTTCCGGGCCCCCACCGGCGTCTCCTCCGCGCCCGTCGCGGTGACCGCCGAGGAGGGCACGGCGATGGCCGACGTCCGCCGCAGGGTGGACGCGACGGCCCGCGACATGGGCGTGGGCAAGCTGCGCTTCCTGGTCGGCAAGCCGGGCCTGGACGGGCACTCCAACGGCGCCGAGCAGATCGCCGTGCGGGCCCGCGACGCCGGGTTCGAGGTGGTCTACCAGGGCATCCGGCTCACCCCGGAGCAGATCGTGGACGCGGCCCTCGCCGAGGACGTGCACGCGGTCGGCCTGTCCATCCTGTCCGGCTCGCACGCCCAGCTGGTGCCGGACGTGCTGGAACGGCTCCGTGTGGCCGGTGCCACAGATATCCCGGTGATCGCCGGTGGCATCATCCCCAATGGTGACGCCGAGCAGCTCAGGGCCGCCGGAGTCGCCGCGGTCTTCACCCCGAAGGACTTCGACATCACCGGAATCATCGGCCGCATCGTCGACGAGATCCGCAAAGCGAACAAGCTCGACCCCCTGGAGGTCCCCGCATGACCACGCCCGTCAACCGTCTGCGTCCGCGACGCTCCTGCCTCGCGGTGCCGGGAAGCAACCCCCGCTTCCTGGAGAAGGCGCAGGGCCTCCCCGCCGACCAGGTCTTCCTGGACCTTGAGGACGCCTGCGCCCCGCTCGCCAAGCCCGAGGCGCGGCACACCATCGTCAAGTTCCTCAACGAGGGCGACTGGACCGGCAAGACGCGGGTCGTGCGCGTCAACGACTGGACGACGGAGTGGACGTACCGCGATGTCGTGACCGTCGTCGAGGGCGCCGGCCAGAACCTCGACTGCATCATGCTGCCGAAGGTGCAGACCGCCGAGCAGATCGTCGCCCTGGACCTGCTGCTGACGCAGATCGAGAAGACGATGGGCTTCGAGGTCGGCAAGATCGGCATCGAGGCGCAGATCGAGAACGCGCAGGGCCTGAACAACGTCAACGAGATCGCGACGGCCTCCCAGCGCGTCGAGACGATCATCTTCGGCCCGGCCGACTTCATGGCGTCGATCAACATGAAGTCGCTGGTCGTCGGCGAGCAGCCGCCCGGCTACCCGGCGGACGCCTACCACTACATCCTGATGAAGATCCTGATGGCCGCCCGCGCCAACAACCTCCAGGCGATCGACGGCCCCTACCTCCAGATCCGCAACATCGACGGCTACCGCGAGGTCGCCCAGCGCGCCGCGGCCCTCGGTTTCGACGGCAAGTGGGTACTGCACCCGGGCCAGGTCGAGGCGTCCAACGAGATCTTCTCGCCCTCGCAGGAGGACTACGACCACGCCGAGCTGATCCTGGACGCGTACGACTACTACACGTCCGAGGCGGGCGGCAAGAAGGGCTCCGCGATGCTCGGCGACGAGATGATCGACGAGGCCAGCCGCAAGATGGCGCTGGTCATCTCCGGCAAGGGCCGGGCCGCCGGCATGCAGCGCACCAGCAAGTTCGAGATTCCGGAGGCGTAAGGCCATGCAGTTCGGGCGCACCTACGAGGAGTTCGAGGTCGGGGCGGTCTACAAGCACTGGCCCGGGAAGACGGTCACGGAGTACGACGACCACCTCTTCTGTCTCCTCACCATGAACCACCACCCGCTCCACATGGACGTCAACTATGCGGAGAACACGACGGACTTCGGCAAGAACGTCGTCGTAGGGAACTACATCTACTCGCTGCTGCTGGGCATGTCCGTGCCGGACGTGTCGGGCAAGGCGATCGCCAACCTGGAGATCGAGTCGCTGCGGCACGTGGCACCGACCTTCCACGGTGACACGATCTACGGCGAGACGACGGTCCTCGACAAGACGCCCTCGAAGTCGAAGAACGACCGCGGCATCGTCTACGTCGAGACCAAGGGCTACAAGCAGGACGGCACCCTGGTCTGTGTGTTCCGCCGCAAGGTGATGGTGCCGACCGAGACGTACATCAAGGAGCGCGGCGGCGAGCAGCCGGGCCGCCCCGAGCTCAAGGAACAGGGGAAGTAGCCATGGCGCGCCTCGCCCAGACCGCCGGTCTGACCGACATCCAGCAGGAGATCCTGTCCACCGTCCGCGACTTCGTGGACAAGGAGATCATCCCGGTCGCGACCGAGCTGGAGCACCGCGACGAGTACCCGCAGCAGATCGTCGACGGCCTCAAGGAGTTGGGCCTGTTCGGCCTGATGATCCCGGAGGAGTACGGCGGTCTGGGCGAGTCGCTCCTGACGTACGCGCTGTGCGTCGAGGAGATCGCCCGCGGCTGGATGTCGGTGTCCGGCATCATCAACACGCACTTCATCGTGGCGTACATGCTCAAGCAGCACGGCACGCAGGAGCAGAAGGACCACTTCCTGCCGCGCATGGCGGCCGGCGACATCCGCGGCGCCTTCTCGATGTCGGAGCCGGGCCTGGGCTCCGATGTGTCGGCCATCACGTCCAAGGCGGTCAAGGACGGCGACGAGTACGTCCTCAACGGCCAGAAGATGTGGCTGACGAACGGCGGAACGTCCTCTCTGGTCGCCGTTCTCGTCCGAAGTGACGAAGGACACCCCGAGGGCACGGCGCCCCACAAGTCGATGACGACCTTCCTCGTGGAGAAGGAGCCGGGCTTCGGCGAGGTGCGCCCCGGTCTGACGATCCCGGGCAAGATCGACAAGATGGGCTACAAGGGCGTAGACACGACCGAACTCATCATGGACGGCCTGCGCATTCCGGCGGATCGGGTGCTCGGCGGGGTCACCGGCCGAGGTTTTTACCAAATGATGGACGGCGTGGAAGTCGGGCGCGTCAACGTCGCGGCGCGTGGCTGCGGCGTCGCTCAGCGTGCTTTCGAACTGGGTGTCCAGTACGCCCAGCAACGTCACACTTTCGGCAAGCCGATCGCCCAGCACCAGGCGATCCAGTTCAAGCTCGCGGAGATGGCTACCAAGGTCGAGGCCGCTCATGCGATGATGGTGAACGCGGCACGCAAAAAGGACTCCGGGGAACGAAACGACCTTGAGGCTGGGATGGCGAAGTACCTCGCCTCCGAGTACTGCAAGGAGGTCGTGGAGGATGCCTTCCGGATCCACGGCGGCTACGGCTTCTCCAAGGAGTACGAGATCGAGCGCCTCTACCGTGAGGCCCCGATGCTGCTGATCGGTGAAGGTACCGCCGAGATCCAGAAAATGATCATCGGGCGCAGGTTGCTCGAAGAGTATCGATTCCAGGGCTAGATGTCTGGTTTCGGGGTGTTTTCTTCGAGAAGAAGATCACACCCCGTCAACACTCTTCAGCCGCCGACTCGGCTTCCTGGCTTGCCCAGTTGTGGCCCGCGACCGGTACGATCCCGGGAAAGCCGCCGTCCCCCGTTACTGCGCGGCATCATCCGCTACGAAGGTCATCCATGCCCCACAGCCAAACCTCTGCACCTCGCGACAGCCGAGTCGGCGTACGCCTCGCGCGCGGAGCATCGCCGTGGCTTCTCCCGACCGTCGCCACCGCAGCCCTCAGCCTGGCCAAGGCGCGCCGCTCCGGCGCCGCCAGGGCCGTGGCCGTGCCCGCCACCGCGCTCGCGGCGGGCATGCTGTGGTTCTTCCGCGACCCCGAGCGCGAGATCGCCCCGGGCCGGGTCATCTCGCCGGCCGACGGTGTGGTGCAGAGCATCATGCCGTGGAAGGACGGTCGCACCCGCGTCGCGATCTTCATGAGCCCGCTCAACGTCCACGTCAACCGTGCGCCCCTCTCCGGCACGGTGACGTCGGTCGAGCACATCCCGGGTGGGTTCGTTCCGGCGTTCAACAAGGAGAGCGAGAACAACGAGCGCGTAGTCTGGCATTTCGACACCGAACTCGGCGACATCGAAATGATCCAGATCGCCGGCGCAGTGGCTCGTCGCATCGTGCCTTACATCCCGCAGGGGACGAAGGTCGAGCAGGGCGACCGCATCGGTCTGATCCGCTTCGGTTCGCGCGTCGACATCTACCTGCCCGAGGGCGTGGAGGTCGCGGTCGAGGTCGGGCAGAAGACCGTGGCTGGGGTGACTCGCATTGACCGTGATTGATCCGGAGACGCAGGCGGGCTGGGTGCCCGAGGCCGATGAGGTGGACGACGAGGAGGAGATGCCTCTTTCTCTCCGCCTCTCAATAGCGGACACCCTCACCCTCGGCAACGCCACGTGCGGCTTCATGGCGGTGTACTTCACCACCACGGGGATCCTGATCCCGCACCTCACGGGCAGCCAGGAGACGGGCATGGCCCGCCACAGCGCGGCGACCGCCGTGATCCTCATGCTGTGCGCGGCCGTCTTCGACCTCTTCGACGGCCTGGTGGCGCGCAAGCTGCGCTCCTCGCCGATGGGCGCGGAGCTGGACAACCTCTCGGACCTGATCAGCTTCGGGCTGGCGCCGGCGTACTTCGTGCTGGTGTACGGCATGGTCGCGGACGACGCGCACCAGAGAGTGGCTGCGGTCGGGGCGATCGTGGTGCTGCTGGCTGTGGTCCTCCGTCTGGCGCGGTTCTCGTGCGTGACGGTGAAGGACGGCACCTTCCAGGGCATGCCGTCGCCGTTCGGGGCGCTGACGGTGGTCTCGATCGTGCTGCTGGAGCTGCCGTTCGTGGCGACGCTGCTGGCGATCCTGGGGACGGCGTGGCTGATGGTGAGCCGGGTCGAGTACCCGAAGCCGCGGGGCCGGCTGGCGGTCGCGATGCTCTCGTGGATCGTGCTGTCGATGGGGCTGCTGGCGGCCTGGGCGTTCGACGCCCCGAGCGGCCAGCTGCTGCTGCAGACCGGCTGCGCGCTTCAGCTGGTCATGGGCGCGGTGATCCCCCTGTTCGCCACGGCTCGCCGGGTGAACAACTTCCGCGACAACCGCCGCGAGGCGCGGGCGGCGCAGCTTCCGTAGGGCGTACGTACGTGGGCCCCGGATCTGGTGACGGGTCCGGGGCCTTGCGTTTTTTTGCCCCCGTCCAGGGGGCTCTGCCCCCTGGACCCCCGCTCCTCAAACGCCGGAGGGGCTGAAGTTAGCCCGTCCGGCGTTTGAGGACGAGGCCCGTTCAGGGCCGAAGCGGGGGTCTGGGGGCGCAGCCCCCAGGGGGCGGGAATGGGTAGGGGCGGCGGGGGCGAAACAAGCCCTGCCTCAGCGCAGGAAGTCCTCCGCGATGCGGGCCGCCGATCGCTCCAGGATCGGGCCCGCGTCCGCGATGCACTTCGAGACGTCCGATTCGAGGTCCGTGAGGGCGTACGCGCGCCGGATGCCCGCCCGGCCAAGGGCCTCCGGCGGCAGCGCCAGGCGGCCACAAACCGCCACGACCTCCTTGCCCGCCGCCCGAGCCGCCGCGGCGACACCCGCCGGAGCCTTCCCGTGCAGGGTCTGCTCGTCCAGCGAGCCCTCCCCGGTGATCACCAGGTCCGCCCGCTCCAGCGCCGGCGCGAAGCCGAGCACATCGAGCATGACCTCGATCCCGGGACGGAACCGCGCGCCGACGAGCAGCGCACCGTAGCCGATGCCACCCGCCGCACCCGCGCCCGGCGAGGCCGCGTACTCCGCGGCCCGGCCCCCGACGGCCCGCTCAAGCACCTCCGCGAAGTGCGCCAGCGCAGCGTCCAGCGCCGCCACGTCGTCCGGCGAGGCCCCCTTCTGCGGGCCGTAGACGGCGGGTGCGCCCTTCGGGCCGGTCAACGGGTTGTCGACGTCGCTCGCGAGCACCAGTTCGACGGAGGCGAGACGCGGGTCCAGGTCCGAGAGGTCCGCGGAGGCCAGGCCGGCCAGTCCCCCGCCGCCCGGCGGCACCGGCTCCCCGTCCGCGTCCAGGAAGCGCGCGCCCAGCGCGGCGAGCATCCCCGCGCCACCGTCCGTCGTGGCGCTGCCGCCGACGCCGAACACGATCGTCCGCGCGCCCGCGTCGAGCGCGGCCCGCAGCAGCTCCCCGGAGCCGTACGTTGACGCCGTGAGCGGCGCGAAGACGCCGGCCGGGAGCCGCTGGAGACCGCTGGCCTCCGCCATCTCCACGACGGCCGTGTCGCCGCGCAGCGCGAACGCCGCCGTCACCTCGTCGCCCAGGGGCCCGGCGACCCGTACCTCGCGCCGCTCGAACCCGGCCGCGACCGCGGCGTCCACGGTCCCGTCGCCGCCGTCCGCGACGGGCAGGGCCTCGACGTCGAGGTCGGGCACGATCCGCCGCAGTCCGGCCATGACGCGCTCGGCGACCTGTACGGCCGTCAGCGACCCCTTGAACTTGTCCGCGGCGATGAGCACGCGCTGTGTCACCTGTGTTCCCCTTGCTCTCCGGGCCTCACGCATGTCAAGGCCAGTCGCGCCGCTGCGACCTTAACCTCAAGGCGCCCCCGCCGTCATGCCCCGACCAGCCCCTGGACCGTCCCGAAGGACCCGCTGTGCGGGCGCCCGGAATCGGGTAGACCGGTGCTATGACCCCTGTCGGCACTGAGCCAGAGCTCGCCGACCGCGTACTCGGGGGCTGGCTGGGCCGGATCGCCGGCAACATGCTGGGCAAGCCGGTCGAGCAGGGCGACCTGTGGACGCGGGAGCGCATCGACCAATACCTGCGGCAGGCCGCCGCCCTGCCCCTCACGGACTACCTTCCCGAGCCCCCGAGCGAGGACGACGGCTTCGAGCTGCGCCCCGAGTGGCGCCAGTGCGTACGCGGCCGGATCCACGGCAGCTGCCGCGACGACGACGTCGACTACGCGATCCTCGGCCTGGACCTGCTGGAGACCCACGGCTTCGCCTTCAGCACCGAGCAGGTCGGCGACCTGTGGCTGCTGCGGCTGCCGTATCTGCAGACCTTCACCGCCGAGCGGGCCGCCTACCGCAACCTCGCCAACGGCCTCAAGCCGCCGCTGACCGCCACCTACGACAACCCGTACCAGGAGTGGATCGGGGCGCTGATCCGGGCCGACATCTACGGCTGGACCTGCCCGGGCGCCCCGCGCCACGCCGCGGCGCTCGCCCGCCGGGACGCGGTGCTGTCCCACACCGGCAACGGCGTGTACGGCGCGATGTGGGCGGCGGCGCTGATCTCGGCCGCGTTCACCGCCTCCGGCGTACGGCCCGCCCTGGACCAGGCGCTGGCGGTGATCCCGGCGAGCAGCCGTCTCGCCCGCACCGTCCGCCGGGTCATCTCGCTCCACGACACCCGGATGACCTGGGAGGACACCCTCACCACGGTGGCCGAGGAGACCGCGGGCCTCGGCTGGATCCACACCGTCCCGAACGCCGCCGTGCTCACCGCCGGGCTCCTGTACGGCGACGGCGACTTCACCCGCACCATCACGCTGACGGTGCGGGGCGGGCTGGACACCGACTCCAACGGGGCCACCGCGGGATCGGTGGCCGGGGTGCTCACCGGGGCGGAGGCGATTCCGGCGCAGTGGCGTGACCCTTTGGAGGACACGGTGCGCAGTGCGGTGTTCGGATTCGACGGGGTGCGGATCAGCGAGCTGGCGGAGCGGACGGTGAGGCTGGTCGGCAGCGAGTGACGGCCGGCTCCGATCGCGCGGTCGTCGTTGCCGCGCCCGGCGGCTCGTTACCCTTCCTGGATGACCACCCAGGACTTCGCCACGTACATCGCCGGTCTCCCCCGCATCCTCGCCGGTGCCGCCGCCCTTTTCCGGGACG
This sequence comes from Streptomyces sp. NPDC079141, assembly GCF_040686775.1. NCBI lineage: Bacteria > Bacillati > Actinomycetota > Actinomycetes > Kitasatosporales > Streptomycetaceae > Streptomyces > Streptomyces sp. NPDC079141. The sequence goes on along the minus strand of NZ_JBFBLP010000020.1, from coordinate 105,810 downwards.
CCGAGGGCCGGGTGCTGCTCGTCGAGCCCAACTACCGTGACGGCTGGGCGCTTCCGGGCGGCACCGTCGAGTCCGACGACGGCGAGACCCCGCGGCAGGGCGCGCGCCGTGAGACGGCCGAGGAGATCGGCCTCGACGTGGAGCTGGGCCGACTGCTCGCGGTGGACTGGGTGCAGGGCACGGCACGGCCGCCGCTGGTGGCGTACCTCTACGACGGCGGGGTGCTCGGCGAGGAGGACCTCAAGGCGATCCGGCTCCAGGAGGAGGAACTGCTGTCCTGGCGCCTGGTCGCACGCGAGGAGCTCACCGACCACCTGCCGGGCGCCCTGGGCCGTAGGGTGCTGGCCGCGCTGGACGCCCTCGCGGAGGGCACCGGCACGGCGGAGCTGGAGGACGGCCACCGGGTCGGCTGACCCCGAATATCCGTTCGCCGAGGGTCGGCGCCCCGCCTACCCTCGGTGACATGAACAAGCCCCTCGTCGCCCTCCTCAGCGGCGCCGGTATCAGCACCGACTCCGGGATCCCCGACTACCGCGGGCCGAACGGCCTGTGGCGGCGTGATCCCGAGGCCGAGAAGCTGGTGACGTACGAGTACTACATGGGCGATCCGGAGATCCGGCGCCGTTCGTGGCAGATGCGGCGGCAGAACCGCACGCTGAAGGCCGAGCCGAACGCCGCGCACCGGGCGGTTGCCGAGCTGGAGCGGTCCGGGGTGCCGGTCAGGGTGATCACGCAGAACGTGGACGGGCTGCACCAGCTGGCCGGGATGCCCGCCCGCAAGGTGCTCGAACTCCACGGCAGCGCGCACGGCGTGGTGTGCACGAAGTGCCATGCGCGCGGGCCCATGGCGGACGCCCTCGCCCGGGTCGAGGCCGGCGAGGACGACCCGGCGTGCCTGGAGTGCGGCGGGATCCTGAAGTCGGCGACCGTCATGTTCGGCGAGCGGCTCGACCCGGTCGTCCTCGGCGATGCCCTCGCCATCACCAAGGCCTGCCAGGTCTTCATCGCGGTCGGCACCAGTCTTCAGGTGCAGCCCGCGGCCGGTCTGGCGGGCGTCGCCGCCGACCACGGGGCGCGGCTGATCATCGTCAACGCCGAGCCGACGCCGTACGACGAACGCGCCGACGAGGTCGTACGGGAACCCATCGGCACCGCGCTCCCGCAGCTGCTGCGCACGCTGAGCGGCGCCGGGGCCACGCCGTAGCGTGCACCGGGCTCAGCCGAGGACGCGGCGCTTCTGCGCCTCGAACTCCTCCTCGGTCAGCACTCCTTGTGCCTTCAGCTCACCGAGCTCCTTGAGCTGATCGATTCTGCTCGTCATGTCGTCCGCCGGAGCCGCCGCCGGTTCCGGCGCAGCAGGTGCGGCGGGCGGCTGCGCATAGGCCTGCTGCTGGGCGCTGCTCTGCTGGGCCCAGCGGCCGGCCTGGCGCCGCGACACTCGGTTCGACACCGCGGTCGCGGTGCCGGCGACGACGGCTGTACGCGCCATGCCGCGCAGCAGTCCTGGCATGATCACTCATCTCCCACCGGTGTGTGTCGGTCAGGCGGCAGCGGGGCCGGCTCCGGGCGGTGTGGCCTCCGCGGCTTCCAGGGCCGCCAGCACGGCCTGCACCGGAATGCGGCCGCTCGCCACCATCTGGGCGCCACCGCGCCTCAGCTCACGGGCCAGGGGCGCTGCCCACACGTTCTCGTAGACCAGGAGCGCCGCGGAGTTGCCCGGTGCGAGCACCTCGGCCGCCGAGTCCATGTCCTCCTGGCCCATGAGGCCGGACGAGGCTCCCTCGAAGACGGAGAGGTCCACCTCGTCGCCCAGGTCGGTCAGCTCCAGGGCGGAGACCGTGCCGTCCTCGTCCCTGCGGATGAAGAGCAGGTCGAGGACGCGGATGATGCCGCGGTCGACCAGGTCGACGAGGAGCGGAAGTCCCTTGCCGGTCATCCGGTTTCCGGGGAACTCGACGACCAGGTAGTCGACGGGACCCATGTCTTCCACATCGTCACTCATCGTCACTCCTCAGAAGCGGACGGGCACAGGGGTGCGCCGGCGTCAGCGCCGGACCGTTTTCATTCCATCACCGGGCTGTGCGGCCCGCATGTCGTGCGGCGCCGGCCGGGTGTCCTCAAGGGGCGCGGTTCCCTGCTCGAAGTCCAGCAGCCTGCGCTTGCGGTCCAGGCCGCCGCCGTAGCCGGTGAGGCTGCCGTCGGCGCCTAGGACGCGGTGGCAGGGGACGATGATGCCGATCGGGTTCTTGCCGTTGGCGAGACCGACCGCGCGGGAGGCGCGGGGGTTGCCGAGGGCGTCGGCCAGGTCGCCGTAGGTGCGGGTCTCGCCGTAGGGGATCGCGCGGAGCTGTTCCCAGACGCTGCGTTGGAACGGGGTTCCGTTCAGGCGCAGTTCCAGGGTGAACTCCTTCAGCTCGCCCGCGAAATAGGCTTCCAGTTCGTCGGCGGCGGGGCCGAAGGGCCGCTCGTCGCGCTCCCCGAAGGTCTCCTGCGGTGGTCGGTGGCGCTGCTCGGTCATGTACAGGCCGCACAGGACGCCGTCGTCGGCGACGAGGGTGAGGGGGCCGTACGGGCTGTCGAGGACGGTGTGCCGGCGCATCGAAGGTCCTTACACGGGGAGGAAGTTGATCGGGTGGCTGTCGGTCGCCCACAGGTACTGGACCGCGTACGCCCGCCACGGGCGCCAGGCGGCCGCGCGTGCGGTGAGGGCGGCCGGGGTGGAGGGCAGGCCCAACTCGCCCGCCGCGCGCCGGATTCCGAGGTCGGTCGGCAGGAAGGCGTCGGGGTCGCCGAGGGCGCGCATCGCGATGACGTCGACCGTCCAGGGGCCGAATCCGGGGAGGGCGAGGAGGCGGGCCCGCGCCTCCTGCCAGTCGCTGTCCACGCCCAAGTGGAGTGCTCCGTCGGCCAGTTGGCCCACGAGTGTGGTGAAGGTCGTGCGGCGGGTGCGGGGCATCGCCAGGGATTCCGGGTCCACCGCCGCCAGTGCCTCGGGGGCCGGGAACAGATGGGTGAGGCCGCCTTCGGGGTCGTCGACCGGGTCGCCGTGCGCGGTGACCAGGCGGGCGGCGTGGGTGCGGGCGGCGGCCGTGGAGACCTGCTGGCCGAGCACGGCCCGTACGGCGAACTCGGCCTCGTCGACGGTGCGCGGGACGCGCCGGCCGGGGGCCTTGTCGACCAGGGGTGCGAGCAGCGGGTCCGTGCGCAGCTGGTCGTCGATCGCGACCGGGTCGGCGTCCAGGTCGAGCATGCGGCGGCAGCGGCTGATGGCGACGGGGAGGTCGCGCAGGTCGCTGAGGGTGAGGCGGCAGGCGATGTGGTCGGGTGTCGGGGTCAGGGCCACGATGCCGTGGCCGTACGGCAGGCGCAGGGTGCGCCGGTAGGCGCCGTCCCGCCACTCCTCCACCCCCGGTACGGCGGTCGCCGCGAGGTGGCCGAAGAGGTTGTCGGGGTTGAGGGGGGCGCGGAACGGCAGGCGGAGGGTGAGCGCTCCGGGAGTCCGGCCCGGGCGGGGTGCGCGTGCCCGTAGTTCGCTCGGTGCGAGGGCGAAGACCTCGCGGACGGTGTCGTTGAAGGTGCGGATGGAGGAGAAGCCGGCGGCGAAGGCGATCTCCGCCATGGGCAGCTCGGTCGTCTCGATCAACAGCCGTGCCGTCTGGGCGCGTTGGGCGCGGGCAAGGGCGAGCGGGCCCGCGCCGAGCTCGGCGAGCAGCTGGCGTTCGACCTGGCGGGTGCTGTAGCCGAGCCGGGCGGCGAGGCCGGGCACGCCCTCGCGGTCCACGACGCCGTCGGCGATCAGGCGCATGGCACGGGCCACCAGATCGGCGCGCCGGTTCCACTCCGGGGAGCCGGGGCTGGCGTCCGGCCTGCAGCGCTTGCAGGCCCGGAAGCCGGCCTGCTGACAGGCGGCCGCGCTCGGGTGGAACACCATGTTCTCCGGCTTCGGCGCGACCACCGGGCAGCTGGGCCGGCAGTAGATCCCGGTCGTCAGGACGGCCGTGTAGAACCAGCCGTCGAAGCGTGCGTCCTTGGCCTGGACGGCCCGCAGGCACGTCTCGGTGTCGGTGTGCATCCCCTTCTGCATGCGTCCAGCATCGGCCACGCCCGCGGCCGGGGCTGGCGAGAATCCGACATCAACCTCGGCCGCCCTGGGACCATGCCGATTCACGCAGGAGCCGCAGCCCGTTGAGGCCGACCAGCACGGTCGAGCCCTCGTGGCCGGCGACGCCGAGCGGGAGCGGCAGATGGCCGATCAGGTCCCACAGGACCAGGCCGGTGATGAAGACGCCCGCGACGACCAGGTTCTGCACCACCAGCCGGCGGGCGGCCCGGGAGAGCCGGACGACGGCGGGTACGGTCGTCAGCTCGTCGCGCACGATCACCGCGTCCGCCGTCTCCAGCGCCAGGTCGGAGCCGGCCCGGCCCATGGCGATGCCGGAGTGGGCGGTGGCCAGGGCGGGGGCGTCGTTGACGCCGTCGCCGACGAAGAGCACCTTGCGGCCTCGGTCCTGGAGGTCCCGTACGGCGTCGACCTTGTCCTCGGGCAGCAGGCCGGAGCGGACGTCGGTCAGGCCGGTGGCCTCGGCGACGCGGGCGGCGGCGCCCGCGTTGTCGCCGGTGAGGAGGACGGGGGCGGTGCCGGTCAGGGCGGTGAGGGCGGCCGTGGTGGCGGGGGCCTCGGCGCGGAGGCGGTCGGTGAGGGTGAGGGTGCCGACGGGCGTGCCGTCCCGGGTCACCTCGACGACGGTGGCGTCGCTGTCGACGTCCGCGCGGCCGACGGTCACGGTCTGCCCGGCGACGGTGGCGGTGACGCCGCGGCCCGGGGCGGCCGTGAAGTCCTCGGCGGGGGCGAGGCGGAGGCCCCGGGCGCGGGCGGCGGAGACGACGGCGCGGGCCAGCGGGTGCTCGCTGGGATGCTCGGCCGCGGCGGCCAGCGCGAGGAGGGCGTCCTCGTCGAGTCCGGAGTCCGGCAGCGGGCGCACCTCGGTCACCTCGGGGGCGCCTTCGGTGAGGGTGCCGGTCTTGTCCAGGGCGGTGGTGTCGATCTCGCCGAGGCGTTCCATGGCGACGGCCGACTTGACCAGGACGCCGTGCCGGCCGGCGTTGGCGATGGCGGACAGCAGCGGCGGCATGGTGGCGAGGACGACCGCGCACGGGGAGGCGACGATCATGAAGGTCATCGCGCGCAGCAGGGCGTCCGTCAGCTCGGCGCCGAACGCCACGGGCACGCCGAAGACCGCGAGGGTGGCGAGCACGATGCCGACGGCGTAGCGCTGCTCGATCTTCTCGATGAACAGCTGGGTCGGCGCCTTGGTGCGCGAGGCCTCCTCGACGAGCGTCACGATGCGGGCGATCACCGAGTCGGCGGGGTCGCGCTCGACGCGGACGCGCAGGGCGCCGGCGCCGTTGAGGGTGCCCGCGAAGACCTCGTCGCCGGGGCGCTTGACGACCGGGAGGGGCTCGCCCGTGATGGTCGCCTCGTCGGCCTCGCTGCTGCCGTCCAGGACCCGGCCGTCGGCGCCGATGCGCTCGCCGGGGCGGATCAACAGGACGTCTCCGAGGGCGAGTTGGGCGGTCGGGACGTTCTCCTCGCCGTGGTCGTTGACGCGGGTGGCGGTGGTCGGCGCCAGGTCGAGCAGGCCGCGCACGGAGTCGGCGGTGCGGGCGGTGGCCAGGGCCTCCAGGGCGCCGGAGGTGGCGAAGATGACGATGAGCAGGGCGCCGTCCAGCACCTGTCCGATCGCGGCCGCGCCGAGTGCCGCGACGATCATCAGCAGGTCGACGTCGAGGGTCTTCTCGCGCAGCGCCCGCAGCCCTTGGAGCGCGGGTTCCCAGCCGCCGGTGACATAGGCGACGGCGTACAGCGGGCCGTACGCCCAGGCGGGTGCGCCGGTGAGGTCGAGGGCGAGGCCCAGCAGGAAGGCGAGGGTCGCGGTGAGCGCCCAGCGGGCCTCGGGCAGGGCGAGGATCCGGGTGCGGCGACGGGGGGCTGCGGGTGGGGCCGTTGGGGCAGGAGCGGGGGCGAGAGTGGTGGACACCCGGCCCACCATACAGGAACACATGAAGACCCATTCATCTGTTCATACGTCGTGGGTAAGATACCGCCCATGGGTCATGGAGCCGTCACCACCACCGACAGCGAGCGCGTACGCCTGGACGCGGACAACGTCGCGAAGGTGGCGACCACCCTCCAGGCCCTGTCCACCCCGTCCCGCCTGCTGATCCTCGCCCGGCTGCGCGAAGGCCCGCTGCCCGCCACGGAGTTGGCCGCCGAGGTGGGCATGGAGCAGTCCGCCTGCTCGCACCAGCTGCGGCTGCTGCGCAACCTGGGTCTGGTGGTCGGCGAGCGGCGCGGCCGTTCGGTGGTGTACGCGCTGCACGACCACCATGTCGCCGAACTCCTCGACCAGGCCGTGTACCACGTGGAACACCTGCGACTCGGGCTCAGTGACGTCACCGAGTGAGGCCCCTGAGGCCCACCGCATGTGGCCGCTGTACGCGGCCGGGTTCACCACCGCCTTCGGCGCGCACGGCATCGCCGCCAACCTCGGCGCCGACAGCGAGGACGCGGTCACCTCACTGCTCGTCCTCGGCGGGCTGCTGGCGCTCTACGACGGCGCCGAGGTGCTGCTGAAGCCGGTGTTCGGCATGCTCGCCGACCGGGTCGGGGCACGTCCGGTGCTGCTCGGCGGGCTGGTGGCGTTCGCGCTCGCCTCCGCCCTGTACGCCCTTGCCGACAGCGCCGGTTGGCTGTGGGCCGCGCGTCTGGGCCAGGGGGCCGCGGCCTCCGCCTTCTCCCCCGCCGCCTCGGCACTGGTGGCCCGGCTCAATCCGGCGGCCCGGCACGGGCGGGCGTTCGGGAGCTACGGCTTCTACAAGTCCGTCGGATACACGCTGGGCCCGCTGCTGGGCGGCGTGCTGGTGTGGGCGGGCGGACTCAGACTGCTGTTCGTCGTGCTGGCGGTGCTGGGCGCGGGCGTGGCGGTGTGGGCGCTGGCCGCCGTCCCCGTCGTGCCGCCCCTCCCCCGCGCCCGGCAGACGGTCGTGGACCTCGCCCGGCGGCTGGCCGACCCGGCGTTCCTCACGCCGACGGCCGCGCTCGCGGGGGCGACCGCCGCGCTGTCGGTGGGCGTCGGCTTCCTGCCCGTGTCGGGCGCGGCGGCCGGCCTCGGCACGGTGGCGACGGGCGCCGCGGTCTCGGTCCTGGCCGCCTGCGCTGCGGTCGTCCAGCCGCGCGCGGGGCGGGCGTTGGACGCGGGGCGGATCGGGGTACGCGGCGGACTCGCCGCAGGACTCCTGCTGTCCGGCGCCGGAGCAGCCTGCGCGATGCTGCCCGGGCTGGCGGGCGTACTGCTCGCCGCGGCCCTCATCGGCACCGGAACGGGCTTGATCACCCCACTGGGCTTCGCGGCCCTCGCCTCCTCAACTCCGAAGGAACGGCTGGGCCAGACCATGGGCGCCGCGGAACTGGGCCGCGAACTCGGCGACGCGGGTGGGCCGTTGCTGGTGGCCGGGGTGGCCGCGGCGACAACGTTGACGTACGGGTACGGGGTGTTGGCCGTGGTGTTGGTGTGCGGGCCGGTGGTTTCGGGGGTACGGCGGCGGGGGCGGGCGGGGTGAGGTGACGGCTGCCTGCGGGGCTACCCACGCCGGAGCGGCCTCCCCCGTCCCGACGCCGTCGCGGACACGGCCAGCACCGACAGCAGGACGAGGGCTGCGGCCGGGGCGAGGACGGTCCAGGGTGCCAGTTCGCCGTACGGCTGGTTCTCGGAGAGGAGGCGGCCCCATTCCGGAGTGGGGGGTTGCTCGCCGAGGCCGAGGAAGCCCAGGGAGGCCAGGACGAGGACCGTGGTGGGCAGGCGCAGTAGGGCGTTGCGGAGGACCGGGGGCAGTACCGCGGGGAGCAGGTGGTGGCGCAGCAGGTACCCCGGGCCCGCACCGAACGAGATCGACGCGAGCATGTGCCCGCTTGCCCGTTCCTGTTCGAGCAGGGCCGCGGCCTGGGCGGCGTAGGGGGTCCAGCCGACGAGGCAGACCGCGAGCGCGACGCCCGAGACCGACGGTCCGGTCACCGCCGTCGTGAGCAGTCCGGCGAGGACGGCGGGCAGGGTCGAGGCCACTTCGGTCAGGCCCGTGCCGACGCGTGCCGTGATGCCGAGCAGCAGCCCGATCAGGACGCTGACCGCGGTCACCGCGAGCGCGAGGCCGGCCGTGCGCAGCGCGCCGTGGCCGAGGCGGGCCAGCAGATCGCGGCCGAGGGAGTCCGTGCCGAGCGGATGTTCGAGCGACGGCGCGAGCAGGCGGGCCGCCGTGTCGACGTGCAGGGGGTCGCGGAGGAGGCCCGTTCCGACCAGGGTGAGCAGGGCGAGGGCGCAGAAGGTGGCGATCCAGCGCGCGGAGCGGGGGCGCGTCAGCCTCGGCGGATGCAGCGCGGGCAGCGCGCCGTCGCGCAGTGCGGGGCCGAGCAGGGCCCGGCGCAGGGCCTGGATCAGGACGCCCGCGAGGACCCCGAGCAGGACCAGGACCAGGGTGGCCGTCTGGAGCGGCGGCAGGTCCTGGGCGAGGGCGGCATCCAGCGCGAGCCGGCCGAGGCCGGGGATGTTGAAGATCTTCTCCACCGCGACCGCCCCGCCGACCAGGGCCACGACGGTCGGCAGGAGCTGCGGGAGCACCCCGGACATCGTCCGGCGCAGCGCGTGCCGGGCGATCCGGCCGGGCGAGAAGCCGTAGGCGTGCCAGGTCCGTGCCCACGGCTCGTGGAAGGCGGCGGGCAGGGACTGGTCGAGCAGACCGCCGATCATCGCCCCGGAGGGCACCCCGAGCGCCAGCGAGGGCAGCACCATCGACGCCGGCCCCTCCCACCCGCTGGACGGGAACCAGCCGAGCCAGACCCCGCACACGGTGGCCAGCAGAGAGGCGAGCAGGAACTTGGGGAGCGCGGCGAGAACGGCGGCGACGGTGCCGTTGCGCCCGCGCCGCAGCCGTCGCCGGGAGCCGAGGTACAGGGTGCGGGCGCTGAGCAGCCCGGCCACGGCGACCGTGACCGCCAGCGCCCCGAGCATCAGCGTCACGGAGACCGCGAAGGCGGCCGTCACCTGCGGCAGGACGGCCTCGCCCGACACCCAGGAGACGCCCGCGTCCCCGCGCGGCAAACCGCCGAGCCAGTGCAGGAGATGCGGCAACGGCCCCTCGTCCAGCCCGAGTTGCTCCCGTACGGCGGCCAACTGGGCGGCGGTCGGGTCCTGGTCGGCGGAGCGGGCCCGCAGGACCGTCAGCGCGGGGTCGGTCCCGGACAGCCAGGGCAGCAGGGAGACGGCCGTCAGCAGCGCGGCCCCGGCGACGACGCGGCCGACGGCCGTCCGCCCCTGGGGCGGACGGCCGTGAGTGTCAGTCATACGCGGCTACTTCAGGTGCGTGTCGACGTCGATCAGGGAGCGCTCGCGGGGGTCGAGGAGCACGCCCTCGACGTCGGTGGCGATGCCCTGCACGACCTTCTCGTGGACCAGCGGCACGACGGCGTCGGTGCGCAGGATCTCCGCCTCGGCCCGCATGATCTTCTGCTGCCGCTGCGCGTTGTCGCCCTCCGCCGCGGCGGACTTGACGGCCCGGTCGACGCCCGAGTCCTTCAGGCCCGCAATGTTGTACACGCCCTCGCTCGTGAAGTCGCTCGCGAGGTAGGCGACGGCGTCGCCGGTGTCGAGGAGCGTCACCCGGGAGAAGACGAGGGCGTCGTACTTGCCGGCGAGGAGGTCGGCCTCCATCTGCGTGTACTCGCGCACGTCCTGCTTCACGGTGAACCCGGCGTCCTCCAGCTGCTGCTGCAGAACGCTTGCGGCCTCGGGGAGTTCGGTGCGGTTGGTGTAGGTGGCCAGGCGCAGGGTCTTGCCCTTGGCCTTCGACTTCACCTGCGCGGCGGTCGCGGCCGTGGCGCGGCCGGTGACGTCCACGCGCCGGTCGGCCGCCCAGGAGACGGCGGGCCCGAACAGGCCCTGCGCGGGGTCGGCGTAGCCGCCGAAGACGGAGTCGACGAGGGCGGACCCGTCGGCCGCCTCGCGGGCGGCGGCACGCAGCGAGGCGTCGGTGAACAGGCCGCTGCCGGTGTTGAGGACCAGGCTGTCGGTGCGCACGGAGGGCACCTCGTGGCGGGTGTCCTTCTCCAGCAGCTCCGCCTGGGCGGTGGGGATCCACTCGGCGATGTCGACCTCGCCGCCGCGCAGGGCGTTGGCGCGGGCGGGGCCGTCGGCGATCCAGGTCACGTCGATGCCGGACGCCTTGGCCTGCCCACCCCAGTAGCCGTCGTAACGGTCGAGGGCGGCCTCGGTCTTGCCGGTGAGCTTCGTGATCTCGAAGGGACCAGTGCCGGTGCCGAGCGGGCTGACGGTGCCGTCCTCGGCGTAGGCCTTCGCGGCGAGGATGCCGAGGGCGGGGCTGGCCAGGCGCAGCGGGAGGACCGGGTCGGCCGTCTTGGTGGTGATCGTGACGGTGTCGCTGTCCTCGGCCTTGGCGGTGAGGGTGACATCGCTGAGAACACGGGGCTTGGTCTCGGCGGCGCCCGCGTGGTCGAGTGCGTTGACCACCGATGCGGCGGTGACGTCGGTGCCGTCCTGGAAGGTGGCCTTGCGCAGTTCGAACGTCCAGGTCGTGTCGTCGACCTGCTTCCAGGACTCCGCCAGCGCGGGCGCGGCGGCTCCGTCCTCGTCGAGCGCGGTGAGCCCTTCGGCCACGGAGAGCTTGCTCAGTACGGTGGCGTCATTGCTGTACGGCGACAGGGCCTGCACCGGCGGCACGGCCAGGGCGACGCGCAGCCGACCGCCCGTTCCCCCGTCGGCGTCCGTCTGCGAGCCGCTCTCGCTCGACGCGAAGCAACCGGCCAGCAGCGGGGTGAGAGCGAGCGCCGCGACGAGGCCGCGGGAGGTGGTGCGCATGGTGTTCCTGTCGTGCGGAGGTGACGTTCACGTCCCGGCGCAGCGCCTGCGGCGGTCGGGACGACGTCACCCTATAAGGCAAGCCTTACCGAACTTTCATCGGGTGGGTGAAATCTCAACCACCGAGATCGGTCGCGGAATCAACGGACCGCACACAGAGGTGAATCCTTTCGCGCCCACCGCGCCTCTCATAAGGGTGCGGACGACCGTGTCCGCTCCGTATCCCACCGGGAGGACCCCATGACCACCGTCGTCATCGTCGCCGCGGCCGCCGCGTTGCTGCTGTGCGCGTGCACCGTCACCCTGCGGCGCCGCCGGAGGCGTCAGCGTGGCTGAGCACACCTGGCCCGGCGCGACCCTGGTCACCGCGGCGCAACGCGGCGACGTCGACGCGCTCACCGCGCTGGTGTACGGCTCGTATCCGCATGTGCACCGGTTCGCGCACACGCTGTGCGCCACGCCCCAGGACGCCGAGGACGCCGCCCAGGAAGCGCTGATCATCCTCTACCGGAAGATCGGCATGCTGCGCGCCTCCGGTGCGCTGGCGTCGTGGATGTTCCGGATCGTGCGCAACGAGTGCCTGCGGCGCACCCGTGCCCTGCTGCACCGCGCACCGGCCGACGAACCCGGCCCGCTGGGCACATCGGGCCCGTCCGACGCGTTCGGCGGCACCGCACGGTCCGCCGAGGAGGACGTCCTGCTGCGCCTGGAGGCCGAACGCGTCGCGGCCGCCGTCGCCGCCCTGCCCGACGACCAGCGGCAGGTGCTGGTCATGCGGGACATCCAGGGTCTGCCCGGCCGCACCGTCGCCGACCGGCTCGGGCTGAGCACCGCCGCGATGAAGTCCCGCCTGCACAGGGCCCGTTCGACGGTACGCGAGGCACTGCGCGAGGAACCGGCCGGAACGAGAGGAACCGACGATGACACCTGACCCGACCACGGCGACCCGCACCCGCACCGCCACACCCGGTTCCGCACCCGGCGCAACCGTCGTACGCGGCGCCACCGACGTTCTCGGCACCGCCATGGCCCCCGGCACCGCCAGTGCCCGCGGTGCGCCGAAGCGCGGCGGCTTCGCCAGCGCCAGCGTCCCACGCCATCTGGCGCGCGGCGCCGTCGGGTTCGGCGCGCTCGTCGCGTCCCTGGCCCTGCTGCCCGCCGTCGGACCGGTCAGCCTGCTGCTCGCCCCGGTCGGCCTGATCGCGCTGCGCGGCTGCCCGATGTGCTGGGCGATCGGTCTTGTGGAGACCATCTCGGCTGGCCGGCTGCGCCGGTCCTGCGAGGACGGGAGGTGCGAACTGACCCGCGCCAAGCCCTAGGTGCGCCGACCGGCGTCAACGGAGCTGTGCGGCGAACGCCTCGTACGCCCGCTCGTCGAAGAGAACGAACGTGACCTCCTCGACCGACGTCCTGGCGGCTCGTACGGTCTCCACAGCGATGCGGGCGGCGTCCTCCATCGGCCAGCGGTAGACGCCGGTGGAGATGGCCGGGAAGGCGACCGTACGGGCGCCCAACTCGTCGGCGACGCGCAGGGACTCGCGGTAGCAGGAGGCGAGGAGGTCGGAGCGGTCCTCGCTCTGGCTGAAGACGGGGCCGACGGTGTGGATCACCCAGCGGGCGGGCAGTTCACCGGCGGTCGTGGCGACCGCCTGGCCGGTCCGCAGGCCCCTGCCGTACCGCGAGGCGCGCAGCTTGCGGCACTCGTCGAGGATGGCGGGGCCGCCTCGGCGGTGGATGGCGCCGTCGACGCCGCCCCCGCCGAGCAGCGAGGAGTTGGCGGCGTTGACGATCGCGTCGGCGCTCTGCCGGGTGATGTCGCCCTGGACGAAGGTGAGGGTGGTCATGGCTGTCGCAGCCTCCTCCACACGGCCTTGGCCGCGTTGTGCCCCGACATGCCGTGTACACCGGGGCCGGGCGGGGTGGCCGACGAGCAGATGAAGACGGCTGGGTGCGGGGTGCGGTACGGGGAAAGGGTCAGTCTGGGACGCAGCAGGAGCTGGAGTCCGGAGACCGCGCCGGAGGCGATGTCGCCGCCGACGTAGTTGGCGTTGCGGGCGGCGAGTTCGGGCGGGCCCGCCGTGGCACGGGCGAGGATCCGGTCGCGGAACCCCGGGGCGAAACGCTCCAGTTGGCGCTCGATCGCGTCCGTGAGGTCTCCGGTCCAGCCGTTGGGCACATGGGCGTAGGCCCAGAAGACGTGCTTGCCGGCGGGGGCCCGGGTGGGGTCGACGACACTGGGCTGGACCGTGATCATGAACGGCCGGTCGGGGGCCCGGCCCTCCCGGGCCGCCGCGTGCAGGGCCGTGCCGATCTCCGCGCTGTCGGCGCCGATCTGGACGGTTCCGGCGGCGCGGGCCTCCTTCGCGGTCCAGGGGACCGGGCCGTCCAGCGCGTAGTCGATCTTGAAGACGCCCGGGCCGTACCGGTAGCCCTCGTAGTAGCGGCCGAAGCCCGCGATACGGGCCAGGGCGGTGGGTGAGGTGTCGAAGACGTAGGCGCGGGCCGGCGGCAGGTCGTCCAGGCGCTTGACCTCGTAGTCGGTGTGGATCGTGCCGCCGAGGTCCGTCAGATACGCGGCGAGCGCGTCGGAGATCGCCTGGGAGCCGCCGCGGGCGACGGGCCAGCCCCGGGCGTGCGCGGCGAGCGCGAAGACCAGGCCGATGGCGCCGGTGGCGAAGCCGCTCAGCGGGGCCATGACGTGGGCCACGAGACCGGCGAAGAGGGTCTTGGCCCGCTCGTCGTGGAAGCGGCGGGTCAGCCAGGTCGACGGGGGCAGTCCGACGAGGCCGAAGCGGGCGAGGGTGACCGGGTCGCGGGGCAGCGCGGTCAACGGCAGCGACATGAAGTCGCGGGCCAGCGTGTCCCATTGGGGCAGGAAGGGCTCGACCAGTCTGCGGTACGCGCCCGCGTCGCGCGCGCCGAAGGAGGCAGCCGTCTCGCCGACCGAGCGGGACAGCACTGCGGCGGTGCCGTCGGGGAAGGGGTGCGCCATCGGCAGGTCGGCGTGCAGCCACTCAAGTCCGTAGCGCTCCAGGGGCAGGGCGCGGAACGCCGGGGAGTTGATCCCGAGGGGGTGCGCCGCGGAGCACGGGTCGTGGCGGAAGCCCGGCAGGGTGAGCTCCTCGGTGCGGGCTCCCCCGCCCACGGTGTCACGCGCTTCGAACAGGGCCACGGAGAAGCCGCGGCGGGCCAGCTCCACGGCAGCGGTCAGCCCGTTCGGCCCCGCTCCCACCACGACCGCATCGAGCATCGACGGCACCTTCGGACCCCTTCGTCAGCCGATGGCCACTCGGGATCAGGATATGCCGGGGCACTGACAGGGCAGGGGGCGCGGTGCCGGTGGGCCGCGCCGCGAAGGTGGACCGCGCCCTTGCGTCCCGTCAGGCCCCCGCCTTGAGCAGCTCCGCCACCCGGCGTGCGGTGGCCGCGTCGCGGGCGGCCGTGAACGGCAGGGCGTTGCCCCCGGTGATACGGAACGGCTCGCCCGCGCGGGTGAGATGGGCGCCGCCGGCCTCCTCGACGAGCAGCAGGCCTGCCGCGTGGTCCCAGGCCGCCTCCCAGGAGAACGCGACCGCATCCGACTCGCCGCGGGCGATGGCGAGATACTCCAGTCCGGCCGAGCCGCAGGGCCGCGGTGCGATGCCGTCCGTCCACAGGCCGAGCAGGGCGTGCTTCTCCTCGTCCGTGGTGTAGTCCGGGTGGGAGGTGGCCACTTGGAGGTCGCGGCCGGGCTGCGGGGCGCCGGACAGCAGCCGCTCGCCGTCGAGGAAGGCGCCCTTGCCGCGTATCGCGGTGGCCAGTTGGTCGCGGGCGGGGGCGTAGGTCCAGGAGGCGTACAGAACGCCGCGCCACGCCAGGGCGACCAGCGTGCAGAAGCCGGGGTCGCCGTGCACGAACTGGCGGGTGCCGTCGACGGGGTCGACGATCCAGACCGGCGCGTCGCCCTGGATCGCCTCGTAGGACGCCGGGTTGGCGTGCACCGCCTCCTCGCCCACCACGACGGAGCCGGGCAGCAGCGCGCCGAGCGCCTCGGTGAGGTACAGCTCGGCCTTGCGGTCGGCGTCCGTCACCAGGTCGTGCGGTCCGCTCTTCTGGTCGACCTCGTGCTCCGCGAGCTGGCGCCAGCGGGGCATGATCTCCTGAGCGGCGGCCTTGCGGACGGCTTCCTCCACGTCAGAGGCGTGTCGGGCGAGAAACTCGTCGATGGTTTCGTTGTCTTCGATCATGCCTCCATGAGAGCACGCCCCACTGACAATCCCTACCCGGTGGGTGTATGCGGGGTGGAATCGGCATGAACTCGTGGCGTTCGTGATCCTCGGCGGGCTCGGCGTCCCCGGCGGGCTCAGCGTCCCACCGCGTACCCCTGCATGCCCCGCGGGTTCGCGGCCGCCGACAGAACCCCCGTCTCCGGGTCCCGCGCGACCGCGCACAGCCGCCCCTCCGACCAGGGCTCGCCGACGCTCACCCGGTGGCCGCGCCGCCGCAGCTCCTCGATCACGTCCGCGTCCGTGCGGGCCTCCACGGTGACGCTGCCCGGCCGCATCCCGCGCGGGTGGAACGACCCGGGGAAGCTGTCGTTGTGCCAGTTCGGGGCGTCGATCGCGCCCTGGAGGTCGAGGCCGCCGCGCACGTTCCCGCGCAGCGCGACCGCCAGGAAGAAGTGCAGCTGCCACTGGTCCTGCTGGTCGCCGCCGGGGGTGCCGAACGCCATGACGGGCACCCCGTCGCGCAGCGCGAGCGAGGGCGTGAGGGTGGTGCGGGGCCGCCGGCCGGGGGTCAGCGCATTGGGCAGCCCCTCCTCCAGCCAGGTCATCTGCAACCGGGTGCCGAGCGGGAATCCCAGCTCGGGTACGACGGGGTTGGACTGCAGCCAGCCGCCGCTGGGCGTGGCGGCGACCATGTTGCCCCACCGGTCGACGACGTCGAGATGACAGGTGTCGCCGCGGGTGTTGCCGTCGGCGCCGACACCCGGCGCCGGGGGCAGCCTCGCCACCGTGGGCTCCCCGGCCCCCGGCGCCGCGACCCCGGGCGGCTCCGTGGCCGCCACGCGCGCGTGCCGGCTCAGCCGTGGGGTGCGGCCCCCGGGGCTGCCGGGCCGCAGCTCGTACGAGGCCTTCGCGCCGACGAGGGCGCGCCGGGCCGCGTTGTAGTCGGCGCAGAGCAGATCGTCGAGCGGCACCTCGGCCGCGTCCCCGTACCAGGCCTCCCGGTCGGCCATGGCGAGCTTGCAGCCCTCGATCAACAGGTGGAGGTAGTCGGCGGAGCCGTACGCGGGCAGCTCGGGCGGGAGCAGGGCCAGCTGCTGAAGCAGGACCGGGCCCTGGCTCCAGGGGCCCGCCTTGCACAGGGTCCAGCCGTTCCAGTCGTACATCACCGGCGCCTCGTAGCTCGCCGACCAGCCGGCCAGGTCGGCGGCCGTCAGCGTGCCGGTGTGCCGCTCGCCGCTGGTGTCCAGGGTGGGCCGCCCGGCCTGTCGTACGAGCGCCTCGGCGATGAAGCCGGTGCGCCACACCTGCCGCGCGGCCTCGATTCGGGCCTCCCGGTCGCCCGCTCCCTCGACCTCGTCGAGCAGCCGTTTCCAGGTGGCCGCGAGGGCGGGGTTGCGGAAGAGCCGGCCGGGGCGGGGCGACCGGCCGCCGGGCAGATAGACCTCCGCCGACGACGTCCACTCCGTCTCGAACAGCTCCCGTACGGTCTCGACGGTCGCGCCGACGTTCTCCACGGGCGCGTGCCCGTGTTCGGCGTACCCGATGGCGTACTGGAGGACGTCGGCGAGGGACTTGGTGCCGTGGTCGCGCAGGAGCAGCAGCCATGCGTCGAAGGCGCCGGGCACGGCGGCGGCGAGCGGTCCGGTACCGGGGACGAGATCCAGGTCGAGCCCCCTGTAGTGCGCGACCGTCGCGCCGGCCGGGGCGACACCCTGTCCGCACAGCACCCGCACCTCGCCACCCGCCGGGGCGAGCAGGATCGGCACCTCGCCGGCGGGCCCGTTGAGGTGCGGCTCGACGACGTGCAGCACGAACGCGCCGGCCACGGCGGCGTCGTAGGCGTTGCCCCCGTTCTCCAGGACGGCCATCGCGGACTGCGAGGCCAGCCAGTGGGTTGAGGACACCATGCCGAAGGTGCCCTGGAGGGTGGGGCGGGTGGTGAACATACAGCCTCTCACCTCGCTGTTTGCGCACTTCGGTCCGTCCGATCGGCGCTCAGGAACCGTCCTGGGGAGAATCTGGGGAGTTCGAGTCAGGATGCGTCTCCCTCTGATCACCGAGCAGGCTGTCGATCGCCCGGCGTCCTTTTTGGTTGTGCCCGTCGGCCCTCGTCTCGTCGGCCTGCGGCATGCCCAGCTCGCGGTAGATCACCAGCGCCCGCTGCCAGAAATCGCGGGCCGACCCGTGCTCGCCGAGTGCGGCGTGGATATCAGCGATGCCCGCAAGCGCGTGGGCCCGAAGGTCGCGTTGGCCGCACCCGACATCCACGGTCAACGCCTCGTGATAGAGCCGGAGCGCCTCGCTCGGGTTCCCCGCGGCAGCGTGCGCCTCGGCCAGCGCGCTGAGGGTCGCCATGACCTCCTCCAGATCGCCCACGCCACGGGTGATCCGCAGTGCGGTGTCGAGATGGCGTATCGCCGGCTCGTGATCCCCCCGGCGGCGGTGCACGACACCGAGCGCCCGGATGGCGGTGCCTTCGAGGCTGCGGTGACCCGCGTTGCGCGCATGCGTCAGGGCATGATGCGCGTAGTCCAGCGCCTCTTGGTGACGACCGGCCGCGGCGCTCACTTCCGCCAGACCACACAGCGTGCTCGCCTCGCTGCCTCGGCTCCCGTTCTCCCGCGCGATGGCCAGCGCCTGCCCGAACAGTTCGAGCGCCTCGTCGGAACGGCCCAGGATGTGCAGGATGCGTGCGAGGTTGTTCGTGGCGGGCGCACACATGCGCCGGTTGCCGAGCCCCCGGTAGAGGGCCAGAGCCTGACGGAAGCAGTCCGCCGCCGCAACCAGGTTCGACCGCCGCCAGTTCCCGACGCCGAGGTTGTTCAGCGTCGCTGCCTGCAATGACCGGTCGCCGATCTGCCGGTACAGGGCAAGGGCCCGCTCCAGGTGAGCGACTGCCGGTGACACGTCTCCCGTCCTGAGTGCCGCACCGCCGAGTACCCGCCGCGCGTTGGCCTCGGCCTTGACGTCGCCCAGAGCTTCGGCGGCATGGACTGCGCATGTGTGCAACACGATGGCGTCGTCGTGGTATCCGCCGATGTTGAGGTAGCGCCACACGGTGTCGGACATCTTGATCACGTAGTCCGGCTCGGCGTGTTGTGTGGCGGCGAGCAGGTTGGTGCGTTCGCTGTCCAGCCAGCCCAACGCCGCGTGGTAGTCGCCGAATGTCGGTGTCTCGGCGTCCGGTGCGGCGATAACCGGCCGGCGTTCGGCCTCGTGCGGGACGATGGCGTCCATGGCGGCGGCCCCCGCGGCGAGGTAGTAGTCAAGCAGCCAAGTCAGCGGTCCCGTGTTGTCGGCGGCGGTCTCGGCAAGCTCGGCGGCGTAGACACGCAGCAGGTCGTGCAGCTGGTAGCGGCTGCCGGGAGTCTGCTCAACGAGGTGGGCACGGACCAGCACGTCGAGCGCCCTGCGGGAGTCCCGCAGCCCGCTCCCGGTCATCGCCGCCACGGCGTAGGCGTCCGTGTCGTGTCCGGGATGCACGCCGAACAGCCGGAAGACCCGCGCCACGGCCGGGTCGAGCTGCCGGTACGACCAGGAGAACACCGCGCGCACCGCCGTCTGCGGGTCTCCGTCGACCTCCAGCAGGTCCAGGGTGACCTCCTCGGCCAGTTCGTCGGCCAGGTCGCCGATGGTACGGGCCGGTCGTGAACGGACCAGTTCCGCCGCGATCCGCAGTGCCAGCGGCAGTCTTGCGCACCGCTCGACCAGGGAGTCGACCGCGGCCGGTTCGGCGTCGGCGCCGAGCAACGTGCGCAGCAGGCCGGCAGCCTCGGCCCGCGGCAGCCGGTCGAGCCCGATGCGGTGCGCGCCGTCCCTGGCGACGAGCCCGGCCAGCGAGTCACGGCTGGTCACCAGGGTGAAGCAGGACATGCCGGCCAGCAGCGGGCGCACCTGGTCCACGGTACGGGCGTTGTCCAGCAGAACCAGCATCCGGCGCCGGCCGACCAGGGACCGGAAGCGGGCCGCGCGCTCGGCGAGGTCATCGGGGATCCCGGAGCCGTCCGATCCGAGCGCGCGGAGGAAGCCGGCAAGCGCGTCGGCTGCCGACACCGGCTCGTCCGGGCCGTAGCCACGCAGGTCCACATAGAGCTGGCCGTCCGGGAACCGGTCGCGCATCCGGTGCGCCCACCGCACCGCCAGCGCCGTCTTACCGACCCCCGCAGTGCCGGCCAGGACCGCAATGACCGCGGGTGAGCCGGCGGACAGCAGGCCGTCCAGCTCGTCGAGCTCGGCGCCCCGGCCGACAAAACCCCGGACGTCGAGGGGCAGGTGGGACGGGATCGGGCCCGCGGGGCCGGCGGCGGTGCCCACGCCGGGCGAGGCGGTGGTCGGCGCGGCTGGCGATGCCGGTGCGGCTGCCGGTTGGGGACCCGGGCGCACGGCGGGGCTCAGCTCCTCCCCGCCGAGCATCGCCTCGTGCAGCCGCTGCAGGTCCCGGCTGGGGTCGATGCCCAGCTCCTCGGCGAGGATGCCGCGTACGTGCCGGTAGTGGGCGAGGGCGTCGGCCTGCCGGCCGCAGCGGTGCAGGGCGAGCATGTACTGGGCGGCAAGCCGCTCGTCCAGCGGATGTTCGGCGCTGCGCTCGGCGAGCACGGCGAGCAGCACGGTGTGCTCGCCGAGCCGCAGACGCAGGTCGGTGCAGTCCAGCTCGGCGGCCCACCGCTCCTTGCGGAGGGTGTCACGGGCGGCGTTGAACCAGGGAGTGTCGGCGCCGAGGAACGGCTCCCCCCGCCACAGCGCCAGTGCCTCTTGGAACAGTGCCACCGCCCGCGCGTCGTCGTCGGCCTGCCGGGCCAGCCCGAGCAGCCGGCGGAACCGGTGTATGTCGACCATCGGTTCGTCTGCGCTGAGTGCATAGCCGCCCGACCCCCGGGCGATTACCCCCGGCAGCAGGCGGCGCAGCCGGGACACATAGCTGTACAGGGTCTGCGTGGCACGTTGCGGCGGCTTGTCCCCCCACACCCGGTGTACCAGCTGTTCGACCGTCACCGGCCGATTGACGTCCACGAGAAGAGCAGCCAGCACCCTCTGCTGCCGGGCCGGCCCGAGCTCGATCGGTCCGGCCGCCGTCCCTGCCTCAACACCGCCCAGCAGCCGAAACTCCACACCCAACCCCCCACTGTGTCGCACGGCCGCACACTGCCCTAGCTGCGGATTCTAGGTTTCCTGCAGGGTTGTTGCACGACGGATCACGTCAGTTCCCGGAGCGGGCCGTGACCAGCCCCGACTCGTATGCGAACACCACCAGTTGGGCCCGGTCCCGTGCCCCCAGCTTGGTCATCGCCCGGCTGATGTGGGTCTTCGCCGTGAACGGGCTGATGACCATGTGCTCGGCGATCTCCTCGTTGGTGAGACCGCGGGCGGCCAGCGCCGTCACCTCGCGTTCGCGGCGGGTGAGGCCCTCCAGGCCGGGGGCGGTGGCCCGGTCCGGGGGGCGGGAGACGAACTCGCCGATCAGGGTGCGGGTGACGGAGGGGGACAGCAGGGCCTCGCCCCGGGCCACGACCTCGATCGCCTGGAGGAGGTCCGCCGGTTCGGTGTCCTTCAGCAGGAAGCCGCTGGCGCCCGCCCGCAGAGCCTCGAAGACGTACTCGTCATGGCCGTAGTTGGTGAGGATCACCACGCGTACGGCGGCCAGGGCGGGGTCGGCGGCGATCCGCCGGGTGGCCTCGATACCGGTCATCACCGGCATCTGTACGTCGATCAGCGCGATGTCGGGGACTTCGGCGCGCACCAGGTCCAGGCCCCGTTCCCCGTCGGCCGCCTCGCCGACCACCTCGATCCCGTCCTCGGCGTCGAGGAGGGCCCGGAAGCCGGCCCGCATCAGCGCCTGGTCGTCGACGAGGGCCACTCTGATCATCTCGGCTCCCCCAGGGGCGGTTCGGCCCGCACGACTCTGATCATCCCGGTTCCCCCAGCGCTGGTTCGGCCCGCACCACACTCGTCATCCCGGTTCCCCCAGCGGCAGTTCGGCCCGTACCGCGAATCCGCCCTCCGCGCGCGGGGCGGCGAGCAGGGTGCCGCCGAGGGCGCTGACCCGTTCACGCATCCCGGTGAGGCCGACGCCGGCCGTGGGCGGCCGGTTTGGGTCGGCGGTGCCGTCGTCCTCGATCCGTATCGTGACGTCGTCGGTGCCGTAGTCCAGCACGACGTGCACCTTCGCCGGGCCCGCGTGTCGGGCCGCGTTGGTCAGCGCCTCCTGCACGATGCGGTAGACGGCCCGGTCGACCGTCGCGGTCAGGGGGCGTTCCTCGCCGGTCACGGTCAGTTCGACGGCCAGGCCCGCCGCCCGCGCCCGCTCCACCAGCAGGGCGGGGGTGCCGGTCGGCTCGTCGGTGCGCAGCACTTCCAGCGTGGCGCGCAGTTCGCGCATCGCCTCGCCGCTCGCCTCCTGGATGGCGAGCAGGGCGGGCGGTATCTCCTCGCCCCGCTTGCGGGCGAGGTGCACGGCAACGCCCGCCTGGAGCTTCACGATCGAGATGCTGTGGGTGAGCGAGTCGTGCAACTCCCGTGCGATGCGCAGGCGTTCCTCGCCCGCGCGGCGCAGCGCCGCCTCCTCGCGGGTGCGTTCCGCCTCCAGGGCGCGTTGTTCGGTCTGGCGCAGGTAGGCCTGCCAGTTGCGGTCGGCCAGGCCCGTCACGACGGCGCACAGGAACCAGCCCGCGAGCAGTGTCGCTCTCTCCAGCACGTCCTGGGGGCCGGTCGCGACGTACGCCACGAGGAACACCCCGCCGGCCGCCGCCGCGAGCGCCCGGTGCCCCACCCGGGACGCCGTGTGGACCGCCCCGATCACCGGCAGCGCGGCGAGCGTGCCGGGGTGGGCGTGCAGCACGTACGCGGCGCCGGTCGCGGTCGCCACCGCCAGCACGGCCCGCGGAGCCGCCCGGTAGAACCCCAGGGCGGCCGAACTCAGCGCGATGAGCGCGTAGTCGACGGCGGTGGTGTCCGCGTCACCGGCGGCCGAGGCCAGCACCAAGGCGCCGACGACGACCGCGAGGGCCGCGTCGGCGAAGCGCCTGCGTGTGACCGAGTGCCCGCTCATGCCCGCACACTAGACGCTCGCACCGACACCGGCGTCAGCCCTGTGGACAACTCCCCGACTACTCCCCACGCAGTACTTTCCGTTGGCGGGCCGCCCGGCCGGCGCAGCGTCAACTGCATTCGGCGGTACGACGACCGGGAGCACCCGAGCGGCGCACGCTGCTGCCCATGACCTCACCCTTCCGCTACACCGAGCCTCTGCCTCCCAAGGCGGCCACGGGCCGCGTCGCCGACGTCCTCGCGCAGATCGGCCGGGACTTCGGCATCGCCGACCCGCCCACCTTCGTCGTGCTGTCCTCCGCGCCCGAACTCCTGGCGCCCACCTGGGCCCTGATGCGCGAGTCGCTCATCGCGGGCCCCGGCAGCCGCACCGGCAAGGAGCTGGCGGCGCTGGGCGCCTCGCTCGCCAACAAGTGCCCGTTCTGCGTGGACGCGCACACCGTGCTGCTGCACGCCACCGGCGACCACGCCCTGGCCGAGCGCGTGGCCCGTGGCGAGCGGCCGGAGAACGAGGAGCACGCGCGCGTACTGGAGTGGGGCAGGCGGAGCCGCGTGCCGGGCGGCCTCGACGCCGGGCCGTTCCCGTTCCCGCGCGAGCACGCCCCCGGCTACCTCGGCACCGTGCTCGCCTTCCACTTCATCAACCGGATCGTGTCCGCGCTGCTGACCGAGAGCCTGCTGCCGGGCAACGCCCAGCGCTTCCGGGCGGTACGCAGCCTCACGGGCCGCACCCTCGCCCGCACCGTACGCCGTCCGGCCCGGCCCGGAGCGGCCCTCACCCTGCTCGATCTGCCCGACGCCGGCGAGGCCCCCGCATGGGCGGGCGGCACGCCCGTCGGTCCCGCCTACGCGGCGCTGCTCAGGGCGGCCATGGCGGGCGCCGACCTGCTCGGCCCCGACGACCAGGACCTCATGGAGCAGACCCTGCAGGACTGGGACGGAGCGCACCCGCCGCTCGCCCTGGACGGCTTCCCGGACCGGCGGGAGCGGCCCGGCGCGCGCCTCGCGCTGCTGGCGGCGCTCGCGCCGTACCGGATCACGGACGAGGACGTGGCGGCCTGGCGGCGCCCGGAACACACCGACCACTGTCTGGTGCATCTGATCGCGTACGGCGCCTTCCTGGCCGTCGACCGCATCGAGAGCACGCTCTCCCGGCCCGCCGCCACCCGCGGGACGTCATGACCACGAGCGTCAACGTGGTCAGGTCCTGTGACCGCGTCGGCACGGAGCGAGTTGGCACTTCCGCCCCACAGGGAGTCGTGTGACACTGTCGTCCCGTCCGCAGTGCGGACACCTTCCGCACCGTCCGTCCCCCACGAGAAGTGCGCCGTGCGTTCCTTTTCCCTGCCGCTCGTCCTCACCGCACGTCTGTCTCCCGTCGCCGTGCTCGCCGTGGCGGGCTGGACCCTGACGTCCGGTCCGCTCTCCGCGGCGCCTGCCGCCGAGCCCGAGGCGGGGCAGAAGACGGAGAACAGGTCCGCCTCCGCCCCGTCGACGGCGGCCGCGTCGCAGACGTACTCCAGTGCTCCCGCGCCCTGCGACAGCATTACCGAAAAAACGGTCAAATCGCTTGTTCCGGGCGCCAAGGCGGCCGGCAAGGAGATCCCGTCGACGGACACGAAGCTGCGGCGCACCTGCTCCTGGAACGCACTCAAGGGCTACGACTACCGCTGGCTCGACGTGTCCTTCGAGGTCGCCAAGTCGGACGAAGCGGCAGAGAAGTCATACAAGGAGCGCATTGCGGACAAGAGCGGCGGAGGGGACGTACCGGGACTCGGTGACGCGGGCTACTCGGTGGTGAACCTGACCACCGAGGACAAGCAGGAGACCCGCGAGGGCGTCGTGATCGCCCGTGCGTCCAACGCGCTGATCGTCGTCACGTACAACGGCAGCGACTTCGAATCGAAGGAAGCACCGGCCACGGACGAGATCAACAAGGGGGCCATCAAGGCCGCCAAGGACGCGGTGGCGGCGCTGGAGGGCGACCGGTAGGACCGGCCGCCCTCCCCCGTGCGCTCAGGCGTCGGTTCGCACCGCGGGAGGCGTCAGCTTCATCAGCGCCAGGTACAGCAGCATCGACGTGGCCAGACCCACCGCCCAGCCGTAGTCGGCCAGATCGGCCAGCGCCGGAATCGGCCGCCCGTCGATCAGCGGATCGAAGTCGGCGCCGCCGACGGCCAGCACGCCGCCGGTCAGGAAGGCGACGACGGCCCGCCAGTTCCAGCCGCCCTCGTACCAGTAACGGCCGCCCGTGCGATACAGGTCGGCCAGGTCGAGCCGGGCGCGGCGCAGCAGCCAGTAGTCGGCGATGAGAATGCCCGCGACCGTGCCGAGCAGACCGCCGACCAGGCCGAGCCAGGTGAAGATGTAGCCCTGCGGGTCCGAGTACAGCTTCCACGGGAAGATCAGCACGCCGAGGACACAGGTGGCGAGCGCGCCGGCCCGGAAACTGATCTTCCGGGGCGCGATGTTGGAGAAGTCGAAGGCCGGTGAGACCAGGTTGGCCGCGATGTTCACGGACAGGGTCGCCACCAGCACGGTCACCAGCGCGAAGAGCAGTCCGACCACGTTGTCGGTCTTCGCGGCGAGCTGTACCGGGTCCCAGATCGGCTCGCCGTACACCGCCGCCGAACCGGAGGTGACCATCACCGACAGGAACGCGAAGAGGGTCATCGTCGTCGGCAGGCCGAGCGCCTGACCCCAGGTCTGGGCCTTCTGGCTCTTGCCGTACCGGGTGAAGTCAGGGATGTTCAGCGACAGCGTGGACCAGAAGCCGATCATGCCCATGAGGGACGGCCAGAACAGCTTCCAGAAGTCGCCGCCCCAGCCCAGCTTCGAGGGCTGGTCGAGCAGCGGGCCGAAGCCGCCGGCCTTGTCGCTCATCCACCACAGCATCACGAAGGCGCCCACCAGCACGAAGGGCGCCGCCCAGTTCTCGAAGCGGCGGATCGTCTCCATGCCCCGGTAGATGATGGCGACCTGGAGCGCCCAGAAGATCGCGAACGACAGCCACATGGTCCAGGCGTAGCCGCCGATCCTCCCGGCGTCCGTCCAGCCGTCGCCGATGAGCTTCCCGGCGAGGAAGTAGATCGCCTCGCCGCCGATCCAGGTCTGGATGCCGAACCAGCCGCACGCCACCAACGCCCGTACGACAGCGGGGAGGTTGGCGCCACGGATACCGAAGGAGGCGCGGGCGAAGACCGGGAAGGGGATGCCGTACTTCGGTCCGGCGTGCCCGGTGAGCAGCATCGGCACCAGCACGATGACGTTGGCCAGCGCGATGGTGAGCACCGCCTGCTTCCAGTCCATGCCGACGGCGATGAGCCCGGAGGCGAGGGTCCAGGAGGCGGTGTTGTGGGCCATGCCGACCCACAGCGCGGAGAAGTTGTACGTGGTCCAGGTGCGCTTCTCCACCGGGACCGGCAGCAGGTCCTCGTTGGCGTAGGGGCCGCTGGGAGCGGGGGCACCCGGGGCGATCTCCACCCGGCCGTCGGCGAGGGTGACTTGGGAGGACGGCGGTATGGCCGTGGGAGCGGTGTCGGTCATGGGCAGGCCAATCAAGGGAAGGCGGGACGGGAAAGGCCGTGCGGGTAACGCCGATGGGGGGTGCGCGAAATCGCGCCCTGGACCCCCTTCCCGGGACGGCGGGAAGGGGGAGTTCACAGGAGTGGGGAGGGACCTGAGCCGTTGGCCTCAGCCGTTGACGGCCGGGATCACCGTCGACCCGTACGCGTCGATGACGGCCTCC
Organism: Streptomyces sp. NPDC079141; assembly: GCF_040686775.1. NCBI lineage: Bacteria > Bacillati > Actinomycetota > Actinomycetes > Kitasatosporales > Streptomycetaceae > Streptomyces > Streptomyces sp. NPDC079141. The sequence continues at coordinate 79,885 of NZ_JBFBLP010000020.1, read as the reverse complement.
TGGGCGTCATGCATGTCGTAGACGGCGAACTGGTCGACGCCGAGTTCACGCAGCGCGTTCAGCTTCTCGATGTGCTTCTCGACCGGGCCGATGATGCAGAACCGGTCGACGATCTCGTCGGGCACGAACGCGGTGTCGGGGTTGTCGGCGCGTCCGTGGTGCGAATAGTCGTACCCCTCACGGGCCTTGATGTAGTCCGTGAGTTCATCGGGTACGGCCGCGGAGTGCTCGCCGTACTTCGACACCAGGTCGGCCACATGGTTGCCGACCATGCCGCCGAACCAACGGCACTGCTCGCGCGCGTGGGCGAGCGCCTCGGGCGAGTCGTCCTCGGTGACGTAGGCCGGGGCGGCGACACAGATCTTCACCTCGGCAGGGTCGCGCCCGGCGGCGACGGCCGCGTCCTTCACCGCCTTGACCATGTACTCCGTCAGATACAGGTCGGACAGCTGGAGGATGAACCCGTCGGCCTCCTCGCCCGTCATCTTCAGGGCCTTGGGGCCGTACGCGGCCATCCATACGGGGAGTTGGGCGTCCTCCTTGATCCAGGGGAACCTGACGACCGTGCCGCCGAGGTCGGCTTCCTTACCGGAGCCCAGCGCCCGGATGACCTTCATGGCCTCGCTGATACGGGCCAGCGTGTTGGGCGCACGGCCCGCGACGCGCATCGCGGAGTCGCCGCGTCCGATGCCGCACACCGTGCGGTTGCCGAACATGTCGTTGAGGGTGGCGAAGGTCGAGGCGGTGACCTCCCAGGTGCGGGTGCCCGGGTTGGTGACCATCGGCCCGACCGTCAACTTCGTGGTGTTCGACAGGATCTGACTGTAGATCACGAACGGCTCCTGCCACAGCACGGCGGAGTCGAAGGTCCAGCCGTAGGTGAAGCCGTTGCGCTCGGCCCGCTTCATCAGGCTGATGACCTTGGAGGCCGGCGGGTCGGTCTGCAGGACGAGTCCGAAGTCCATGTGCGCCACTCCTAGTTGAGGTACTGACAGGTGGAGCGCGGGGTGTAGACGCCGTGACCCGCGCGTCCGGTGTACTCCCGCTCGGTGATGACGGGTTCGCCGCGCGAGAGGACCGTCTCGACCCGGCCCGTGATGCGCTTGCCCTCGTACGCCGAGTAGTCGACGTTCATGTGGTGCGTCTCGGCGGAGACGGTCTGCTCGGCGTGCGGGTCGTAGATGACCACGTCGGCGTCGGCGCCCGGCGCGATCGTGCCCTTCTTCGGGTACATCCCGAACATCCGGGCCGGGGTGGCGCAGGCGATCTCGATCCAGCGGCGGCGCGAGATGTGCCCGTCGACGACGGCCTGGTGGAGCAGGTCCATCCGGTTCTCCACGCCCGGAAGCCCGTTGGGGATCTTCGAGAAGTCGCCCCGGCCCAGCTCCTTCTGGCCCACGAAGCAGAAGGGGCAGTGGTCGGTGGAGACGACCTGGAGGTCGTTGGTCCTGAGGCCCTGCCACAGCTTGGCCTGGTGCTCCTTGGGGCGCAGGGGCGTCGAGCACACGTACTTCGAGCCCTCGAAGTCGGGCTCGGCGAGGTTGTCGGTCGACAGGAACAGGTACTGCGGGCAGGTCTCGCCGAAGACGTTGAGCCCCTCGTCGCGCGCCCGCGCCAGCTCGGCCACTGCCTCCATGGCCGAGACGTGCACGACGTACAGCGGAGCCCCCGCGACCTGCGCGAGCCTGATGGCGCGGTGGGTGGCCTCGGCCTCCAGCAGGGCCTTGCGGACCTCGCCGTGATAGCGGGGGTCGGTCTCCCCGCGCGCCAGGGCCTGTTCCACCAGGACGTCGATCGCGATGCCGTTCTCGGCGTGCATCATGATCAGGCCGCCGTTCTCGGCGGAGCGCTGCATGGCGCGCAGGATCTGGCCGTCGTCGCTGTAGAAGACGCCCGGGTAGGCCATGAACTGCTTGAAGGAGGTGACTCCCTCCTCGACCAGCAGGTCCATCTCCTTGAGCGTCTCCTGGTTCACATCGGAGACGATCATGTGGAAGCCGTAGTCGATGGCGCAGTTGCCCTCGGCCTTGGCGTGCCAGGCGTCGAGCCCCTCGCGCAGGCTGTGCCCCACGCTCTGCACGGCGAAGTCGACGATGGTCGTCGTACCGCCCCACGCGGCGGCCCGGGTGCCGGTCTCGAAGGTGTCGGAGGCGAAGGTGCCGCCGAACGGCAGCTCCATGTGGGTGTGGGCGTCGACCCCGCCCGGGATGACGTACTTCCCGGTGGCGTCGATGGTCCGCTCGGCCGTCCAGGCCTCGGCGGCCGGGGTGCCGGAGGCGGCGAGGGCGGCAATGCGGCCGTCCTCGATCAGGACATCGGCGTGGATCTCGTCGGACGCGGTGATGACAAGACCACCACGGATCACGGTACGGCTGCTCATGCTCCCTCTCCTGGTGTCGTGCGAGTCGGTCGGTGCCGCCGGCCCGGCCCCCGTGCGCCGGACCGGCGGACGTCGCGGTCGGCTACGGAGCGGTCAGCGGCTCGTACGCGTCGGGGCGGCGGTCCCGGTAGAACTGCCAGCGGTCGCGGACTTCGCGCAGCTTGGCCATGTCCAGGTCGCGGACGACGAGTTCGGTCTCCTTGTCGGAGGCCACCTCGCCGACGAACTGGGCCTCCGGGTCGACGAAGTAGGTCGTCCCGTAGAAGTCGTTGTCGCCCAGCTCCTCGACCCCGACCCGGTTGATCGCGCCGACGAAGTACTCGTTGGCGACGGCCGCCGCCGGCTGCTCCAGCTGCCACAGGTAGGCGGACAGGCCGCGTGAGGTGGCGGACGGGTTGAAGACGATCTCGGCACCGGCCAGGCCCAACGCCCGCCAGCCCTCCGGGAAATGGCGGTCGTAGCAGATGTAGACGCCGATCTTGCCTACGGCCGTGTCGAAGATCGGCCAACCGCTGTTGCCGGGGCGGAAGTAGAACTTCTCCCAGAAGCCGGGCACCTGCGGGATGTGGTGCTTGCGGTACTTGCCGAGGTACGAGCCGTCCGCGTCGATCACGGCCGCGGTGTTGTAGAGGACGCCGGGCTGCTCCTCCTCGTACATCGGCAGGATCAGGACGATGCCCAACTCCTTGGCCAGCGCCTGGAATCGCTTGACGATCGGCCCGTCCGGAATCTGCTCGGCGTACTCGTAGAACGCCTTGTCCTGGACCTGGCAGAAGTACGGCCCGTAGAACAGCTCCTGGAAGCACAGGACTTGAGCACCCTGGGCGGCCGCGTCGCGGGCCGCCTGCTCGTGCACCTGGATCATCGATTCCTTGTCGCCCGTCCACGCGGTCTGGAAGAGGGCGGCACGGATCACTCTGCTCATCGGGACCTCCGGTCGCTCGGTGTGCGAGAAGACTAGGAAGTCCGAAAACCGGCTTTGAGTTGCACCGTGTCACGTCTGCGGGCGCCCGGCGTGCCACGGTGTCACCCTGTCGTGGGCCCATGTTTCACCACCGTTTTCCCAGGTCGTCCCATGTTTCACCCCTGTTGCGCGTCATGCGCGAGGAGCGCGATGTGCACCGACGCCGCTTGCTCGAAGTCGTCGAGGTCGACCCCGAGGCGCGCCTGTATGGCCTCCAGCCGGCGGTAGAGCGCGGGCCGGGAGACGTGGTGGAGCTGGGCGGTGCGGGACTTGTTGCGGCCCGTGGCGAGATAGGTGCGCAGTACGGCGAGCAGATCGTCCCCGGCCCCGCACAGCAGCCCGTCCAACTCCCGCTCCGCGAAGGACTGCACATGTGGGTCGTCCCGCAACAGCCGGATCAGGCCGCGCAGATGGACGTCCCTGAGGCGGACGACGAGCGGGAGGTCGAGCACGCCCGAGGCGACGGCGTCCGCGACGTGCTGAGCCTCGCGCATACCGGCGGGAACGTCGTCCCACGCGGTTCTCGGGTCCGCGGCGGCCACGACCGTCCGGGTCAGCCGGGCCGCGAAGTTGGCCGTGAGCACGGCGGCGTCCTGGTCCCGGGCGAGACTCAGCAGCACCGCGGTGGCCCCGTCGGCGAGCTCGGCGACGAGGCCGGGCAGCCCCAGCAGCCTTAGGACACGGTCGAGTTCGGCCGGATCGCCGTCCCGCACCACCATCGGCACGAACGTGCGCCGGTTGACCGGCAGTCCCGCCGCCCGCGCCCGCGGCAGCAGCTGCCGGGCCGGTACGACCCCGCTGACCAGGTCGGTCAACAGGCTCTGTGCGGACTGCTCCTCCCAGGTGCAGGCGGAGTTGCCGCCGAGCATGCGGTGCAGGACCAGGGCCTCGGCCGCGCGGTCGGCGAGCAGCCGTCCGGTGGCGGTGTCGCCGCGGTAGCCGCACAGCATGATCTGGCCCCAGCGTTCGCCGCGCCCGCCGAGTTCGGAACGGATCCAGCCGTCGCCCTCGCTGCCGCCGGCCTGACGGGCGATGCGCTCCCAGTCGCGCAGCACGTCGTCCACGGCCGGCCGCTCCCCCGCGGTGGCCAGCACGCGGTGCGCGAGGTTGGTGACGACGACGGGACAGGCACTGTGCTGGGCGATCTCGTCGATCAGGCGCTGGAGCGGGGCGCCCGCGGTGATCAGACCGGTGAGGGCGGTGCGGACCGACTCCGACAGGCTGACGGCGGCGAACTTCCGCCGCACCAGCCGGGACTGGACCTCCTCGGTCAGCTCGGCGAAGGGAAAGGGCCGGTGCAGGACGACCATGGGCAGCCCGCACCGCTCGGCCGCCCGGCGCATCACGTCCGGCGCGGCCGGGAAGGCGCGCCCGAGTCCGAGGACGACGGCCGACGCCTCCGCACGGTGCAGGGACCGGATGTACTCGGCCTGCTTGTCCTCGTCGCCGGCGAGGAGCACGCCGGTGGTGAGGACCATCTCGCCGCCGGTGAGCATCACGCCGACATCGGCGGCCTCCGCCACATGCACCCAGCGCACGGGCCGGTCGAGCTGACCGGCGCCGGCCACCACCTCGGGCTCCCCGGCGAGCACCCGTTCCAGGGTGAGGACCTGACGGACCGACAGGGCGGGTTCCAGGGTGGTGGTCATGGCTGTCGCTTCCCTCACTGACTGTCTTATTGCAGGCTCCTCAGAGCGCTTTCGAGGATCGCGGCGCCCTCCTCCGCCTCCGCGACGGACAGGGACAGCGGCGGGGCCACGCGCAGCGCGCTGGTGCTGTGTCCGCCGCCCTTGCCGATGAGCAGTCCGCCCGCGCGGGCCGCCTCCAGGACGGCACTCGCGGCCTCCGGATCGGCCTGGTCCGTGCCGGGCTTCACCAGCTCGATGCCGATCATCAGGCCGCGGCCGCGCACCTCGCGCACGTGCGGGACGTGCGCGGCGACCGCCCGCAGCCGCTCGATGAGCAGCCCGCCGACCCGTCGGGCGTTGCCCTGGAGGTCGTGTTCCAGCAGGTACGTCAGGTTGGCGAGGCCCGCCGCCATGGTGATCTGGGTGCCGCCGAAGGTGGAAATGCTGTTGGCGTCCAGGCAGTTCATGACCTCGGCGCGGGCCACGACCCCGCCGATGGACATGCCGTTGCCGATGCCCTTGGCGAAGGTGACGATGTCCGGCGGCCCCGAAGCGCCGTGCGCCTGCCAGCCCCAGAAGTGGTCGCCGGTGCGGCCCCAGCCGGTCTGCACCTCGTCGGCGATCCACAGGATGCCGCGCTCGGCGAGCACCTCGCGGAAGGCGGCGTAGAGGCCGTCCGGCGGGGAGGTGAAGCCGCCGACGCCCTGGATCGGCTCGGCGATCAGGGCCGCGGGCGCGCGGGTGTGGCCGAGCAGGTCCGTCAGGTCCTCGACGCAGGCCGCGATGAAGGCGTCGTCGCTGAGCCCGGCGTAGGGGCCACGGGTGCGGACGCCGCCGTGGACGTAGAGCGTCTGGAGCGGGGAGAGGGAGGTCGGGGACCAGCCGCGGTTGCCGGTGATGCCGACCGCGCTGAAGGAGCGGCCGTGGTAGCTGTTGCGCATGGCCAGGATCGTGTTGCTGCGCCGGTAGGCGGTGGCCAGCAGCAGCGCGGTGTCGTTGGCCTCGGTGCCGGAGGTGGTGAAGAACACGCGGGCGTCCGGGATGCCGCTCAACTGGGCGATGCGCTCGGCCAGTTCGACCATCGGACGGTTGAGGTACAGGGTCGAGGAGTGGATGATCCGCCCGGCCTGCTCGCTCACCGCCTTGGTCACCTCGGGCAGCGCGTGCGCGGTCATCGTGGTGAGGATGCCGCCGAAGAAGTCGAGGTACTTGTTGCCCTCGGCGTCCCAGACGTGGCGGCCCTCGCCGTGGGTGATCTCCAGGGGCTCCTCGTAGTAGAGGGCGAGCCAGTCGGGGAGGACGGTGCGATGGCGGGCGTAGAGGTCGGTCACGGCTGCACCAGCCCTTCGTAGGCGTCGGGGCGGCGGTCTCGGTAGAAGGCCCACTGCTGCCGCACCTCTTCGATGACGTCGAAGTCGAGGTCGCGGACGAGGAGTTCCTCCTTGGTGTCACTGGCGGTCCCGCCCACGAACTGTCCGCGCGGGTCGACGAAGTAGCTCGTCCCGTAGAAGTCGTTGTCTCCGTACTCCTCGACGCCGACGCGGTTGATCGCGGCGACGAAGTACTCGTTGGCGACGGCCGCCGCGGGCTGCTCAAGACGCCACAGGTAGGAGGACAGACCACGGTGGGTGGCGGACGGGTTGTACACCAACTGGGCGCCGTTCAGGCCGAGTTGCCGCCAGCCCTCCGGGAAGTGGCGGTCGTAGCAGATGTAGACGCCCACCTTGCCCACGGCGGTGTCGAAGACGGGCCAGCCGGCGTTGCCCGGTTTGAAGTAGTACTTCTCCCAGAAGCCCTTGACCTGCGGGATGTGGTGCTTGCGGTACTTGCCGAGGTACGAGCCGTCGGCGTCGATCACGGCCGCGGTGTTGTAGTAGAAGCCCGACTGCTCGATCTCGAAGACCGGCACGACGATCACCATGCCGGTCTCGCGCGCGAGCTGTTGCATACGACGCAGGGTCGGCCCGTCGGGCACCGGTTCGGCCCACCGATAGTGCTCCGGCTCCTGCACCTGACAGAAGTAGGGAGCGTTGAAGACTTCCTGGAACCCGATGACCTTGGCGCCCTGGCGGGCTGCCTCGCGGGCGTGCTCCTCGTGTTTCGCCACCATGGACTCGGTGTCGCCGGTCCAGGTGGCCTGGACCAGGGCGGCGCGGACGACGTTGGCCATGAGCTGCTCCTTCGACGGGACGTCAGAGCCTCTACGCCCGTAGACGCAGGCCGTAGAGGGACGAACGTAAGCCTCCCGGACAGGCTTGCCAAGACCATCGTCGTTAACCCGCTGAGTCGATCAGGTTTCACACTCCTGCGGGTGAGCGACACACCCGGTCAGGTGGTGAATCCGGCGACCCGCAGCGCATGGACGAGGTCCCAGTGCCGCTGCTCCGAGACGCTCCGCGCGGCCTCCAGAAGCAACGGTACGAGGGTCTGCGGGTCGGCGGCGGCGCTGCGGGCGGCCTCCTCGGGGGTGCGGACGCGGACGTAGGCGTCGAGCAGCGCGCGGATCTCGCGCCGGCGGCCCTCCTGCGCCAGCCCCAGCACGGCCCGCCCTATCTCCTCGGGGGGCCGGACCACGCCCTGCCGCAGGATCTGCTCCGCGTCGGCGCCGCGGCCCCCGGCGACCAGGGCGTCGGCCGCGGCGACCAGCCGGTCGGCGGGCAGTGAGGCGGCCTCCCAGAGCAGGGTGGCCCAGTCGGCGCCCAGCCCGGCGTGCTGCATCTCCACGGCGAGCAGCGGGTAGCGGGCAGCGGCCGAGTACGCGATCTCGGCCAGCAGGGCGTGCGCCTCGCCGCTACGGCCCTCGGTGCGCAGCCGCACGAGCCTGGCGACGGCCCCGGCGATCTCCTGCCGGTCCGCCCCGTCGAGCGGCACGGCCTGCGGCTCCGGCTGCTCCACGGCGTCGGCCCCCGCGAACCGCGCACCGCGCGGGGTACGGCCGGACCCCGCGGCCGGCTCGGGCAGCACCGGCACGACAGCGGGCGGCACGGCGACGGGAGCGACCTCCTCCTCCGCCATCCCGGCGAACCGTGCACTGCCACGGCGGCGCTTGCGCTGCTTGGGGGCGGGGGGCGCCGGCTGTGGGGCGGGAGCCGCTGGCGGCGGGGTGGGCGCCGGCGGCTGCGGGGTGGGCGCCGCCGACTGTGGGGTGGGGTGGGTGGAGTCGGCGTGCGACCAGGGGGTAGCGGGGGTGGTTTGTCCGGCGCCGGGGCCATAGGCGTCCGGACCGGGGGCGGGGTGTCCGACGCCGGGGCCAAAGGCATCCGACCCGGGGGCGGGGTGCCCGGCACCGGAAGCCCCCGCCCCAGGCCCAGTCACATCGAACCGCCCAGCGCCGGAAGCCGCTGCCCCATCCCCGGTCGCCTCGAAGCGTCGACCGGCGGCCCGGCTCTGCGCCCCCGCAGGGGCCCCCGCGTGCGGTGCGTCCCACCGCCCCTGTGCCGCTCGCTGCTGAGGCACCGCGGGACCCCACCCGTCGCCTTCGTGCGGGGCGCCCCGCGCCCCCGAGGGCCCGGCCGCCCGTTCCGAGGCTCCCCCCTCGACCCCCTCGACCCGGAACACCGCACTCCCCTCGTCCCCGCGCCCCCGTCGGATCGCCGCCGCCTGTCCACTGGCGTCGAGGCGCTCCAACTCCTCCTTCCGCGCCCGGAGTTCCGCGCACCGGGCCGTCGCCCGCTCATGGTCGTCGCGGGCCCAGGCGAGGTCGAGGCGGATGGCGTCGGCCTCCTCCGGGGAGGTCGCGACGGCGAGCAAGCGGCCCAGTTCCGCCTGCCGTTCGGCGGCGTAGCGCTGTTCGCGGAGCATGACGTCGAGGCGGTCACCGAGGGCGTCCCGGCCGCCGGGCCGGGCGTCGTACGCGGTGAGCGCGGCGGCGTGCAGTGCACGGGCGTGTTCGGCCTCGGCGCGGGCGGCATCGGGGCCGTACCCCGCCGCAAGATCCTGGAGCAGCGCCTCCACCACGTCCCAGGGCGGCACTTCACGCCCGTCGACGCAGGCCTGCATGCCGTCAGGATCGCGCTGCCAGAACACCCCGCACCAGCCGCCGCCCTGATCCAGGCGCGCCAGCAGACCGTCCAGGTAGTTCGCGAACTCCCGCACCTGTCCCGGGAGTTGTTTCACAGTCATCGCCCAACTCCCGCCAGACCGGAGCACTCCGGTCCGTAAGGCAACACCAGTCGTGTTACGGGGACGCTACGGGGAGTTTTCCGGCCGGACGCAGAGTACGCCCGCGCTGGCACAACGTGAGGTCAGGTCCCCTCACACACCGACCGGCGCGCACATCACGACCAGCTCGTCCAGCGACAGCCCGAGCACCTGGGCCAGCGCGGCCACCGTGAAGAACGCCGGGGTCGGCGCACGGCCGGTCTCGATCTTGCGGAGCGTCTCGGCGGAGACGCCGGCGGCCGCCGCGACCTCCGCCATGCTGCGGCCGCCGCGGGCCTCACGGAGCAGACGGCCGAACCGCTCGCCGCGCTCGCGCTCTTCGGGGGTGAGAGGGGTACGTACCATGCCCCCATTCTAATACCGGTATAGTAATTGGCATGGTGGAGCTCAAGACAGACACATCGATCGATGCCATGTACGAGGCAGGACAGGTCGTCGGCCGCGCCCTGACGGCCGTACGGGAAGCCGCCGACGTGGGCGTTTCCCTGCTGGAGCTGGACGAGGTGGCGCACGACGTCCTGCGCGCGGCGGGCGCCTCGTCGCCCTTCCTCGGCTATCGCCCCTCCTTCGCGCCGACGCCCTTCCCGGCCGTCGTCTGCGCCTCGGTGAACGACGCGATCGTGCACGGCATCCCGACCGCCTACCGGCTGCGCGACGGCGACCTCGTCTCCATCGACTTCGGCGCCGAACTGGGCGGCTGGGTCGGCGACTCCGCGATCAGCTTCACCGTCGGCACCCCGCGCCCGGCGGACCTGCGCCTGATCGAGACGGCCGAGCGGGCCCTGGCGGCCGGCATCGAGGCAGCCGTCGTCGGCAACCGCATCGGCGACATCGCCCACGCGATCGGCACGGTGTGCCGCAAGGCCGGCTACGGCATCCCCGAGGACTTCGGCGGCCACGGCATCGGCCGCCGTATGCACGAGGACCCCCCGGTCCCCAACGAGGGCCGCCCCGCCCGCGGCCTCCCCCTGCGCCGTGGCATGGTCCTCGCCATCGAGCCCATGGTGATCGCGGGCGGCACGGACGGCTACCACGCGGCCCCGGACGGCTGGACCCTCAGGACGAACGACGGCTCAAGGGCGGCCCACGCGGAACACACGGTGGCGATCACGGAGGGCGGCCCTCGCATCCTGACAGCGAGGTGAAGCGCCCTTCAGGGGCGCGGGGAACTGCGCGAGCAACCACAACTCACCCGCGCCCGCCGACGACCCCCCGAAGCCCCCATCCGCAGGCGCCCTGCGCATGCCCCTCGCACAAGTTCGTGCAATCGTGGCATAAGCGCACGTAGTGCCGGGCACCCGCTTCCGGTACGTCGTCAGCGAAGGTACGGAACCGATGACCAACGGCTTCAACAGCCCGGAGGGCTACGGCGACCCCTTCGGCGAATTCCTCGCCCGCTTCTTCGGCGGCCCGCGCCCCGGTCCCCGTCAGATCAACATCGGCCAGCTGCTCAGCCAGCCGGCCAGGGAACTCGTGCGCGGCGCCGCCCAGTACGCCGCCGAGCACGGCAGCCGGGACCTCGACACCCAGCACCTGCTGCGCGCGGCGCTGTCCGCCGAGCCGACCCGGAGCCTGCTCAGCCGGGCCGGGGCCGACCCCGACTCCCTGGCCACGGAGATCGACGAGCGCTCCGGCCCGGTCCAGCACCCACCCGGCGAGGTGCCGCCCCCGACCTCGCTGTCGCTCACCCCGGCCGCCAAGCGGGCCCTGCTGGACGCGCACGACCTGGCCAGGTCCCGCGGCGCCGGTTACATCGGCCCGGAGCACGTGCTCAGCGCGCTCGCCGCGAACCCCGACTCGGCCGCCGGGCACATCCTGAACTCGGCCCGCTTCTCCCCCGCGGGCCTGCCGTCCGAGGCGCCGGAGACCGCACAGCGGCCGGAGCGGCCCCGCTCCGCCGACACCCCGACCCTGGACAAGTTCGGCCGGGACCTCACCGACCTGGCCCGCCAGGGCCGGATCGACCCGGTGATCGGACGCGACGAGGAGATCGAACAGACCATCGAGGTGCTCTCCCGGCGCGGCAAGAACAACCCCGTGCTGATCGGCGACGCGGGCGTCGGCAAGACCGCGATCGTGGAGGGCCTGGCCCAGCGGATCGCCGACGGGGACGTGCCGGACGTACTGATCGGGCGGCGCGTGGTGGCCCTCGACCTGACGGCGGTCGTCGCGGGCACCCGCTACCGGGGCGACTTCGAGGAGCGGATGACCAACATCGTGGGCGAGATCCGCGCCCACTCCGACCGGCTGATCGTCTTCATCGACGAGCTGCACACGGTCGTCGGCGCCGGAGGCGGCGGCGAGGGCGGTGCGATGGACGCCGGGAACATCCTCAAACCGGCCCTCGCCCGCGGCGAGCTGCACATCGTCGGCGCCACCACGCTGGAGGAGTACCGGCGCATCGAGAAGGACGCGGCGCTCTCCCGCCGCTTCCAGCCGATCCTGGTGCCCGAGCCGACCACCGCCGACGCGATCGAGATCCTGCGCGGCCTGCGCGACCGCTACGAGGCCCACCACCAGGTCCGCTACAGCGACGACGCGCTCGTCGCCGCGGTGGAGCTGTCCGACCGCTATCTCTCCGACCGCCGGCTGCCGGACAAGGCGATCGACCTGATCGACCAGGCGGGCGCCCGGGTACGGCTGCGGGCGCGCACCAAGGGCACGGACGTACGGGCCATGGAGCGCGAGGTCGAGCAGCTGGCCCGGGACAAGGACCAGGCCGTCGCGGACGAACAGTACGAGCAGGCCACCCAGCTGCGCGACCGGATCGTGGAGCTGAAGCAGCGGATCGCGGACGCCGGGGACGGCGAGGCCGACGAGGGGCAGAACCTGGAGGTCACCGCCGAGGCCGTCGCCGAGGTCGTGTCGCGGCAGACCGGCATCCCGGTGAGCAGCCTGACCGAGGAGGAGAAGGACCGGCTGCTGGGCCTGGAGCAGCATCTGCACGAGCGGGTCGTCGGCCAGGACGAGGCCGTGCGCGTGGTGTCCGAGGCGGTGCTGCGTTCGCGGGCCGGGCTCGCCAGCCCCGACCGGCCGATCGGCAGCTTCCTCTTCCTCGGGCCGACCGGCGTCGGCAAGACCGAGCTGGCGCGCGCCCTGGCGGAGGCGCTGTTCGGCAGCGAGGAGCGCATGGTGCGCCTCGACATGAGCGAGTACCAGGAGCGGCACACCGTCAGCCGCCTGGTCGGCGCCCCGCCCGGCTACGTCGGGCACGAGGAGGCGGGCCAGCTCACCGAGGTCGTGCGCCGCCATCCGTACTCGCTGCTGCTGCTCGACGAGGTGGAGAAGGCGCACCCGGACGTCTTCAACATCCTGCTGCAGGTCCTCGACGACGGCCGGCTGACCGACAGCCAGGGCCGCACGGTGGACTTCACCAACACCGTGATCGTCATGACGTCCAACCTCGGCTCGGAGGCGATCACCCGGCGCGGCGCGGGCATCGGTTTCGGCGCGGGTGACACCGAGTCGGACGAGGAGGCGCGGCGCGAGCGGATCCTCCGGCCGCTGCGCGAGCACTTCCGGCCCGAGTTCCTCAACCGCATCGACGAGATCGTGGTGTTCAAGCAGCTCGACCCGGACCAGCTGCGGCAGATCACCAACCTGCTGCTGGACCGGACGCGCCGGCTGCTGCACGCGCAGGACGTCACGGTGGAGTTCACCGAGGCGGCCGTGGACTGGCTGGCCGAACGCGGCTACCAGCCCGAGTACGGCGCCCGCCCGCTGCGCCGCACCATCCAGCGCGAGGTCGACAACCGGCTGTCCCGGCTGCTGGTGGACGGCCGGGTCGAGGAGGGCGGCCGGGTGACGGTGGACGTCGAGGGCGGACGGCTGGCCTTCCGCACGGAAGACACCGCGCCCGCCCCCGAGTTGTGACTACGGCGCCGGGTACACGACCATCGCCGAGCCGCCGCCCCGCCGTACCTTCTCGGCGGCGGCGAGCCACTTGCCGTCCGGCAGCCGCTGCACGCCGGCCACCGCGCCGATCTCGGGGTTGAGCCGGAACCCGTGCCCGATCGACTCCAGCTCGGCCTTCAACGGGCTGTCGTAGAGCCCCGGTTCGAGTTCGGTGGTGGTCTGGTTGCGCTGGCTGGCGCGCGGCGCGGCGATGGCGTCGACGAGCGGCACGCCCCGGTCGAGGAACCCGGTGAGGGTCTGCAGCACGGTGGTGATGATGGTCGCGCCGCCGGGTGAACCGAGCGCCACGACCGGCTTGTTGTGCTGGTCGAGGACGATGGTCGGGGACATCGAGGAGCGCGGACGCTTGCCCGGGCCCGGCAGGTTCGGGTCGTGGACGGCCGGGTTGGCCGGGGCGAAGGAGAAGTCCGTGAGCTCGTTGTTGAGGATGAACCCACGGCCCGGGACGGTGATGCCGCTGCCGCCGGTCTGCTCGATGGTCAGCGTGTAGGAGACGACGTTGCCCCACTTGTCGGCCACGGTGAGGTGGGTGGTGCTGTCGCCCTCGTAGGTGGTCGGGGCCGCCGTACCGCTCGCTTCGCAGCCCGCCGGATCACGCGGGTCGCCGGGCGCGAGCGGGCTCGTGAGCACGGCGTCGTCCTCGATCAGGCACTCGCGCGAGTCGGCGTACTTCTGCGACAGCAGCTCCTTCGTCGGTACGTCCTCGAAGGCGGGGTCGCCGACCCAGCGCCCGCGGTCCGCGAACGCGATGCGGCTCGCCTCGATGTAGCGGTGCAGGTACTGGACGTCGCTCGCCTCGGAGAGGTCGGTGTTCTCCAGGATGTTGAGCGCCTCGCCGACGGTCGTACCGCCGGAGGAGGAGGGCGCCATGGAGTAGACGCCTAGACCGCGGTACGAGGTCTTCGTGGGCGCCTGGAGCCTGGTGCGGTAGGCGGCCAGGTCCTCGGCGGTGAGGTCGCCGGGGCGGGCCTTCCAGCCGGAGGCCGGGTCCACGGGCGGGGCGTTGACCGTGTCGACGATGTCCTTCGCCAGGTCGCCCCGGTACAGCGCGCCGACGCCCTTCGTCGCCAACTCGGCGTAGGTGCGGGCGAGATCGGGGTTCTTGAAGGTAGAGCCGACGACCGGGAGCTCGCCGCCCGGCAGGAACAGCTCGGCAGTGTCCGGGAAGTAGCGGAACCGGGTCTCGTTGGCCGCGGTCTGCGCGCGGAAGGTGGCGTCCACGGTGAAGCCGTCGCGGGCGAGGCGCTCGGCGGGCTTCAGCAGCGTCCCGAGGCTCCTGCTCCCCCACTTGTCCAGCGCCCGCTGCCAGGTGGCGGGCGTGCCGGGGGTGCCCACGCTCAGTCCGCTGCTGACGGCCTCGGCGAAGGGGATCGGCGTGCCGTTCTCCAGGAAGAGACCGGAGTCCGCGCTCAGCGGGGCGGTCTCACGGCCGTCGATGGTGCGTACCGCACGGGACTTGGCGTCGTAGTAGACGAAGTAACCGCCGCCGCCGATGCCCGCGGAGTAGGGCTCGGTGACGCCCAGGGCGGCGGCGGTGGCGACGGCCGCGTCGACGGCGTTGCCGCCCCTTCTGAGCACTTCGATACCGGCGGCGGAGGCGTCCGGGTCGACGCTCGCGACGGCGCCGCCGTATCCGACGGCGACGGGGGCCTTCTCGACGGCCGTATGTTCAGCGGAGGGAGGCGCCGCGGCCCCCACCGACACGACGGCGGCCGAGACCGCCAGGACCGACAGCTTGCGCGCGACAGGACGACGCATCCGCACCTCCGGGGGAGACCGTTCGCGCAGCCTATTAGATGGACATGGCCCCGTCAGGAGCACCCGCTACCATGCGCCCCCATGAATGACGACGTGCGCAACATCGTCCTCGGCGTGGTGGCGGCGGCCATCAGCGCGGGACTGGGCTGGATCGCCCGTACCTATCTGTGGCGGCGCAAGCTCCGCCGCAAGCAGGCCTTCCTCGGGCTACCGGAGAACTCGGAGTCACTGCTCGTCGTCAACCGCGACCCGGCCACCTCCGAGCCGGCGGTGCACCGCTTCGACGTGTTCGCGCTGCTGGAGCTGTCCGCGCTGATCAAGGACTGCGGCGCCCATGTCCAGGTGGTCACCCAGGACTCGGTCCATCAGGGCTTCGGCGAGCGCACCGAGTTCTGTGTGGGAGGCCCCGGCTCGAACCGGCGCATGGTGGCGCACATGTCGGCGATGCTGCCCGGGATACGCGTCAACATCGACCCCGAACCCGGCCCGGACCGGGGCGCGTTCCAGATCGGCACCGAGCGCTACCGCCTGGAGGCGGGCGTGGCGGAGTACGTCCTGCTGGCCCGGCTCACCGCGGGCGACCCGAAGCAGAGCCGGCCGGTCTTCCTCTTCTGCGGCCAGCGCGCCATCACCAACCAGGCGGCGACCCGCTATCTGGCCCGCAACCACGAGCGTTTGGCCCGCAAGTACGGCACCGGCTCCTTCGTCCTGCTCCTGAAGGTGATCAACTCCCAGGCCTACGGTCCGGACGTGGTCGAACTGGTCGGCGATGTCACCCGGACCGCGCAGGCACCCCTGCCGGCTGCGGCAGCTCCCCGGAACTCCCACCGCGCCTCCTGAGTCCCCCCAACTCAACAATCGCTACTCCCGCGCAACTTACCGACGGGTTACCTACGGTAAGAGGCCGCGGTTACCGTCGCGTCACTTTGCACTGACACGAGTGAGGAGTGCCCCGTGGAACACCGCAAGTCTCTGCGCACCACCGCCGTGGGCGTCGTCTCGGCGGCCCTGATCGCCGACGTCGCCCCCGTCGCGTCGGCGTCGACGGGCGGCATCCGCTTCGTCGACATCGCCGGTTAGGGCGGCACGGCCCTCAAGGCGAATGTCGCCACGCTCGCCGGCGCCGAGGCACGCCCCGCTACCCGCTGCTGATACTCCCCACGAGCTGGGGCATGCCGTAGGCCGAGCACCTCGCCCACGCCCAGAAGTTGGCGGACTCCGGCTATCCAGTGGCCAGTTGCAAAGCGCGCGGCTTCCGGCAGTCGGGCGGCGAGACAAAGCAGCCGGCCCGCCCGACATGGCCGACGCCTCCAAAGTCATCGACTGGGCACTCGTCAACACCCCGGCAGACGCGCAGCGGATCGGCATGATGGACGCCTCGTACGGCGCCGGGATCAGCCTGCGTCATCGCCGCGCACGACGGACAGGGGCGGAGCACCAGCGTCATCACGGGATGAACCGGAACGGTCACGGACGGCGGAATCGTGCTGCTGTCCGGCCTCCTCGACCAGATCGCCAAGGTGCCCCCGACGGCCGCCATCCCCCTGCTCCCGCGCCGTTGGGC
Organism: Streptomyces sp. NPDC079141; assembly: GCF_040686775.1. Taxonomy (NCBI): domain Bacteria; kingdom Bacillati; phylum Actinomycetota; class Actinomycetes; order Kitasatosporales; family Streptomycetaceae; genus Streptomyces; species Streptomyces sp. NPDC079141. The sequence goes on along the minus strand of NZ_JBFBLP010000020.1, from coordinate 63,515 downwards.
GGCCGTGTGGCAGTCGGAGAAGTACCCCACCGTCCAGCGGGTGCGCGGCACGGTCCGCCTGCACACCACCCTCACCCCCACCAAGGAGAGCGGCACCCTTGTCGCCTGCCTCTACGACGTGGGGGCGCTCGGCCTCGGCAAGCTGGTCAGCACCGCGCCGTACACCTTCCACGGACGCACGCCCGGGCGGCCGTTCGGCGTCGACGTGGAGCTGTTCTCCACGGCCTACGACGTCCCGGCGGGCCATCGGCCGGCCCTGGTGGTCGACACAGTCGACCCGCTCTGCAGCGAGCACAACCCGTCCGGCGCTCAGCTGACCTTCTCCTCGCCGGCGAACGACCCGTCGTACGTGTCGATCCCCCTGCGCGAGCAGTGATCTCCGGCCGGCGCCGGGCGGGTATGGCTCTGTGTCTGCTGCCCCCTGCGGCCCGGGGTGCCGTTGCGGTTTCCCCGGCCGGCAGCAGCGTCCCCCGGTGGACCGGGGCGGCCTGTGCGGCCGCTACGGGGACGAACGGCACATCCTAGTCGAGGCCCGGCGCGCCGGTCGTCCCGGGCGGCGGCCGGGCCGCGAGCACCGGCCGCCCGGCCCCGCCGAAGGCACAGGTGTGGTAGGGCACATGGGCGTACTCCCCCCGGTCAGTGCTTGAGGATCTTGGAGAGGAAGTCCCTGGCCCGCTCGCTCTCCGGCGCGGTGAAGAACCCCTCGGGGCTGCGGTCCTCGACGATGCGGCCGTCGGCCATGAAGACGACGCGGTTGGCGGCGGAGCGGGCGAAGCCCATCTCGTGGGTGACGACGACCATGGTCATGCCCTCGTGGGCCAACTGCCGCATGACCTCAAGGACCTCGTTGATCATCTCCGGGTCGAGGGCCGAGGTCGGCTCGTCGAAGAGCAGCGCCTTGGGCTCCATGGCGAGGGCGCGGGCGATGGCCACGCGCTGCTGCTGGCCGCCGGAGAGCTGGGCCGGGTACTTGTCGGCCTGGTCGGCGAGGCCGACGCGGTCGAGGAGTTGACGGGAGCGCTGGTCGGCCTGCTCCTTCTTGCGTCCCCGGACCTTGATCTGGCCCAGCGAGACGTTCTGCAGAACCGTCTTGTGGGCGAAGAGATTGAAGGACTGGAAGACCATGCCGACGTCGGCCCGGAGCCGCGCGAGGGCCTTGCCCTCCTCGGGCAGCGGCTTTCCGTCGAGCAGGATCGTGCCGGAGCGGATGGGCTCCAGCCGGTTGATCGCCCTGCACAGCGTCGACTTTCCCGACCCCGACGGGCCGATGACCACGACCACCTCCCCCTTGCCGACGGTGAGGTTGATGTCCTGCAGGACATGCAGCTCCCCGAAGTACTTGTTCACGTCACGTAGCTCGATCAACGGATCGACAACCATGCCCCAGCCCTATCTCAGTCTCAGCTGTGTCGTGGTTGCCGCAAACTATCCAGACACAAGTGGAGTTAATGGACGACACGCACTTTTCGGGCATTAGCCGTATTTAAGCCGCAGCTCAGGCCAGGGATTCACGCCTCCGCGACCTCCGCATACAGCTGCGACAGCTCGGGGACTCCGCTCGAAGCCCACTCGTGCCCGGATGCCACGACGTCGAACTCGCGCCCGGAGGCGAGCCGGACGACGGGTTGACCGTTGGGCCAGATCTCCCAGAGCGCCCCGGGGACGGTGCGCACGATGACGGTGCCGAGATACAGGCCCGCGTCATTGCCGAGCCAGGGCAGCACCTCCTCGTCGTCCCGCCAGCGCGGCAGCAGCTGGTCGAGCGCCTCCAACGAGGCCGCGGTGTCGTCCAGTTGGATTCCCTCCCGGGCCGCCTGGGAGCGCAGCAGGTCGCACTCGGAGAGCAGCTCGGCGATGCCCTCGCGGCCTTCGTCGCCGTCCGAGAACACCGCGACGCCGAAGGCGGGGCCGTGCCTCTTCCGCCAGTTGCCCAGGAAAGGGATGTTCATACGCTCAGCCTCGCATCGAGGACGCCTCCAGCACTACCGGCACGCGGGACACAGACGGGACACGGCCCCGGGACCCCCCTTGCCAAAAGTTATTCAACGTCCGTAGAGTTCATCGGGTAATGAGTTCACTGAGCAATGAGTTCAGAAATGTGGACTCCGGGCTTCCGAAAGGCGGGAAGTCGTGCAGAAGATCCCCTGCCAGGTGAACGAGGGCGGACGAGTCGCTCTCCTGCGGGAGCGCACGGTCCGCGGCCGGACGGACTCGCCCGGACTCCAGGACGCAGCACGCCGCGCCGCACCCACCCCGCTCCCCAGCACGTGAGCGGGCCCCGTCCGCGGGCGGTGCCATCGCTGCCGCCCCTCACCGAAGGGAACACGGACATGCACGAAGAGACGAAGGTCATCCGCATCCATCTGGAGCCGGGCGAGGAGGGCATCACCCTGAGCGCCGTCGCCGCCGCCTCGGCCACCGCGCCCGTCGAGACCCTGGTGGAGGCCACCAACATCACCGAGGCCACCGTCATCGAGGTCGAGATCTGACCCCTGACGTGCCGACCGGAACCGAGGCGGAGAACGACCTCCCGGGCCCGACGAGGGACGGGTCCCGGAGAGCGCTCGACAGCCCCCGACCGTGGGGACGGGGCGAGGGCGTAAACGAGCGCTGCACGGCCTTCCCGGCCCGTAGAGGGACGGGCCGGGAAGGGCCCGTGACCGGGCGTGATCCGGAAGCGCGGACCGTGCCCGAACAGGCGTGAGGAGACGAGGTCCCGATGAGCAGGACGGTTGCCGCAGCAGCCACCACCGCCGTGCGCGCCGGCACCGGACCGCTCCGGAAGCACCCCGCGCCGCGCATCGGCCCGAGCGGCCGCTCCATCGACCGCGCCGACCGGTCGGCGCACGACGGCGCCCCGCGGAGCCACCCGAGAGCCGGCCTCGGCGGTCCGGAGGGGGAACATGCCTCCCCGGTGACCCTCCGGCCGACCGAGGCCGAAGCCGCGTGCGGGAGGTGAACCGATGAGCATCCACCGGCACATCCAGTGGCGCCGGGACCCGGACGGCAGGCCGTATCGGGCGATGCGGTCGTTCCCCGCGGCGCCGGCGACCTCCACCGTGCTGCTCGCCGGCCCCGGCAGCGTCACGGCGCTCGACGGCGAGGGCCGGGACGACCTGCTGCTGACCGATCTGACGGAACGTCTGGTGGCGGCCGGGGCCCAGGTGCTGCGCTGCGACATGCCGGCCCGGGAGCCCGGCGCCCCCGCGTCGGAGGCCGACGAGCGGGCCCACGCCGAGCGACTGGAACAACTGCTGAACGGCAGCCGCCACCTGACGACCGGCCCCCTGTCACTGGTCGGCTTCTCGCTCGGCGGCCAGGCCCTGCTGCGGCTGCTGGAGTCCGGCGTACCCCCGCACGCCGACCGCGTCGTCCTGATCGGCACGGTGGTGGAGTCGGACGCCTTCCTCATCTCCCGCATCCCCCTGATCGAGCTGGTCTACGGCGGTTTCGACCTGGTCGGCTATCTCACCGACGACGCGGAGGACGAGCTGCCGCCCGCGGTGTTCGAACCGGCCATGTACGCCGACTGGTCCGCCCGTCACCTCATCGGCCCCCACTCGCCGGCGGTCCGGGTCCATGTGTTCAAAGGGGTCGGTCACACCCTGAACCCGTGCGGTCCGGGTCCGGCCCGGGATCCGCTGCCCGCGCTCATCTCGCTGATGGACATGACCTCATGACGATGCTCCGGATCCAGCAGCGGCACCACAGGAAAGGGAACGGCATGCCCGCGAGCGGTACGCTCTCCAGCCGGCGTCCCCCCATGGTCGTCGACACCCTCGCGACGGGCGGGACGCATCGGTCGAACCCGTCCACGCAGGCGCTGCACAGAGCGCTCGGACCGCAGACCGGCAGCGCGATCTGCGACATCGCCTGCGGTACGGGCCGGCTGGCGCTGTCCTTCGCCGCCGACTACCCGGCCCGTCTCGTCGGTGTGGACCCCGAACCCGCGCGGCTGGCGGCCTTCCGCGCCCTCGCCGCCGCACGCTCGGTCGCCGTGCAGACGGTTCGGGCCGACGCGGCGGAACTTCCCTTCCCCGACGGCTCGTTCGATCTGGTGACCTGTCGGCTTGCCGCGCACCGCTTCCCCGACGTGCCGAGGGCCGTGGGCGAGATGGCCCGGCTGCTGCGGCCCGGCGGGCGGCTCGCCGTGATCGACCTGGAGGGGCACGAGGATCCCGAGATCGATGCACTGGGCAACGAGTTGGAGGTCCTGCGCGACCCCACGCACCGGCGCAGCCACACCCGCACGGAGTGGATCGCCCTCCTCAAGGGCGCCGGGCTGAGGGTCCCCGTGGCCCGCGGCGGGCAGACCGAGGACCGCGCCGACATGCCGGTGCGGCGCCGCTGCGACAGCGCCGCGACCGCGACCGAGGCGTCGGTCCGGCGCCGGCTGGCCCAGGCACCCGCGGCCCACCGCGAGGCGCTGGGGATTCGCGCGCACGGCGACGCGTTCCTCGTTCCGCTGCGCACCTGCCTGGTGATCGGGATCAAGCCGCGGGGCGGGGGGCGCTGAGATGCCGGTCATCAGGCTGTTCTCCCCCGCCGCCAGTCCGGGCAGCGCCTGTCTCGAACGACTCGCCGCCGATGTGGAGGAGTTGCTCGGCCTGCCCGACGGCCACTGCTGGCTGTGGTGGCAGCGGCTGGAACCCGGCACCTACTACCGGCCCGAGTGGCGCACGGCGGATGTCACCCCGGCGCCGGTCGGGTTCGTGGTGTGCAAGGAGAGCTACAGCAAGGACCAGGTGGGCGCGCTGCTGCGGCTGATCCAGGGCCGGCTGGCCGAGCTGCTGGACGTGCGGGCCGACGACACCTATCTGACGGTGCAGCGCGCCGCCGAGGGCGAGTTGCTGGTCCGGGACGAGGTGTGGTTCTCGCACCTGGAGGAACCGCGGCCGGACGCGATCGGCGGGATCGTGCCGATCGCGCACGTCCGCACCGACCGCACCGACCTCTCCGACGACCACTGGGGGAACGTGACGTCGGTGATCCGGCTGGACGCGGAGCGGTTCACCCCCGAGGCACTGCTCGGCCTGGATGCCTTCTCCCACGTGGAGGTCGTCTTCCACTTCCACCGGGTCGAGCCGGAGAAGATCCACACGGGGGCCCGGCATCCGCGCGGCAACCCCGAGTGGCCGCGGGCCGGGATCTTCGCCCAGCGCGCCAAGAACCGCCCCAACCGCATCGGGGTCTCGCGCTGCCGGCTGCTGAAGGTGGACGGGCTGGACGTGCATGTGCGCGGGCTCGACGCCGTGGACGGCACGCCCGTCCTCGACATCAAGCCGTATCTGCGCCAGTTCGCGCCGCCCGAGGACGTCGTACAGCCCGAGTGGGTGGACGAGCTGATGCGGCACTACTACTGAACCTCTCCCGGACGGAGCCGAGATGAGCGAGCCCCCGGAGCGGGAGCGATCGGGGAACACGGCGGTGGCCCTGCTCACCGCCGTGTTCGGCGATGTCCCACGCCCTCGCCCCCGACGAGGACGGCCGTCGCCCGGCGCCCTCGTCCTCCGTACCGGTGCCTGGACGGCGCGCGTGGGCCGGCCGCCCGTCGGCGCGCCCGCACAGCCGGCCCTGCCGCTGACCACCCGCCAAGGAGGAACCCATGGCTCCCACCCCTGAACAGTCCGTGATCATCGTCGGAGCCGGACCGACCGGACTCGCGCTGGCCTGTGAACTGGCCGCCGCCGGTGTGTCGTGCACGGTCCTGGAGCGCCGCCTGAGCACCTCCGCGCAGTCGCGCGCCATGGCCCTGTACCCCAGGACGCTGGAGGTGCTCGACCTGCGCGGGCACGCCGACGCGCTGGTCGCGGCCGGCCGGCCGGTGGGCCGTATGCTGCCGGCGCCCGGCGCGAGGCTCGACTTCACCGAGCTCGACACCCGCTTCGCGGCCCTGCACATCGTGCCGCAGAGCCGCACCGAGGAGGTGCTCCAACAGCGCGCCGTGGATCTCGGGGTGATCATCCAGCGCGGCGCGGAGGTCTTCGGCCTGGCCCAGGACGACACCGGTGTGACGCTCCATGTGCGCACGGAGTCCGGCGAGTGGGAGGAGACGGCCGACTACGTCGTGGGCTGCGACGGCGCGCACAGTGTCGTCCGCGACCTGGCCGGGATCGCCTTCCGCGGCCGTACCTACGACCTCGCGCCCGTCCTCGCGGACGTCCGCCTGCGCACGCCTCCGCCGGACGACCTGCTGGTGATGTCCCGCGACGGCGGGCTGATGGTGACGATCCCGTTCGGCAACGGTCTCTACCGTCTCGCGATCGCGCACCGGGACCGGCCCTGGACCCGCGACCAGGTGACCCTGGAGGAAGTGTCCGACCTGGCGACGCGGCTGCTGGGCTTCGACCCGAAGCCGTACGAGCCCGAGTGGCTGGCCCGGTTCAAGATCCACCAGCGGCTCGCGGACCAGTACCGGGCCGGCCGGGTGCTGCTCGCCGGTGACGCGGCGCATCTGCACTCTCCGCTGGGCGGCCAGGGCCTCAACCTCGGCATCCAGGACTCCGTCAACCTCGGCTGGAAACTGGCCGCCACGGTGCAGGGCTGGGCGCCGACCGGGCTGCTCGACACCTACGAGAGCGAGCGCCGGCCGCAGGCGGAGCGCGTACTGCGGGCCACCGACCGGGCCACGCGGCTGGGCACGCATCCCTCGCCGCTGGTGAGCGGAGTGCGCCGACGGGTGCTGCCGCGGCTGCTGGGCAACCGCCGGATCAGGAAGCTGGCCGGCGAGACGCTCTCGGGGCTGCGCGCCGGATACGCCGCGCCCGGCGGCCCGCGCCGCACGGACGGCTCCCGGCTGCGCGCCGGGCAGCGGATGCCGGAACTGACGGTGGCGCGGCCGGGCGCGGCACCGGTGCGGCTGTACGAGCTCATGCGCGACGGCCGTTTCCTCCTGCTCGACCTCGGCGAGGACGGTTCGGCCGCGGCGCTCACCGAGGCCTGGGGCTCCCGGGTGTGCCCGATCCGGGTGACCGAGCCGGTCGCCGAACTCGACGGCGTGAGCGCTGTGTTGGTGCGCCCCGACGGCTACGCTGCGTGGGTGGACGGCCGGTCGAACCCGGCCGGACACGTGGAGCGGGTGCGCCAGGCGCTGCTCCACTGGTGCGGTGCGGAGGGCCCCACGCCACAGCGGCAGGCCGACTCCGCCGCCGGTATCGGCGTGCCCGCCGAACCCGCCGTGGAGGAGACCGAGCAGGCCGAGGCGGAGCCGGCCCGGGCCGAGAAAATGTGACGAGAGGACGCCGTGGACCAGCACCGCATCCCGTCACCCTCCGATGATCGGCAACCCGCGCGGTGCAGGGGCACCGTGTGGGCCGACAGGACCCGTTGCAGGAAGGCTCGCCGTCATGGCCCAGGTCCTCACCAGACGTTCGCAGCGCACCCGCGAGGCGATACTGCGGGCCGCGCGCATGCACTTCGCCGCGGACGGCTACCAGCGGTCGACCATAAGAGCCATCGCCGCCACGGCCTCGATCGACCCGTCCATGGTCATGCGGTACTTCGGCAGCAAGGAGCAGCTCTTCGACGCGGCGCTCGACGTCGACCTGGAGCTGCCCGATCTGACGGGGACGCCCGTCGAGTTGCTGCCGGAGGCGCTGATCACGCACTTCCTGGCGCCCTGGGAGAACGACTCCGACGAGGGCTCGATGCGACTGCTGCTGCGGTGCGCCGCGACCAACGAGCGAGCGGCGGAGCATCTGCGGCAGATGCTGCACGAGCAGTTCACCAGCAGCCTGCGCGGCGCGCTCGGCGACGAGCGCGCCGCCGCGTGCGCCGGAGTGCTGGCCGCTCAGTTGCTGGGCGTGGCGTTCACGCGTTACGTGTTGCGGCTGCGGCCGATCGCCGATCTGCCGGTGGCGGCGCTGGCGGAGCTGGTGACGCCTTCTCTGCGGACGGTGCTCGCGACGGGGTGACGGCGCAACCGCATACATTCGGGGGGCGTCCGGGCCTACGAGCGGGCGTGGCAGAAGAATGCAAGATTCCACTCGATCATGGATTTCCTGGTGTCTCGCCTGCTAAGATATTTTCACCATACAGTGAATTACTCGTTCCGAGACTCCCCACGCGAAGTGCAGTGATCTCATGAAATCCAGGCGCACAGACGGTTCCGCTTCTACACCCGAAGTACCGAACACGGCCAGCGGGTCCGGTACTTCGAGGGCTCGCCAGAGCCGGACGAAGCGCGCGCGCAGCGGTCGCCGCCCCGGGGAGAGCGGCACCCGCGACCAGATTCTCGAAGCGGCCCTCCGCCTCTTCGCCGACCGCGGGTACGCCCGCACCACGATTCGCGCGATCGCCGAGAGCGCGCAGGTGGATCCGGCGCTGGTGCACCACTTCTTCACGAACAAGGAGGGGGTGTTCGACGCGGCGGTCAACTCACCCTTCAGCGTCTCCGCCGCCTTCGACGGCATGCCGATCTCCGAGGACGCCACATCGGAGGCGACCTGGATCGCCCACACGTACTTCTCGTTCTGGGAGAACGAGAGGACGCGCTACGCGATGACCGCCATCTACCGGGCGGGGCTCGCCGACAGTTCCACGTCGGACCTGCTCAGGGCTCGCATCGAGGCGAGCACCAAGGTGTGGATGAGCGCGAGCGGTTACAAGGACCGGTCGGACTCCGACATCCGTGCCGCACTGGCCTCCGGCCACCTCGCAGGGCTGGCCATCATGCGCTATGTGCTCAAGATCCATCCGCTGGCGGACATGGACTTCCAGGACTTCGTCAGCTGGGTGGTACCGGCTCTTGATGTGCGCCTGTCCGAACAGCTGGCTCCGTACCGAGCCGACGAGCGGACCGAGCCCAGCTGAGCCTTGCGCGAACGGCGGACGTCGGTGCGGGCGGCTTCGCCGCGGAGCCGCCCGACCGGTGATGGTCCATCAGATTCCGCCCCGCCAGATCGTCTTCACGGCCATGAGGGAGACGCCCGGCCCGGGTGCGAGCATGAGCCCGTGCGCTCCTTCCGTGGGAGGTTTGGCAAAGGTCCGCTCCAGGACCTCCAGCACCGATGCGGAGCCGAGGTTTCCGAGGTCGCGCAGCGAGTCGCGGGACAGGCCGAACAGCTGGGGCTCCACACCGAGTCCGTTGACCAGCGAGTCGATGACCCGGGGGCTCCCGGTGTGCGAGACGACGAACTCCGGAGCGCCGTCCGTGCCGGGCCGCGCGCTGTGCGCCAGCCAGTCGTTCAGCATGGGCACCACCTCGCGGATCGCATCCAGCAGCTTCGGCGAGTTGAAGCCGTGCAGTCCGTCGTTGTCGGTACAGCTGCCGACCACGCCGTGGCTGCCCGCGTACAGGCACTCCCAGGAAGCGGTCAGCTCCATGTGCGGACCGCTGACCGGGCCGTTGCGCACGACGCATGCGCCGGCGGCGTCACCGATGATCCCCTTGAAGATCATGCCGTCCAGGCCGGAGTCGTTGCGGTTCAGATAGTGGCTGAACACATCGGCACACACGATGAGGACCGTGACGTCCGGGCGGGCCGCCACCAGTTCCATCGCCGTCGAGACCCCGAACACCCCGCCGGCACAGCCCATTTGGGTGACCGGTATCCGACGGACCGACGGCCGTAGGCCGAGCCTGTCCACCAGCTGGGCGTCGAGGCCGGGCATGGTGTGCCCGGTGGCGCTGACCACCACGACCGCGTCGACGGCGGCCGGGCCGAGTCCTGCCTCCCGCAGCGCCCCGCGTGCGGCGCGCTCGGCCAGCTCCAGCGAGTCCTGGAGGTGTTCCCGGGTCCGCTCGGCGAGCGAGTGCTCGTCACGGAACTGCTCGGACAGCGGACGGGTGTACCAGCGCGTCCGCACGGTGGTGGAACGGATGATCCGCCGGATCTGGGCCAGCTTCGGGTGATCCGGGTACAACTCCGCGATGCGTTCGATGACTTCGTCAGTGGTGACCTGGTAGCGGGGCAGAGCGACGACGGGAGCGGTGAGGACAGGCACGACGTCTCCAAAACGGTGGGAGGCCTGCGGAAGTTGGGAGCACTGCTTACGTCCGGCCCGGTGTTCGGGCACGTGGGCGACGTCGCAGCCGTCGCCTCTCGATGGCTCTCTCCGTGGAAATCTGGGCATGCCGAACACTCCCCCCGGTGTCTGACGGTGCTTCCCTCACGGGCGCCTGCGCGGCGCGGTACGGCGGACACGGCGCGAAGGAGCGCCGCATCCATGAGCACATGACTTCGGATCTGAACCTAGCCCCCGAGGCTCCCCGCTATTCGGGCTCCACCCGGGGTCGACTGCTGAACACGACGGTACGAGGCCGGAGTTGACTACAGCTAGAGCGAAATTCAACGCGTATGGAATTCAATCCGGGAGGACAGCCCAGAGCTACGGCCACCGGGTTCACACCGAGAAAGGGCCGACCGCCATGCATGCACCACCGCACTACGCGGATCCCGACCCCTGGACCGAACGCGCCGCCTGCCGAGACACCGACCCCGAGACCTTCTTCCCTCTCCCAGGAGCGTCGGGCGGCGTCGACAAGGAGGCCATCGCCAAGCGCCTGTGCGGGAGCTGTCCAGTGGCCCGGGAGTGCCTGCGCGAGGCACTGCTCAACGACGAGGGCGCCGGGATCTGGGGCGGCTTCAACGCCCGGGAACGGCGTGAACTGATGCGCATCGCCGACACGTTGGAGGCGACCAGCGCGCAACTGGCCGCGTACCTGGCGGGCGGCGGGCACCGGATCAGCGCGACGCCCCGGGAGCGGCCGGCCTACGTGTGGTACCTGCGCCGGCACGGCTGGACCCCCCGCCGGATCGCCGGCGCGCTCGGCGTCAGCTTCGGTCAGGTCCAACAGGCTTGGCAGCTGGCCGAGTTGGCGTCTTCCTGCACGCGCGGTCCGGTGAGCGGCATGCCGAATCCACGGGCGCCGAGAAAGAGGGTGCGCAGGACCGGGACGGCCGAAGGACAGGGGGTGGTCGGCGCCGAACGCCCTGCCATACGCGGCAGCGCCTCCCCCGGCCGCGCCCCCCTCAAGGGCTACCGCCTCCTGCCCGGCACAGCCCGCCGCCTCCCGGCCGTCACACAACATCCGGCGGGGCCGATCACCGGCGACCGGAACCGGGTGTTGCCGGGCGCCGGGGAACGAGGGCGCACCCCCCTCCCACCCGACCGCAACCGCGCTGCCCCAGGAGGCGGCGAGCGAAGCGGCGCACCCCTGGGCTCCGTCGCCGGGGACCGGAACCGCGTGTTGCCGGGCGCCGGGGAGCGGGGACGCGTGCCCCTCTCACCCGGACGCAACCGCGCTGAGCCAGCGGGCGGCGAGCGAAGCCGCGCACCCCAAGGCTCCATCACCGGCGACCGGAACCGCGTGATCCCGGGCACCGGGGAACGAGGGCGCACCCCCGTCCCACCCGACCGCAACCGCGCCGCCCCAGGAGGCGGCGAGCGAAGCCGCGCACCCCAAGGCTCCATCACCGGCGACCGGAACCGTACGATCCCGGGCGCCGGGGAGCGGGGACGCACACCCCTCACACCCGGAAGCAACCGCCGCACACCCCCAGGCCCCATCAGCGCCGACCTCAACCGCACCGTGCCCGGCGGGCGGGAGCAACGCGCGCCCCGGACCCGTATGCCCGGCACGCCCGGCACACCCGAGCGCGGGCGGGCACCCATGACCGACAACGGCGGTCGGCCGCCGATCGACTCCAGCCGTGCCCGAGCGCCGTTCAACGCCGAGCCCGACCGGGTGCCGAGCGCCACCGCCGGCAGCCGGGGCACACCGGCACCGCACGGTGCCGACCGCCGTCAGGCACCGCTCACGGGCGACCGCGCCCCGATGCCTCGCACCGGTGACACGCGGCGTCCGCCCACCGGCGCCGGGCCTGTCCAGGCCCCGGCTGCGGGCCATTCGGAGCGTGCGGGGTCGGCGGTCGGCGGCGAGCGCGCCCCGCGCCCCGGCCAGCGGCCGCGCATCTCGGTCTTCCCGGGGCGTGCCCAGGTACCGGCAGCGAAGAGCGGTACCTCCACACCATCCTCGGACCGGCGACCAGGCGTCTCGGTCCCCCCTGGGCGTGCCGCGGTACCGGCGGGGAAGACCCCTACCCCCGCACCATCCTCGGACCGGCGACCAGGCGTCTCGGTCCCCCCTCGGCGTGCCACGGTACCGACGGGGAAGACCCCTACCCCCGCACCACCCTCAGACCGACGCCCCCGCGTTTCGGTCTCCCCCGAACACGCCCAAGCACCCACCGGACAGCCCCCCACCCCCACACCACCCCCAGACCGACGCCCCCGCGTCTCCGTCTCGCCCGGACGTGCCCCCGTACCGGCAGGAAAGACCCCTACCCCCACTCCCCGCGTCTCCGCCTCCCCCGAACACGCCCAAGCACCGGCCGAGAACGGCCGTACCCCCGTGCCGGCCGCGAAGGGCAACACCAACCGTCCCGACGGTGCCCAGGTGTCCGTCGTCGTCCGGCGGGCTCGTGTGTCCGTCGTCGTGACGCGTGGGGGGAGCGCATGAGTGGGGGTGGAGCGGCGCAGGCTCGGCGGCTGGCCGGGACGGTTGTCACGGAGGACGGCGCCGAGATCGTCGTATACACGCATGGCGCGCCGGACGCGGAGGCGACCGTCGTGCTGTCGCACGGGTGGACCATGTCCGCGCTGGGGTGGCGGCCGCACATCGATGCGTTGACCCGGCCACGGCCGGGGTTTCCGGCGCTGCGGGCGGTGAGTTACGACCAGCGCGGGCACGGGCGGTCGACCCGTGGGCGGGCCGTGCTCGACATGGAGGTGCTCGGGCGGGATCTCGAACTCGTCCTGCGCCAGGCGACCGTGCCCGAGGACGGGCCCGTCCTGGTGGTCGGTCACTCCATGGGCGGCATGGCCGTGCAGCAACTCGCGGCCGTCCGGCCCGAGTTGATCGGGACGTGGGTGTCGGGCGTCGGGCTGTTCTCGACCTGTCTGGACGAGGTGGGGCCGGTTCCGGCCGAGCCGCCGGACCGCCCCGCGCACCGCCGTACCCACGCCGAACGCTGGCTCGCCGACGGGCTGTTGCGCTCGCCGAGCTGGGCCAAGGCCGTGCACCGGCTGCTCACCGGGCCGCTGTCCCACCCCTCGGCCGCCCCGCTGTGGCGCGCGCTGTTCGGGCCCGGCCCGCAGACCGAGACGGTGCGCGCCGACGCCCGGTCGCTGCGCGACATCCCGCCGTTGACCGTGGCCGAGTTCTACGCCGCTCTGACCCTGCACGACTGTGCGGGCCGCCTGGGCGCGCTGGGCCGGGTGCCCACGCGCATCCTGGTCGGCGCGCTGGACTGCTACACACCGCCTGCCCAGGCCGCACGACTGGCCGACGACATCCCGGGAGCGACCTTGCACACCGTGCCCAACCAGGGCCACGACCTGCCCTACGAGCGTCCCGTCCTGGTCGTGGAGACCGTTCAGGCTCTCCTGCGAGACCTGCGAGACCTGCGCGACCTGCGCGAGACACCCCGGACGCCGGATTCGGACCTCGCCCAACCGATGGCGGCCGCACAGTGACGCGGCCCGGGAACGGACTGCGCGCCGATGTGCTGGCGGCGCGCCGGATCGTGGTGAAGGTGGGGTCGTCGTCGCTGACCACGGCGGTCGGCGGCCTGGACTCGGACCGCGTGGACGCCCTGGTGGACGTACTCGCGCGCACCCGGGCCGCCGGCACCGAGATCGTGCTGGTCTCCTCGGGCGCGATCGCCGCCGGACTCGCGCCGCTGGGGCTCGCCGAACGGCCCCACGACCTGGCCGGGCAGCAGGCCGCCGCCTGTGTCGGCCAGGGGCTGCTGGTGGCCCGGTACACGGCCTCGTTCGCCCGGTACGGGCTGCGGGTGGGCCAGGTGCTGCTGACGGCCGACGACATCGGCCGCCGCGCCCAGTACCGCAACGCCTACCGCGCGCTCGCCAAGGTGCTGTCCATGGGGGCGGTGCCGGTGGTCAACGAGAACGACACCGTGGCCACGGCGGAGATCCGCTTCGGCGACAACGACCGGCTCGCCGCCCTCGTCGCCCATCTGGTCCGCGCCGACCTGCTGGTGCTGCTGTCCGACATCGACGGCCTGTACGACGGCGACCCCCGGCGTCCCGGCACGCAGCGCCTGACGGACGTCCACGGTCCGCAGGACCTGGCGGGTGTGGAGATCGGCGGCGCGGGCAGTTCGGGTGTCGGCACCGGCGGCATGGTGACCAAGGTGGAGGCGGCGCGGATCGCCACCGCGGCGGGCGTCCCGGTGATCCTCACGGCCGCCCGGCACGCCGCCGACGCGCTGGCCGGGCGGGAGACGGGCACCCTGTTCCACCGCACCGGCGACCGCAGCGCCGACCATCTGCTGTGGCTGGAGCACGCCAGCAGCCCGCGCGGAACGGTGCAGTTGACCGAGGACGCGGTGCGGGCGCTCGTCCAGGGCCGCGGCGCGCTGCCGGCCACCGGCGTGAGCCGGGTGGCGGGCCAGTTCGTGGCGGGCGACCCGGTGGAACTGCTCGACGAGGACGGCCAGGTCGTCGGCCGGGGCCTGGCCTCGCTCGCCTTCCAGGAACTGTCGCTGCTGCGCGGCCGTTCGGGCCGCGAGGTGGTCCACCAGGACGACCTGGTCCTGCTCCCGGGCGCCGCCCGCAGCGGGCTCCCCGCCCAGCTGCGCCGGCAGGTCAGCGTGCGGGTCCTGCCCGCGCGTGAGTTCGCGGCACAGGACACCCAGTCCGGGTGAGGGCACAGCACGGCGCGGCGCCCACCGGTGGAGACCGGACGGGCGCCGCGGAGCCGTGCGCCCCGCAAGGGGCGGGTCGCTCAGTCGATGCTGCGCACGATGTGGAACTCGGCAGGGTCGTCGTCCACCCCGGCAAGCCCCAGCGGCGGGGCGGCCTGCGCGATGGGCTGCCGGCCGCGCCGCGAGTCGTCCCGGTACAGGAGCCAGACCGCCGGCTTCCTCTTCCTGATGATGCGTATCTGCATGAACGGACCTCCCCGTCTACGGCAGCGGGGCGGCGACTCCGCCCCGAGTGTGACCGTCGCCCACCAGGACGTACTTGGTCGTGGTCAACGCGGTCAGCCCCATGGGGCCGCGCGCGTGCAGCTTCTGCGTGGAGACGCCGAGTTCGGTCCCCAGACCGATCTCGCCGCCGTCGGCGAAGCGCGTGGAGGCGTTGACGGCGACGACCGCGGTGTCCAGCGAGGCGACGAAACGACGGGCGGCGGACTGCGAGTCGGTGACGATCGCCTCCGTGTGCCCGGTGCCGTGGCGGCGGATGTGCTCGACGGCCTCGTCCAGGGAGCGCACGACGGCGGCGGAGATCTCCAGGGAGAGGTACTCGCGGTCCCAGTCCGCGTCGGTGGCCGGTACGACCGTGTCGTGGCAGGCCCGCACCCGTCGGTCGCCGTGCACGATCACGCCGCGCCGGGCCAGCTCGGACAGGGCGCGGGGCAGGAAGGCGGGCGCGACGGCCTCGTGGACGAGGAGCGACTCGGCGGCGTTGCAGACGGACGGCCGCTGCGTCTTGGCGTTCAGCAGGATCGCCAGCGCCTTGTCCAGGTCGGCGTGTTGGTCCACGTAGACGTGGCAGTTGCCGACGCCGGTCTCGATCACCGGGACGGCGGCCTCGCGCACGGTGGTCCGGATCAGGTCACGGCCGCCGCGCGGGACGAGGACGTCCACCAGGCCGCGCAGCGACATGAGTTCGCGTACCGAGGCGTGGGTGGTTCCGGGCACCAGCTGGACCGCGTCGACCGGTATGCCGGTGTCGGCGAGCGCCTGGCGCATGGCCGCGACGAGGGCGGTGTTGGTGTGGTGGGCGGTCGACGAGCCGCGCAGGAGGGCGGAGTTGGCGCTCTTGAGGCAGAGGGCGGCGGCGTCGACGGTGACGTTGGGGCGGCCCTCGTAGATCATGCCGACGACGCCGAGGGGGACCCTGATCCGCCGTACCTCAAGGCCGTTGGGCATCACGGAGCCTTCCGTGCTCTCGCCGACCGGGTCCCGCTCGGCCGCGAGGAAGCGCACCGTCCGGGCGAGGGAGGCGAGTTGGTCGCGGGTCAGGCTCAGCCGGTCCAGGACCGTCGCCGAGAGCCCGGCCTCGCGGGCGGCGGCCACGTCCCGTTCGTTGGCGGCCAGGATGTCCGCCGGGTCCACCGTCAGCCGGCGGGCGATGGCGAGCAGCGCGGCGTTGCGTTCCTCGCCGCTGGTGGCGGACAGCCGGCGTGCGGCCACGCGGGCGGCCCGGGCCGCGGCGCGGACTTCGCCGTCCGGGGGCGGTGCGGGAGTTCGAGCGGTCAGCGAGGCATCGGCGGTCAACGGTCGTCCCCGCCCTGCGGTACGGCCCGGGCATCGGCCTGGAGCTCGTCCTCGTCCGGTACGGTGCCGGACAGCTCGGCCAGCATCACCCAGGCCAATGCCTCGGCCTCCTCCGGACGGACGGTGAGACCAGGACCCGCCGTGCTGCTCATAGGTACTCCCTGGGGTGTGCGGGTGCGTGCGGCTGCCGCCGTGGCGCAGGGCGAGAACTCAACGTGCGGTGAGGTCGCCTACTTAGGAGGCTGGCACGCGGTCCGAGCTGCGACAACCCGTCTTCCTCCGGGCACGACCGGCGCTCCGCCAGGGCTTGAGTCCTCGCTCGCCCGCGGGTGGGTGGGGGTCGGTCGCGCGGCCCCGCGCTCCTATCGGGGCGCCATACCGCTCGCCTCGCCCGACGCTGCGGCCACCGTCGGCCGCCGCGACCGTATGCCCCAGAAGTGGCCGCCGGGGGCGGCGACTTGGGGGCGGGAGCCCTCGGGGGCGGCGTGGGCCTCGGCGCGGGCGAGGACGAAGACGCCGCGGGCCGCGGCGAGGGCGGCGGTGAGGGCCGCGAGCACGGTGAGGGGGTCCGTGGCGTAGCGGTCGCCCAGGACGGCGACGCCGATGACGACGGCGAAGACGGGGTTCACCAGGGTGACGGTGGCCAGCGGTGCCTCCAGGCCGCCGCGGTAGGCGAGTTGGCACAGCAGCAGTCCGGCCGGCGCGAGGCCGATCACTCCGCCGGCCACCAGGACGGTCGTGGCGAAGGTGCCGGATCCCTCGCCGGTCACCTGGAGTACGGCGGTCTGCGCCAGGGCCGAGGCCGCGGCGAAGGCGACGCCGGCGGCGGCCCCGTACGACAGACTGCCGAGCCCCGGCCGCCGGGCGACGGCCGCCGCGACCGTCGGTATGCCCATGGCCACGGCGGTCAGGCCGACGACGCCGACCAGTTCACGCGCGTCGAGGGTGCGGCTGGTGCCGGCGGAAGGGACCAGTGCGAGCAGCCCGACCACGCCCGCCACGGTCAGCGCCGTGCCCGACCACTGCGCCGGGGTCATCCGGTGCCGCAGCACGGCGGAGGACAGCAGCGGGGCCGCGACCAGGGTGAGCACGCCGAGCATCTGGACGGTGACGAGCGAGCCGTAGCGCAGGGCCGCGGTGTGCAGTACGGCGCCCAGCGCGTTGAGCAGGATCGAGATCCACCACGCGCCCGAGCGGCGCAGACCGGTGCCGTGCGGCCCGCCGGCCTGGAGGGCCGCGACGCGCTGGCCCACGGCCGCGGCGGCGTAGGCCAGGGCCGAGGCAGTGCCGAGCGCGAGAACCGAGAACACGGTGTTCACGACGTCCTTTCACCGCGCCGGGCACGGAGCGATCTTTCGTCTTTCCTTATTTCATCCTCCGTTGAAGTCTACGGGCGCTGAATTAGCCTCCGCAACCGAGGCCGGGCCCGGCCCGAACACATTGGCAGGTCAACGGGCCCGAGCCCAACGGGCGTTCGAGACGGACTCCATCGGACGTCCACGGGGATTCCTGCCCCCGCTCCTACCCTCGCGACACCCATCTCGCCCGCAACGACACCCGGACCATGGAGAGTTGGTATGGCCTACGTCATCGCCCAGCCCTGCGTCGACCTCAAGGACAAGGCCTGTATCGAGGAGTGCCCCGTCGACTGCATCTACGAGGGCCCGCGGAAGATGTACATCAACCCCGACGAATGCGTCGACTGCGGGGCCTGCGAGCCCGTCTGCCCGGTCGAGTCGATCTTCTTCGAGGACGACCTCCCCACCGAGTACGCGGACTTCCGCAAGGCCGACGCCGAGTTCTTCGCCGAGCTCGGATCGCCGGGCGGCGCGCGCGGGCTCGGGCCCGTCGAGCAGGACCACGCCCTGGTCGCGGAGCTGCCGGTGACCGCCAAGCCGTGACGTTCGGGTGAGTTCCCCGGCTGTTCACACGGCCCTCGTTGACGTACGTCCGCCACGTCCATAGCTTCGTGCCCGCCTGACATCACGTCAGTCTTCGACGGGGTTCCACTGAGGAGAGGGGCGGACGTGCGGCTGAGTCTTCGGGGTGCGGGGGTGACGCTCGCCCTGGTCGCGGGCCTGCTGCCCGTCTCGTCCGCGACCGCCTCCGCGGTGACCTCGGCCGAGCCGCTGCCCTTGGAACGGCTCTTCGACAACACCGCGGTCAGCGACGACACCCGCCCCGGCGAGGCCGACTTCGACGGCTCGGGCGCCTCCCTGTCGGCGCAGGACCTGGCCGCCGCCGGCTGGAACCCCGGCCGCACGCTCACCGTGCAGGGCGCGCCGCTCGACTGGCCGCGCCGGTCGGCGGGCGGGCCCGACAACGTCCGCGCCGACGGTCAGAACGTCCGCGTCCGCGGGCGCGGCGACGCCCTCGCCTTCCTCGTCACCGGCACGGCCGGTGACCCGGTGAGCGGCTCCGGCACGGTCGCGTACGCGAACGGCAGCCGCACCGGGTACCGGCTGACCGCCCCCGACTGGCGCACCGGCCCGCTCGCCACGAAGGCGCTGGCCCTGCCGCACATCAACACACCCGTCGGCCAACTCGCCGAGCGGGCCCGGCTGTACGTGGTGACGGTGCCGCTCGCCGCGGGCCGCGAGGTCGCCTCCGTACGGCTGCCGCGTGCGGCCGGGATGCATGTGTTCGCCGTGTCGGTGCGGGACACCGGCCGTGACTGGACCGGCAGTTGGGCCACCGCGACCGGCGGCTACGCGGCCGTGGGCCCGTGGACCGACCGGACGCTGCGGCTGGTGGTGCACAGCTCCGCGGGCGGGCCGCGGGTCCGCGTCCGCTTCGACAACACCTTCGCGGCGGCGCCGGTGCGGATCGGCGGCGCGACGGTGGCGGTGCAGGCGTCCGGCGCCACCCCGGAGGGCACGCCGGTGCCGCTGTCCTTCGGTGGTGCGGCCGGCGCCGAGATCCCGGCCGGTGCCCAGGTGTTCAGCGATCCCCTCGGCTTCGACGTGCCCGCGGACACCAATCTCCTGGTGAGCTTCCATCTGCCCGGGACGGTGACGGCGGCGCCCGTGCACCGGCTCGCGCAGCAGCGGTCGTATCTGAGCGAGCCGGGCGACCACACGGCCGACGGCTCGCCCACGGCGTACACCTCGACCCTCACGAGCTGGCCGCTGCTGGGCGCGGTCGACGTGGGCGGCGGGCCGGGGTCCGTGGTGCTGCTCGGGGACTCGATCACCGACGGCGACAAGTCCACCCTCGACGCCAACCGGCGCTGGCCGAACGTGCTGGCGTCCCGGCTGCTCGCCCAGGACGCGGTGCCGCACTACGGCGTGCTCAACCAGGGGATCTCCGGCAACCGGGTGGTCTCCGACCGCTATCCCGGCGACGGGGTCTCCACGGACACCGCCGGGGTGAGCGCCCTGAACCGGTTCGACCGGGATGTCCTCGCCCAGCCGTCGGCGCGTACGGCGGTGGTGTTCGAGGGCGTGAACGACGTGCGCTGGGGTGCCACGGCGGACCAGGTGATCGCCGGGCTGCGGGAGATCGCGGACCGGGGGCACGCGCGCGGGCTGCGGATGCTGGCGGCGACGATCGTGCCGTGCGAGGGCGAGGCGCGGTGCACGGCCGCCGCCGACGCGGAGCGCGTCGCGGTGAACGCCTGGATCCGGGACGCCGGGGTGTTCGACGGCGTCCTGGACTTCGACGCGGTGCTGCGGGATCCGGCGGACCCCGCGCGCATCCTGCCCGCCTACGACAGCGGCGACCATCTGCACCCCGGGGACGCGGGGCTCGCCGCGCTGGCGGAGTCGGTGGACCTGGGTCTGCTGCGGCCCTGACCTACACGTCCAGGTCCACGACCACCGGCGCATGGTCGGACGCGCCCTTGCCCTTGCGCTCCTCGCGGTCCACGTAGGCGTCCTTGACCGCCTTGGCGAACGGCTCGTTGCCGTAGACCAGGTCGATGCGCATGCCGCGGTTCTTGGGGAAGCAGAGCTGGCGGTAGTCCCAGTACGTGAAGGGGTGGTCGTACTTCAGGGGGCGGGGCACCACGTCGGACAGGCCCGACTCGCGCAGGGAGGCGAGGGCGGCGCGCTCGGCCGGGGTGACGTGGGTGAGGCCCTCGAAGGCGGCCGTGTCGTAGACGTCGTCGTCCGTCGGGGCGACGTTGTAGTCGCCCATCACGGCGAACGGGCGGCTGCCGCCGGCGTCGCCCGCGACGGCCGCCTTGAGGGCCTCGAACCACTGGAGCTTGTAGGCGTAGTGCGGGTGGTCCACCTCGCGGCCGTTGGGCACGTACACCGACCAGACGCGGACCGGGCCGCAGGTCGCGGAGATGGCGCGCGGCTCGACCGAGCCGTCGTAGCCGGGGTCGCCGGGCAGGCCCTTGACGACGTCCTCGATGCCGACGCGGGAGAGCACCGCCACGCCGTTCCACCGGCCGGTCGCGTGGACCGCCGTCTCGTAGCCCAGCTCGCGCAGCTGGTCGACGGGGAAGGCGGCCTCGGCGACCTTGGCCTCCTGGAGGCAGAGCACGTCGGTGCCGCTGCTCTCCAGCCAGGCCAGGAGCCTCGGCAGGCGGGCGGTGATCGAGTTCACGTTCCAGGTCGCGATGCGCATGCTTCACAACCTACCGGGCGCCACTGACACTCACACCGACGCGCTCTCCCCCGGCGCCAGCCGCAGGTGCTCGGCGCCGCCGAGCGCGCCGATCTGGTTGTCGTAGATGGGGCGGGCGAGGTCGGTGAGCAGGGCGTCGTGGATGTCGTAGGCGCGCTGCGGCTTGACCTCGCGGACGTAGTCGATGACCTCGGAGATCTTGCTCCAGGGCGCCATGACCGGGAGCATCAGCGTCTCGACGGGGTGGTCGGGGACGGTGAGGGCGTCGCCGGGGTGGAAGACACGGCCGCCGTCGAGGAGGTAGCCGACGTTGGTGATGCGCGGGATGTCCGGGTGGATGACCGCGTGCAGTTCGCCGTGCACCTGGACGTCGAAGCCGGCCGCGTTGAAGGCGTCGCCGTGGCCGACGGTGTGCACGCGGCCCGGGAAGGCGGCCGAGATCTTCTCCGCGACCGACTTCAGGGTCCAGATCTCGGCCGCCGGGTTGGCCTCCATGGCCGACCGCAGCCGCTGTTCGTTGAAGTGGTCCGGGTGCTCGTGCGTGACGAGGATCGCGTCCGCGCCGAGGGCGGCGTCCTCCTCGCTGAAGACTCCGGGGTCGAGGACGAGCGTGCGTCCGTCCTTCTCCAGGCGGACGCAGGCATGCGACTTCTTCGTGAACCTCATGGCACCATCCTGCCCCCGGCCCTTCCCGGGGGCTCACTCGGCCGGGGTCGTCTCCTCCTGCACGACCTGCTGCGCCACCTTGAACGCACTGTTCGCCGCCGGTACGCCGCAGTAGACGGCGGCCTGCAGCAGCACCTCCTTGATCTCGGCGGGCGTGAGGCCGTTGCGCAGGGCGGCCCGGGTGTGGAAGGCGAGCTCCTCCAGATGGCCGCCGGCGACCAGGGCGGTGAGGGTGACACAGCTGCGGGTGCGCCGGTCCAGGCCCGGCCGGTCCCAGATCTCGCCCCATGCGTACCGGGTGACGAACTCCTGGAAGTCGCCCGAGAACTCGTCGGCCTGCGCCAGCGCCCGGTCGACGTGCGCGTCCCCCAGCACCTCGCGGCGCACCTTGATCCCGGCGTCGTACGGGTCGGGGCGGCCGCCCGTCGTCTCCGGCGGCGCGACGGGCGGGGCGATCTCGGCGATGGGCACCGGCTGCGCGGGTACGGACGTCGCCGCGGCGAGGACCGGCGTGACGGGGGTGGCGGGGATGGCGACCTGGCCGGTGGTCGAGTCGTAGGCGGGCTGCCAGGCGGTGGAGAAGTGCCGGACCAGCAGGTCGGTGACGGCGGCGGGCTGCTCGACCGGCACCAGGTGGGAGGCCCCGGGTACGACGGCGAGGCGGGCGTCGGGGATGCCGGCGACCAGGGTGCGGGCCTCGGCGGGGCCGGTGACCTGGTCGTCCGAGCCGACCAGGACGAGGGTGGGTACGCCGACGTGGGCCAGCTCGGCCCGTACGTCGAAGGAGGCCAGCGCCTCACAGGAGGCGATGTAGCAGCCGGGGTCGGTGGTGCGGACCATCTGCACGGCCCAGTCGGTGATGGCGGGCTGGGCGGCGGCGAAGCCGCTGGTGAACCAGCGGTCGGGCGAGGTCCGGGCGATGGGGTCGAGGCCGTTCGTCCGTACGACCACGCCCCGTTGGCGGAACTCGTCGGCCGTGCCGAAGCGGGGCGAGGCGGCGATCAGGGCGAGCGAGGCGAGCCGTTCGGGGTGGCGCAGGGCGAGTTCGACGCCGATCGCGCCGCCGAGCGCGCAGCCCGCGTAGCCGAAGCGCTGCACGCCGAGGGCGTCCAGCGTGACCAGGAGCCGCGAGGCCAGGTCGGCGACCGAGCCCGCGGGGTGGGCGGGGGCGCCGCCGTGGCCGGGGAGGTCGAAGCGGAAGACACGCCACTGCTGCGTCAGTTCGGGGACCTGACGGTCCCACATGTGCCAGGTGGTGCCCAGTGAGGGACCCAGGATCAGGACGGGGGCGTCTTCCGGTCCGTCAAAGCGGTATTGAAGGGTGTTCGTCATACTCTCACTCACCCGGCTCACGCTCCCACATCTCACAACAGCCCCCATACCGGGGGTGGTGAGGATGTGGGTGGGATCAGGTGAACGACCCCGTCTGCGTGGGCGACTCGGTTCGGGGTGAGCCGTCACCCCGACGAAGCGGGCCGGCCCTCGTCACCCGGCGCCCGCCCGCGTGCGAGGCGTGCCACGGCCCGCCAGTCGATCGCGGGTCGGCTCTGCGGGGTTCCGGGGCGGTGGCGGGGTACGCGCACGCGTAGTGCTCCGGGAACGATCCGGCAGACCACCGGAGCGGGCAGCAGGACGTGTTCGCCGTCGATGCCGACGGGGACGGCCTCGGCGTCCGCGTCGACGACCACCTCGGTGCCGGTCAGCCGGGTGAAGGCGGTGGAACGCGCACCGCGGACGGCGCCCGCGGCCTGTGCCGTGTTGTCGACGTGCACGCACAGCACTCCGAGCAGTCCCGAGTCCAGGCGGTCGCGGCGGCCGCGGCGCGGTCCGACGGCGGACGTGTAGGGGTTGTTGCTGACCAGCACCGCCTGCAGTCCGTCGGCGTGGTGCGCGCCGGACCGTATCCGCAGCCGGTGGTGCTGGTCGCCCGTGAGCAGTTCGGGCAGGTCCTGGAGGATGGTCCGCGCCTTGGCGTGCCGGTAGGCGGGGTCGCCGACCACGGCGGCGTAGGTACCGAAGGACGCCGTGTTGACGAAGACCCGGTCGGCGGCGAAGCCGAGATCGACTCTCAGTTCGACGCCGTCGCTGACGGCGTCCAGGGCGGCGGCCGGGTCGTCGCCGTCGAGGCCGAGGTCGCGGGCGAAGTGGTTGCGGGTGCCCGCGGGGATCACGACGAAGGGGAGGTCGTGGTCGTGGGCCACCTCGGCCACCTGGGCCTGGGTTCCGTCCCCGCCGGCCACCGCAAGCAGGTCGGCCCCCTCGGCGACGGCGTGCCGGGCCAGTTCGGCCACGTCCTGATGCCCGGTGTCGAGCACGGTCACCCAGGCACCCGTCGCCAGGGCCTTGTCGACCAGGTGGAAGCGGTCCACCTTGCCGCCGCCGGAGCGCGGGTTCATGAGGATCCAGGGGCGGTGGGGCGTCTCGGCGGCTGCCGGCGAAGGACCGGACCCGTCAGCGGCGCGGCCGGGTGCCGTCGCGGTGCGCGCCACGGTGACGGCCAGCGCGCACAGGGCGAGGGAGAGCAGGGCCGGGCCGAGCATCCCGTATACGGCGTACAGGGCGAGGACGGTGAGCGGCGCGGCCACCGACACGATGACGCCGCAGACACGTACGAGGCCGGTGTGGGCCACGGCCCACCACACGCCGACCGCGGCCAGCGCGAGCCCGGCGATGCCCAGCAGCAGCCACAGCACGCTGCGCAGCCCGGCGAAGGCGAGCGGGACCAGCACGCCGGCGAGCAGGACGAGCAACGCCAGGCGTGCCCGCCGGACCCTTGCGCGAGTGGCGTGGGCGGCGGGCACGGGACGGACCTGTTCTGTGTGGCGGGAGTGGGCCGGCGGGGCGGCTCACAGGTCGCCGCGCGGCGGACTGTCGAAGGAGTCGCCGACGTCGTCCTTCCGGGTCACGCACAGCGCCCAGATGATGAACGCCGAGAGCGCGATCATGATGACCGACCACACCGGGTAGTACGGCAGCGAGAGGAAGTTGGCGATGATGACCAGCCCGGCGATGGCCACACCGAGGACCCGCGCCCAGGTCGCCGTCTGGAACAGCCCGATGCTGACGAGCACGGCGACCGCGCCCAGGGCGAGATGGATCCAGCCCCAGCCGGTGAGGTCGAACTCGAAGACGTAGTTGCGCGTGGTGAGGAAGACGTCGTCCTCGGCGATCGCCATGATGCCGCGCATGATGTCGAGGATCCCCACGAGCGTGAGCATGACGGCGGCGAAGACCGTCAGGCCCGCCGCCCACTCGTACTTTGCCGACGTGTGCGGACGCGGCGCGTGTGTCGCGGTCATCTCTGTGCCTCGTTTCCCTGTCGGTGCTCAGTGGTGCGCGGCGGCGTCGGCGGAACGGGCCGACGGGCCTGCGCCGCTCAGGATGAGCTCCTTGGCGCGGCGGAACTCCTCGTCGGTGATGTCTCCGCGCGCGCGGATCTCGGACAGCTTGGCGAGCTCGTCGACGCTGGAGGTGCGGCTGCCGTCGCCGGCCGTCTCGCGGATGTACTCGTCGAACGCCTTCTGCTGTGCGCGAGCCTGGGCGAATTCCCTGCGGCCCATGTTCTTGCCCCGGGCGATGACGTAGACGAAGACGCCGAGGAAGGGCAGCAGGATGACGAAGACCAGCCAGCCGGTCTTGCCCCAGCCGGTGAGGTCGTCGTCGCGGAAGATGTCGCCGATGATCCGGAAGAGCAGGATGAACCACATGATCCACAGGAAGAACCACAGCATGGTCCAGAACATGCTCAGCAGCGGATAGTCGTAGGCGAGGTACATCTGGGTACTCATGTCCGTCCTCCGTCTCCTTTGGAGCGGGCGACCGCCCGACCGCCGTTCCCGGCTGTCCCCAGCGTGCGGACGCCCGGGCGCGACGGCCTCACCCAGGGCGGGTGAAGTCTCCGGTACCAGGTGGACGTCGCGATCCACTGGCCCAGCGCCAGGCCGGCCACGGCGACCAGGAAGACGGCGATCAGCCAGGACAGGAAGGTGAAGACCGGCCCCAGGGGGCCGAACTCGTCGAGGCTGCGCTCCATGGCCGTGGGCATGACCAGCTCGGCCACCCGGCTCAGCGCCACGCCGCCCATGCCGGCCAGTACCGCGCCCGGCAGCAGGTCGCGCCAGCCGATCCGGCCGCCGAGCAGCAGATGCTGGGTCCACCACCACAGGAGCATGGCGGACAGCAGGGCGAGCACCGTCCCGGTCACCGCTCCGGTGCCGAACCCGTCCCGCAGCGGCGCCTGGACGAGGAGGACGCCCAGCCAGACCACGAGCCAGAGCAGCCAGCGCCAGGCCACGGCACGCAGCGAAGCCCGGGGCAGGGACCAGCAGCGTTCGCACACCGCCTGGAGCGCGCGGCTGAAGGCGGTGGCGGAGACGAGGGTGAGTACGACGCCCAGGGCGCCCACGGTGTCCCGCGTGGTGCCGGTGGACTGGAAGCTCTCGCGTATCTCTTCGAGCGTGTCCCCGCGCGCCCCGAGGACGGCGGAGAGGGAGTCGGCGAGCAGTTCCTGCACGCCGTGCGGGGCGAAGGCCGCCACCGTCATCAGCAGGGGCAGCGCGGCGAGGAAGGCCTGGGCGGCCAGCCGGACCGCGCCCTCCACGAGGTTGAGGGCCGACAGTCTGGGCAGCAGCCGGGCCGCCGCCGAGGTCCGCAGGCCTGTCGTGACCCGCTCGACCGCTCGTCTCCGGTGCGACGCCGTCGCCTCGGCCTTCCCCGCCATGGCTCAGGGGCCTGCCCGGCCCGGTTCGCCCGGCGTCGCGGCCGGGGAGCGTTCCGCTACGGCCGCCGGCACGGCGAGGGCGGGAGGGAGCACGACGAACAGGGCCGCGGCCCTGCCCTTGGGACGGCTCCGGAGCGCGACGACCAGGGTCGCGCCCTCGACCCCGGGACGGTTCCGGAGCACCAGGACGAGGGCCCCGGCGCCGATGGCGACGCCGGTGGTCCACGACGGGTGGGTGGCCGGTCGGCGTCCGGTCACGCCGCTGCTGACGCCCGCGTCCCGCGGCGCGCGGCGCGCAGCGGCGGTGCCTCGGGGCGCGCCCCGCGGGCCGTACAGACATGCGGTCGCGGCGGCGTCGGGACGCAGTGCCGGCGGGTCCGTGGGAACGCCGGACCCGGCGGGCGCGGGGAGCGTCATGAGGGCCACGAGGGCTCCTGGGCCGCGGCCGCCTTGCGGAGTGCGGACCGCAGGGCGAAGGCGAGGCCCAGTTCGACGAGCCCGAGGAGCACCAGCCACAGGCCGAGCAGCCGGGTCAGGGCGGTCGCCGACTCGCTGGGCAGGGCCAGCACGACGATGCCCGCGACGGTGCCGAGGGCCCCGGCGGCGAGGACGGCACCGCGGTGCGGCAGGTCCTTGGCGGCGAGGGCCGCGCCGGCGGTCAGCAGGCCGGTCACGAGCCAGACGGCCCCGACGATCAGCGACAGCGCGGCGATCGTCTGGAGGGGGTTCCTCAGGCACAGCACGCCGGCCAGCACGTAGACCACCGCGATCAGCAGCCCCGTGTGCCGTTCGCCGTGCTCCCGGGCAAAGGCGGCGACGAACCGGAACGCGCCCGTCACCAGCAGGTACAGGCCCATGAGCACCGCCAGCACATGCAGGGTCACGTCCGGCCACACCAGGGCCAGGATGCCCGGCACGAGCGTGCCCACCGCCGATCCCAGCAGCCAGGTCCAGGAACCGCCGAGCTCCGCCGCCAGCCGGGCGGAGTCGGTCTCCGGGGCGGTTGCCGTCCCGTCGGTCAGCGATTCGGGCCCGGAGGGCGGCGCCTGTCCACGCGACACGGTCATGGCTCCTCCTCGCGTGAGTCGGCCGGCCCGCGCCGGGCCACCGACGGGACGGTGTGCGGCGCCCGCACGGCCACAGCGTCGCGCGTGCCGCCGCGGGCCGGGTCACCCATGGCGGGTGATCCGCGGACGCCGCCGTGGCGGTGGGCTGGGCTTGGCAGGTCCAGCGGTTGCGGGAAGGACGGTCACGGCATGAGCGAGCCGGTCCCCGCCCGCAGGGAGGGCACCAGGTCGGGCCGTACGCCCGCGGGGCCGACCCCGCGGGCGTACGGCCCGTTCGCCGTGGCCCTCCTCCTCGCCCGAGAGAGAAGTGGAGGGTGAGTCATGACGGCCCCGAGTGCCTTCACCGCCTCACTGTCACCCGCCGAGCGGGTGGCCCACGGCAGGAACGCCCGCAAGCGCGCCGCACGCTCCGGCCACGGCCGGTTCGAGCCGGGGCCGGACCGGCCCGACCCGATCGAGGTGATCGAGCGTCAGTCGGCCACCCGCGTACCGGAGTTGGTCCCGATCCGCTACGGCCGCATGCTGGAGTCCCCGTTCCGCTTCTACCGGGGCGCCGCGGCGATCATGGCCGCGGACCTCGGGCAACTGCCCGACACCGGGCTGACGGTGCAGCTCTGCGGCGACGCCCACCTGCTGAACTTCCGCCTGCTGGCCTCCCCGGAGCGCCATCTGGTCTTCGACCTCAACGACTTCGACGAGACCCTGGCCGGTCCCTTCGAATGGGACGTCAAGCGGCTGGCGGCCAGCTTCGCGATCGCCGGCCGGAACAACGGCTTCTCCGTCGCGGAACAGAGCGCCGCGGTACAGGAGTGCGTACGGGCGTACCGGACCCGGATGCGGGAGTTCGCCGGCATGCGCACACTCGACGTCTGGTACGCCCAGGACGACGCCGACCGGATGCGGGAGCTGCTGGCCTCCTCGATGAGCAAGGAGGCCCGGCGCCGGACCGCCGAGGCGACGGCCAAGGCCCGGACCCGCACCAACGTCCAGGCCTTCGCCAAACTCACCCGGATGACGGCCGAGGGACGCCGGTTCGCGCCGGACCCCCCGCTCGTCACTCCCCTGCGCGACCTGCTGACCGACCGGTCCGGGGACGCGCAGGAGAAGGAGCTGCGCATGGTCGTCGAGCGGTATGCGAGCACCCTGTCGTCCGAGCGCCGGCACCTGCTGCGCCACTACCGCCTGGTGGACATGGCCCGCAAGGTGGTGGGCGTCGGCAGCGTCGGCACGCGCTGCTGGATCCTGCTGCTGCTCGGCAGGGACGACGACGATCCCCTGCTGCTCCAGGCCAAGGAGGCACAGGAGTCGGTGCTGGCCGCGCACACCGACGGCGAGCGCTACGACAACCAGGGCCGCCGTGTCGTGGCCGGACAGCGGCTGATCCAGACGACCAGCGACATCTTCCTCGGCTGGACCCATGTCGTGGGCCTGGACGGACGCGGCCGGGACTTCTACGTACGGCAGTTGCGGGACTGGAAGGGCATCGCGCTGCCGGACACCATGGGCCCGGGTCTGCTGCGCCTGTTCGGGCAGCTGTGCGGGGCCAGTCTGGCAAGGGCCCACGCCCGCTCCGGCGACCCCGTCGCCATCGCGGCCTACCTGGGCGGCAGCGACCGCTTCGACCGGGCGCTGGCCGACTTCGCGCAGGCGTACGCCGACCGGAACGAGCGGGACTTCCAGGCGCTGGGCGTGGCCGCCCGCTCGGGGAGGATCCGCACGGCCGAACTGTGACGGGCGGCCGGGGCGAGGTCATTCGGGCAGCTGTCGCATCTCCACCACTCGCAGGCCCACCGACCGGAACCGGGCGAGCAGCCCGTAGAGGTGGGCCTCGTCGACGACGGGCCCGTACAGCACCGTCTGCCCGGCCATCACCACGTGGTTCAGCTCCGGGAACGCCTTGGCCAGCGTCTCCGACACGTGTCCCTCGATGCGGATCTCGTAGCGCATGAGCCGCTCTCCCGCCGACAGCCGATGGCAGACCTGCTGCGCTCTGTTTCCTCATCGTCCCGGCTCGGGGTGCCGCCCTGCCTCACCCGGCGCAGGTGACCTGGGAGGTCAGTGCGTCAGGGTGAGCTTGAACAGGATGATCAGCAGGCCGAGGAACAGGTTGACCGAGGCCGTGAGGGCCATCTGGCGCCGGGAGGCACCGAACCGTCGCGCCGCGGCCACCGACCAGCCCACCTGTCCGGCCACCGCCACGGCGAGCGCCAGCCACAGGGCGCCCCGTACGTCCAGGCCCAGCAGCGGGCTGACGGCCACGGCAACGGCCGGCGGCACGGCCGCCTTGACGATCGGCCATTCGTCCCGGCACGCGTGCAGGACGGTACGGCGGTCGAGGGCGTGCTGCGCCATACGGGCGCCGAACAGCTGGGCGTGCACATGCGCCACCCAGAAGACGCCGCCGGTCAGCAGCAGCAGGAGGACCAGTTCCAGGCGGGGGAAGTGGCCCAGTGAGCCGGCGCCGATCACCACGGTGGCGGCGAGCATGGAGCCGTAGACGCCTCCGGTGTAGTCGGCGTGGGCGCGGCGCTCTGCCCTGCGCTGCCGGGCGGCGGCGAGGTCGGTGCTCGGCATGGGGCCCTCCGGGAGTCAGCGCACGGCACCGGGGGCGTCGGTCTGCGGTTGCCCGGAAGGTCGCGTGCGGTCCGTCGGCAGGTGAGGGGTCACCAGGAAGCTGGCGAGGGTGATGCCGCCGGCGGCCAGGATCGCCGCCTTCAGGCCGTCGAGCTGGGCCGAGGCGTAGGACTCCGTGACGGCGTCGACCTCGGCGGGCGGCAGTCCGGCGCGCTCGGCCGCCGTGCGGACCTGGTCGGTGGGCACGAAGGCGATGCCCGCTTCGAGCGCCACACCGGTCTGCGTGCGGGTTTCCTCCGACAGCCGCGGGTCGTCCTCCACCTGCGTGGTGAAGGCATGGGCCAGGGCGCCGATGAGCAGGGAGCCGATGAGCGCGGTCCCCAGCGCCGATCCCAGGTTCTGCGCCGTGAACTGAAGTCCTCCGACCTCGCTGCGCTCCTCCTCGCCGACGCTGGACTGGACGACGTTGCCGAGCTGGGAGGCGAGCAGCCCCATGCCCAGGCCCAGCACGGCCATGGCCCCGGCGAACTGGGCGTCGTCGATGACCGGGTCGATGGTGGCCAGCAGCCATACGACGGCCGCTGTCAGCGTCAGCAGGGCGAACCGGACCACTGCGCGCGGTCCCGCCACCCGCCCCAGCCGGGAGCCGCCCATCGAGGCCAGGAGCATGGTCACGGAGACGGGGAGCAGGCGCAGCCCGGTCTCGAAGGCGTTGAAGCCCTGCACCACCTGCAGATACAGGGGGATGGTGAAGAACAGCCCCAGCAGGATGAGGTTCTGGCTCACCAGCGTCATCAGGCCGGACCTGAGCGCGGGCCTGTTCAGCAGGGACAGGTGCACCAGTGGTTCGCCGCCGGTGGACTCCAGCCTGCGCTGCCGGCGCACGAAGACGGCCAGGACCGCCACTCCGGCGCCGATGACGAACAGCGTCGGTGCGAAGCCCAGGACGGTGAAGGGGGCGTTGCGGGGCTTCACCCAGCCCCAGGAGCTGCTCTGCAGGACGCCGAGCACGCCGAGGCCGAGCCCGGCCGCCGAGAGCGCGGCACCGAATGCGTCCAGCCGCGGGCGCGGACCCTGGCGGGCGATGTCCGGGACCGCCCGGCGCGCCAGCAGAACGGCAAGGACCACGAGGACCTCGCCGGCGAAGACCAGGCGCCAGGTCAGGTACGTCGTCATCCAGCCGCCGAGCAGCGGGCCGACCGCGATCCCCGCGCCCGCGAGACCGCCGATGACGCCGTAGGCGAGGGCGCGGTCCCGGCCGCGGTAGGACTCCGCGACGAGGGCCGCCATGGCCGGCAGCACCATGGCGGCGCCGAGCCCCTCGATGACCGACCAGCCCAGGGCCAGCACCCACAGGGTCGGAGCCACCGCGGTCAGGGCCGAGCCGACGCCGTAGACGCCCATGCCCAGCAGGAACAGGCGTCGCCGGCCCAGCATGTCGCCGATCCGGCCGCCGGTGACCATGAAGGCGGCCATGACAAGCGCGTACAGGGTGATGACCGCCTGGATGGCGGTGACCTCGGTGTCGAAGTCCTCGACCAGCTGGCTGATCGAGACGTTCATGACGGAGGTGTCCAGGACCATCAGGAACTGGGCCGTCCCGAGAACAATCAACGCCCGCCAGCGCTTCATGGCGTTCACCCGACCATCGCAGCCGAAACACCGGCCGACCGCCTCACCCGCCGCGGGGGAAGCACCGGCGGCACCCGGTCACAGCAGCCGCAGCTCACGGGCCCGCCGCACCGCGTCGTTGCGCCGGTTCACCGCCAGCTTCCGGTAGACGCTCTTGAGGTGGGTCTTCACCGTGTTCACCGACACGAACAGATCTACGGCGATGTCCTCGGTCGACATCATCTCGGCGAGCCGTTGGAGCACCTCGCGCTCACGTCCGCTCAGCGGCTCCACCAGCACCGGGGCGGCCCCGGCGGCAGACGGCGGGAGCTCGCTGTGTGCCGCGCGGCCCGGTATGAGCCAGCCGGCGGCCAGGTGGCGCAGGGGCGGCGAGGCGAGGTAGGGCCGCAGCCACGGGCCGGCTTCGAGGAAGGGGCGGCGCAGGCGTTCGCGCCGGGCTTCCAGGAGTGCCTCCGCGAGCAGCCGGCGGGCGGAGGAGACATCGCCCGCGGTGTGCGCGGCCTGCGCCCGCACCAGCGTGGCGCGGACGTGCACCGCCGGGCCCGCGCGCCCCTCGTCGGCGATGGCGTCGAGCACCTCGATGGCCGCCAGCCGGTGGCCTGCCGCGAGGTGGGCCCGGGCCGCGCCCACGGCGCACTCCGGCTGCTCGGCGGCTGCCTGCCGCAGCACCTCGGCGGCCTCCTCCGGGCGGCCTTCGGCCAGGTGGGCGGCGGAGGCGACCAGGACGGCCTGCGTCTGTGCCCAGGGCGAGGCCACGTCCGCCTCCACCGCCGGTTCGACGGCGGCCAGCGCGTCGCGCGCCTTGCCGCGGGCCAGCAGCAGACGGGCCGTCGCAAGGGACCGGCCCGCGGCCGTCACCGGGTCCCGGGCCGCCGAGTCGGGCGTCTCGTCCAGGAGGGTCTGGGCCCGGCTCAGCTCGTTGCGGTCGATGGCCACCGCTGCCAGGACCACCCGCTCCAGTCCGGAGCCGCACCGCCGGGGCAGACCGAACTGCTCGGACTCGGTCATCGCCGAGAACGCGCTGCGCTCCGCCCGGCTCGGCCACCCGTCGAGGTAGTCGATCAGCGCCAGGTGGCCCAGGGACTGCTCCCGGGGGACTGCCGTGGAGGCACCGCCACCGCTCTCGGCGACCGCGGTCAGTGCCTCGCGCGCCTCGTCGAAACGGCCGGCCCACAGCCGTGCCGAGCCCACATGGGTCAGCAGGAGCGCGGGCAGCTCCGGGTGCTGGTCCAGCAGCTGGGCGGGCACCTCCCGCTGCAGTTCCCGGGCCGCCTGAGCGGCCCGCTCCGCCCGGCCCGGCGATCCGGACAGCCGGGCGGCCACGGCCTGCAACAGGGCGCAGCTCAGCTGGGCCGCGGGCGGGCCGGAGTCGTCGGCGGTCAGCTGCTCCTCGGCGTGCTCCAGGTGGGCGAGACCGCTGTCGAGGTCCTGCCGGGACAGGTCGCTGGCCGCGCGGACCAGGTGGGTGGCGGGGCTCGACGTCTCGGGTCCCATGCCGGCGAACAGGCCGACCAGCTCGTCGGAGCACAGGCCGGTGAACAGCTGTCCGATCGCCAGGTCGTCCACCAGGGCGCCCGCGGTGAACTCCCAGTCCTCGGCGGCGGCGCCGTGGGCGACCATCTCCGACAGCGATCCCGACCGGCGCAGCCAGTGCGCCGCCCGCCGGTGCAGTTCCGGCTCCAGTCCGGGCGAACGCTCCCGCAGATGCGCCCGGAGTATCTCCCGGAACAGCGGATGGAGGCGGTACCAGCTGTGCCCGAGGTCCTCGACGAAGGCGTTCTCGCGGTGCAGACCGGCGAGCACGGGCTCGGCGCCGGTCCGCCCGGTCAGGGCGTCCGCCAGGTCGGCGCAGAAGCGCTCCAGCACGCTGACCCGCAGCAGCAGGTCCTGGGTCCGGGGCGGCTGCCGTTTGAGCACCTCGGCCAGCAGGAAGTCGGCGACGGCGCTGTGGCCCGCCTCGAACTCCTTCAGATACACCTCCGGGTCCGGGCTCTGCTGCGCGGCCAGGGCGCACAGCCGCAGGCCGGCCGCCCAGCCCTGCGTACGGTCCACCAGGGCGCCCGCCGCCTCGACGGACAGACGCAGCCCGTGCCGCTCCAGCAGGGCGACCGTCTCCTCGGGCGTGAAGGCCAGCTCGGCGTCCCTGATCTCGGTGATCTCACCGGCCGCCCGGTACCGGTGCAACGGCATCAGCGGCTCGGTGCGGGTGACGAGGACCAGGCGCAGTCCGGGTCCGGCGTGGTGCAGGACGAACTCCAGCTGCTCCGAGATGTCCGGGGCGGTGATCCGGTCGTACTCGTCGAGCACCACCGTCACGGTCCGGTCGCGGCTGCTGAGCGCCGCGGCGAGCCGGGCCAGCAGCGTGTGGCTCACCGCGCCCGGCCCGCTGGGGAAGCCGATCTCGCGGGGCACCGACACGCCGCTGGTGCGCAGGGACTGGAGCAGATGGGCCCAGAACATCGCCGGGCCCTGGACCGCCGAGTCGAGGCTGAGCCAGGCGACGGGCTCCGCGAGACCCGTGACCCAGTCGGCGACCAGCAGGGTCTTGCCCGCGCCGGCGGCCCCGTCGACCATGATCAACGGTGTCGACAGTCCCTGGTCGAGGTGTTTCACCAGCCGTTCGCGCCGCAGGAAGGTGCCGGGTCTGCTCGGCACGGCGAAGCGGGTCCGCAGAAACGGGTCCCCGAGCGGGTCGAGGGACGGGACGGCAGGTTCGTGCGGGGTTTCGTCGCTCGCTGCCACGACGCTCACCGCCCTGTGTGCAAGGTCCCGAGTACCGCATGTCCAGAATCTCAGCATCTGTCCGCATTTGCTCGCGGTACAGGGCCCAAGGGCCCCCGCCCGGGGGCCGCAAGCCCTGGCAAGGGACCTGAAAGGACCTTGCGGGACCTCGGCGGAACCTTGAGGGACCTCACGGGGACTTCGAGCGACGTCCGGACCCCGGGGCAGCAGCGCGCCGGGCGCTTCTGTCAGGGTTCGACAGGGCCGCCCAGGCCGGTCAGGGCGCCGACCGGGTCCAGGTCCGGGGTGCCTCGGGGCCACCAGTCGTCGTGGCCCGGCTCCGACTCGTAGGCGTACCAGAGGCCGTCGCAGCCGAGGCGGAGCTGGACATGGCCGCGGGGGTGGGTGAGGTGGTTGCGCCAGGGGCGGAAGGCGGGCAGGTCGGCGGCCAGGAGGAGCGGGCGGGCGCGGTCGAAGCGGCCGGCCGGGGGGTCCCACGGCTCTTCCAGTACGGCGAGACCCTCCGGGCCGCCCTGACGCCAGGCGGCGACCGCGCGGGCCAGCTCGGCCGGGGTGCGGTCGGCGGCGCCGGCGAGCGAGGAGTACAGGGCGCGGGTGCCGGCGGTGAGTCCGGAACCGGGGCGGGCCGCGGCGAGCCGTACGGCGTCCTGCCACAGGGTCAGCTCTCCGACCGGGTCGCGGCCGGTGGCGAGCAGCGCGTGGGCCCGGGCGGCGGCGTCGGTCGCCAGCTGGTCCAGCGCGAAGGGGTCGGGGCCGCCCGGTGCCGCCGGGTAGACCGGGGGCTGCTCGGGATGCGGAGGCACAGGCAACGGCATGGGCAGGGGCGGGAGTTCGCGGGATGCGAGGGCGTCGCTCGCCCGTACGCCCGGCAGCGGTGCCGGCTCCCGCTCCTGGGCGGCACGAGCCGCGCGGGCCGCGCTCAGGCGGGACAGGGCGTCGAGAAGTTCGCGTTCGCCCCGCCCGCGCAGCAGGAGCAGGACGAAGGGGTCCTCGTCGAGCAGGCGTGCCGTCTGGTAGCAGAGGGCGGCCGCGTGCTTGCAGGGATGGCCGGAGTCGGGGCAGCTGCACCGGGGGTCCAGATCACGCGGGCCGGGCAGCAGCGGCACCCCGCACGCGGCGAGGGACTGCGGCATCTCCTTGTCCAGCAGGGCCGCGATGTGACCGGGCCGTTCGGCGGCGGCGTCCAGGAACCGCTCCCAGTCGGCGTCGTCCAGCGTGCGCAGCCGGACCTGGACGCGGTACGGCCGGGGGCGGCTGCCCTGTACGTACGCGAGGACGAGCCCCGGCGTCACGGTGATCGCGTCCACATGCCCCTGCTCCGCATACGCCCGCCCACGCACCAGCCGCTTGGCGTCGAGCGCCCCTTCCTCCAGAGCCGACACCCACGCATTGCCCCACCAGGTCTCCGCGAAGCCGACACCTCCGGTGCTCCGGGCGGGAAAGGCCGGGAAGGTACGCCGCAGGTCGCCGTCGCGGGCGGGGGCGGCCATGGAGCGGGGGACGTGCGGGGCTGCTGCCGGGGTGCCGGCGGGCGTGCCTGCCGTCGAGACGGCACGCTCGGGGGACGCCGGGGCGCCGACAGGTGTGCCGGCCAGCGGGACTGCACGCTCGGGGGTTGCCGGAGTGCCGGCGGGTGTGCCAGCCCGCGGGACTGCACGCTCGGCCTCCGTGTCCGCCATCGAGCCGGTGTCCCAGGCGGCGTCGGCGCGTGCAGCCTCCGACGGGGCCGGGGGTCGGGTCGCAGACCGTGGGCTCGGCGAGGGCTCCCCCTCCGGCTCATCCGTCCCGGCGGGCATCCGGAACGCCCCTGCCAGCAGCTCCCGCAGCTCCCGGGCCCGGACGACGGACGCCTCGCTCCGGGCCGGGGGCGCCGGGCGCGCGGGGCGGCGGGGGGTGCGGGAGGGCACGGCGCCCGCGGTGCCTGAGGTGCTCGTGGCCCGCGTGGTCTGCGTGGTCTGCTCGGCCAGGCGCCGGTCCCGACGAGCGGCACGCAACGCCTCGCGCGCGACATCCGCGGGGCGGGCGCTGCGCTCCGCGGCTACGGGGTTCGGGGTGGACGCGCCTGGCGCGGCAGGGCTGCTCGGGGTGGGCGTGGTTGCTCCGGCGGCGCTGCTCGGGGTGGGCGTGGTTGCTCCGGCGGCGCTGCTCCGGGTGGGCGTGGTTGCTCCGGCGGCGCTGCTCCGGGTGGGCGTGGTTGCTCCGGCGGCGCTGCTCCGGGTGGGCGTGGTTGCTCCGGCGGCACCACCCGGGGTGGACCCGCCTCCCTTCGCGGCACCGCTCGCGGTGGACCCGCCTGCCTTGGCCGCGCCACCCTCAGTGGACCCCTCCACCCCGGCGGACCCACCCGCAGCAGACCCGCCCAATCCAGCGGCACCACCCGGGGCAGACCCGCCCGCCTTGGCCGCGCCCCCCTCACTGGACCCCTCCACCTCAGCGGACCCACCCGCAGCAGACCCGCCCAATCCAGCGGCACCACCCGGGGCAGACCCGCCCGCCTTGGCCGCCCCACCCTCACTGGACCCCTCCACCCCAGCGGACCCACCCGCAGCAGACCCGCCCAATCCAGCGGCACCACCCGGAGTGGCCCCACCCACAGCGGACCGGCCCGCCCCGACGGCACCCCCCACAGCGGACCCTTCCGCCCCGACGGCCCCACCCGCAGTGGCCCCACCCGCCCCGACAACACCGCTCCAGGCAGACCCGTCCTCCCCGGTCTCGGCGTCGGCGTCGGCGTCCCTCGTCGTCTCGCGAGCGGCGGAAGTCGCTCGGCGGAGTGCCGCGCGTGCCGCGTCTGCCGGGCGGGGGACGGACTCGGGTGCTGTCGGCTCAGTCGTGACGGTCTGGTCCTGGGCCGGGGTCTCCGCGGGGGCTCCCGTCGGGGAGTTCCCGTCGGCCCGCTCCCCCTGTCGGTCACGTTCCCGTGCGGCCCGCAGGGCGCGGCGGGCCTCCTCCGACGGGCGGGGGGTCATGTCGTCCTCCGGAGGCGGACCAGGTCGGTCAGTTCGCGGTCGGTCAGTTCCGTGAGGGCGGACTCGCCGGAGCCGAGGATCGCGTCGGCCAGGGCGCGCTTGGCCTCCAGCATCTCGGCGATGCGGTCCTCGACGGTGCCCTCCGTGATCAGACGGTGGACCTGGACGGGCTGGGTCTGGCCGATGCGGTAGGCGCGGTCGGTGGCCTGTTCCTCCACGGCCGGGTTCCACCAGCGGTCGAAGTGCACGACGTGACCCGCGCGGGTGAGGTTCAGTCCGGTGCCCGCCGCTTTCAGGGACAGCACCAGCACCGGCGTCGCACCGCTCTGGAAGCGGTCCACCATGCGCTCACGCTCGGGTACCGGTGTGCCGCCGTGCAGGAGGTCCACCGGGACCGCGCGGGCGGCGAGGTGGGAGGTGATCAGGCGGGCCATCCCGACGTACTGCGTGAAGACGAGGGCGGAGCCGTCCTCGGCCAGCAAGGTGTCCAACAGCTCGTCCAGCAGGGCCAGTTTGCCGGAGCGGGCCATCAGGCGGTCGGCGGCCGTCGGCGGGACCTCCTCCTTCAGATACAGCGCGGGGTGGTCGCAGATCTGCTTCAGCGCGCCCAGCAGCTTCAGTACCAGGCCACGGCGCGCGATGCCCTCCGCCGTCTCGATGGCCAGCATCGACTCGCGCACCACCGCCTCGTACAGCGCGGCCTGTTCGCGGGTGAGCGGCACCGGGTGGTCCGTCTCCGTCTTGGGCGGCAGTTCCGGCACGATGCCGGGGTCGGACTTCTTGCGGCGCAGGAGGAAGGGGCGCACCAGACGGGCCAGCCGCTCCACCGCCTCCTCGTCCTCGCCGTTCTCCACCGCGCGCGCGTGCCGGGCGCGGAAGGACTTCAGGGGTCCGAGCAGCCCGGGTGTCGTCCAGTCCAGCAGTGCCCACAGTTCGGAGAGGTTGTTCTCCACGGGGGTGCCGGTCAGGGCCACGCGCGCGGGCGTCGGGATGGTGCGCAGTGCCTTCGCCGTGGCCGAGTAGGGGTTCTTGACGTGCTGTGCCTCGTCGGCGACGACCATGCCCCAGCTCTGCCGGCCCAGCGTCGGTGCCGCCGAGCGCATGGTGCCGTAGGTGGTCAGGACGAAGCCGCCGGCCAGGTCGTCCAGGGTGCGGTCGGGGCCGTGGAAGCGGCGGACGGGGATGCCGGGGGCGAAGCGGGTGATCTCGCGCTGCCAGTTGCCCAGCAGCGAGGCGGGGCAGACCACCAGGGTCGGCTCGCTGCGGGCCCGCTTGAGGTGCAGGGCGATGACCGTGATCGTCTTGCCGAGGCCCATGTCGTCGGCGAGGCAGCCGCCGAGGCCGAGGGAGGTCATCAGGTCCAGCCAGGCCAGGCCCCGCAGTTGGTAGTCGCGCAGGGTGGCGTCCAGGCCGGGCGGCGGTTCGGCGGGGCGGATGCCCGCCGTCAGCCGGTCGCGCAGGGCGGCGAGGGCGCCGACGGGAACGGCCTCGACGGTCTCGCCGTCGACGTCGGCGGTGCCGGTGAGGGCGACCGACAGTGCGTCGACCGGGTCGAGCAGGCCCAGTTCGCGCTTGCGGGCCTTGCGGACCAGGGCCGGGTCGACCAGCACCCAGTGGTCGCGCAGCCGGACGACCGGGCGGTGCGCCTCGGCGAGGGCGTCCATCTCGGCCTCGCTGAGCGGCTCCCCGCCGAGCGCCAACTGCCAGCGGAACTGGAGCAGTTCCTCGCTCTCGAAGAACCCGGTTCCGTCGGTCGCCGAGCCCGGCGCCGGTCGTACCACCGCGGCCGCGGTGAGGTCCTGGGCCAGGTCCCGGGGCCAGTGCACGCCGACTCCCGCCGCCGCGAGCCGGGACGCCGCCACTCCGAGGAGGTCGCCCAACTCCTCGTCGGACAGGGCCAGTACGTCGGGGACGTCCTGCTCGGCGAGCCGGTCCAGCGGCGGCCACACGCGGGCCGCGCGCCGCACCGCGAGGGCGGCGTCCACGCGCGCGCGGGGGCCGAAGGCCGAGTCCGCCTCGCCCGCCCACAGCGCCGCCGCGTCGATCACGAGGGTGGGATCGGCGAGGCTGTGCACCTGCACGATGGCGGCACCCGCCGAGCGGACACCCCCCTCGCCGTCGAAGAGTTCGTACGCCGACAGATCCAGGCGCAGCGAGATCCTTACCCCGGCGTCCATCCCGGCGGCGACCTCGGCCGCCCAGTCGTGGGCGCCGGGCAGTCGCTGCGGCCGCCGGTCCGCGAAGGGCTTTCCCGAGGCGTACGGCGCGGCCGGGGTGCGGGGCAGGGTGTCCGCGACCGCGTCGAGGAAGCAGCGCATCAGCGCTTCCGGTTCGGGCAGCCGGAGGGGGCCGGTACCCGGGAGCGGGACCGCATGGCCCTCGTGCGGCAGGGCGGCGGCGATCGCCCGTAGGTGGGCGATGTCGTCCGGGTCCAGGGGCCCGGCCCGCCAGGCGTCGTGGCCGGTGGGGGTCAGTCCGGGCAGCAGCCGGCCGCGCGCGACCAGCCGCAGGGCGTGCAGGGCGGCGGCGCCCCAGCACGCGGTGGCGGGATGGGCGGCCGGGTCGCGCCGGGCGCGCACGAGCAACGGCAGCGCCTCGCCCAGCGGGAGCGTCACGGCGGGGGTGGTCCGGCGGCGCACTCCGGAGCCGTGCCGTCGTACGAGGGTGAGGTCGGTGTGCTCGGCGGGCAGCGGGCCGTCCTCGGGGTCCCAGAAGGCGATCCGGCCCTCGCGCGGCAGGGGCGCGGGCAGGAAGACGGCGGCGAGCCGCACGGAGACGGCCTCCGCCGTCGCCCCGGCCACCGTGGCCGTGTCGCTCATACGCCCTGTCACCTCCCGGCCGTGAGTCGGATCAGACGTCTTCGACTCTACGGGCGGGGTCTGACAATCGGCCGCGGCAGGCCGATCCCCACGAGACGACCGACCGATCAAGGAACCGTGCGCGAGACGACGTACACCATCGGATAAGTCGGGTTGCCCGTGTTCACGACCACGTCCAGCGTCGGCGCCGGGTTCTTCTGCTGGTGCACCAGGCCGTAGTACTTGCCCGGCCGGGCGCCCTCGCCCGAGAAGGTCCAGCCGGTGATCGACCGGTCGCGGGCGCCGATGGTGATGTCGCCCTCCTTCAGGTCGTCCCGGCTCATCCCGATGCCGGCCAGGAAGGCGTCCAGGCCGGCGTGCGTGGTCTGGAACTGGACGTAGAGACGGCTGGTCCGCCAGTTGTTCGTCTCGTAGTGCGCGACCTGGTTCGCCGGGTGCGGGATCGGCACCTGGTAGAGGCGGCGCTGCACCTTCGACGGCCAGCCCTCGGTGAGGCCGGTGGCCGAGTACTTGGCCTCCTTGGCCTTGCCGCTGTCGCGGCTCTGGTTGGCGGAGATCACCAGATAGCCGGCCGGGACGCCGATGAGCAGACCGATGATGAGCAGGGTGAGCGTCCTGCGGCGGATCATGTGACGCCGGTCCTCGATGCGCCGGGATCGTTCGTCCGCCGGTTCGGCCTGGCGGGGCAGATCAGGGGTCACGCGGACCCCTGGGACGCGCGGCGGGCCTGCGCGTACCGCTCGTAGCGTTCGTAGCGCTCCACGCGGCGCCGGTTGGCGCGCCGGAAGCGGCGGGCGACCAGGCGGGCGAGGTCGGCGGCGCCGACCATGCCGGCCTCGGGGCCGAGCTGGGCGCGCGCGATGCGGGCCTCGGGGCGGTAGCCGCGGCCGGTCAGGTGGCGCTTGAAGGCGTCCCGCGCGGGGCCGATCAGCAGGTCGTCGGCGGCCGAGACGCCGCCGCCGATGACGAAGCAGGAGGGGTCGAGGGCGGCCGCCAGGTTGGCGATGCCGACGCCCAGCCACTGGCCGATGTCCTGGAGCAGCTCGATGCACATGGCGTCGCCCTCGCGGGCCAGCTCGGTGATCATCGGGCCGGTGATGTCGGAGATGTTGCCCTTGACGTGCTCGATGATCCCGTACGCCACCGGGGAGTCGGCCGCCGCCAGTTCGCGCGCCTCGCGCACGAGCGCGTTGCCGGAGCTGTACTGCTCCCAGCAGCCGCGGTTGCCGCAGGGGCAGCGGTGGCCGCCGGGGACGACCTGCATGTGCCCGAACTCGCCGGCGACCCCGAACTTGCCGCGC
The DNA here is from genome assembly GCF_040686775.1 of Streptomyces sp. NPDC079141. Lineage (NCBI taxonomy): Bacteria > Bacillati > Actinomycetota > Actinomycetes > Kitasatosporales > Streptomycetaceae > Streptomyces > Streptomyces sp. NPDC079141. The sequence goes on along the minus strand of NZ_JBFBLP010000020.1, from coordinate 22,200 downwards.
TTGACCTGGCCGTCCTCCAGGATCGCGCCGCCGATGCCGGTGCCCAGCGTGATCATGACGAGGTGGTCCTCGCCGCGTCCGGCACCGAAGCGCCACTCCGCCCAGGCGGCGGTGTTGGCGTCGTTGTCGACGAGCACGGGGACCGCGAGGCGCCCGGCGATGCGGTCGCGCAGCGGCTCGTTGCGCCAGGACAGGTGGGGGGCGAACAGGACGCGGTTGCGGTCGGCGTCGACCCAGCCGGCCGCGCCGATGCCGACCGCGTGCACGTCGTGCCGGTCGGACAGGTCCAGCACCAGCTCGACGATGGTGTCCTCGACGACCTTGGGGCTCTTGGACTTGTCCGGGGTCTCCGTGCGGACCTTCTCCAGGATGTTGCCGTCGGCGTCGACGACGCCCGCCATGACTTTGGTGCCGCCGATGTCGATCCCCACGGTCGGCACGCGGGGCGCGGTCAGGTGTGACCGGCGCTCCCTTGTGCCGACGGTGCGGAGCGCCGGCGCGCGGCGGGAGCCGATGGGGGCGTTGAAGGTGCCGTAGGTGCTCATCAAGCCCGATTCTGCCTCACCGTAGGGCTGGGTGCCGTACAGGGAAACAATGGGGTGGTTCATGACGTACGCCGTCTACAGGCCGTATGTGGCTGCTCGCGCAGTTCCCCGCGCGCCTCAGCTTCTCTCCAGCTCGTGGGCCAGATCGTCCAGCTCGTTTCCGCCCGCCATCTGCCTCGTCAGCTCGTCCAGGGTGATGGAGTCCCGGGCGTGGTTGCCGACCATCGTGCCGCGCTTCAGCAGGACGAAGCGGTCGCCGACCATATACGCGTGATGCGGATTGTGTGTGATGAAGACAACCCCCAGGCCCTCGTCCCGCGCCGCCGCCACGTACTTCAGGACCACGCCCGACTGCTTCACTCCGAGGGCCGCCGTCGGCTCGTCCAGGACGAGGACCTTCGCACCGAAGTGGACCGCGCGGGCGATCGCCACGCACTGGCGCTCGCCGCCGGAGAGCGTGCCGATGGGCTGGTCGACGTCGCGCAGGTCGATGCCCATGCGGAGGAGTTCGGCGTGCGTCGTGCGGCGCATGAAGTCGACGTCCATGCGCTTGAAGGGGCCCACGCCCTTGCGCGGTTCGGAGCCGAGGAAGAAGTTCCGCCACACCGGCATGAGCGGTACGACGGCCAGGTCCTGGTAGACGGTGGCGATACCGCGGTCCAGGGCCTCGCGCGGGGAGGACAGCTTCGTCTCCTCGCCGTCGAGGCGCAGGACGCCGCCGTCGTGCTGGTGCAGCCCGGCGATGATCTTGATCAGGGTGGACTTGCCCGCGCCGTTGTCGCCCAGCACGCAGGTGATCTCCCCCGCGTGGACCTCCAGGGAGACGCCTTCGAGGGCGCGGATGTTGCCGTAGTGCTTGCTGACGTCCGCCAGCTCGACGAGCGCGGTACGTTCTGCCGTCTGCGTCACTTGGTGGCCTCCGCGCGCTTGCGGACCCAGGCGTTGAGCAGGGTCGCGAGGAGCAGCATCGCTCCGAGGAAGAACTTGAACCAGTCGGGGTTCCATTCGGCGAAGACGATGCCCTTGCTCGTCATGCCGAAGATGAACGCGCCGACCGCCGAGCCGACCGCGCTGCCGTAGCCGCCGGTGATCAGACAGCCGCCGATGACGGCCGCGATGATGTAGATGAGCTCGTTGCCGACGCCTTCGCCGGACTGGACGACGTCGTAGGAGAAGAGCAGGTGCTGGCCGGAGATCCAGGCGCCGAAGGCGACGCCCATGTAGAGGCCGATCTTGGTCCTGGTGACGGGCACGCCGACCGCGCGGGCCGCCTCCTGGTTGCCGCCGACCGCGAAGATCCAGTTGCCGGCGCGGGTGCGCAGCAGGATCCACGAGGCGAGGGCGACCAGGCCCAGCCACCACAGGATGGTGACCTTGAAGTCGACGTCGCCGATCGTCAGGGTCAAGGCGAAGACGTCGTGGCCGCTGGGAAAGCCCTCCATGTCGGCGATCGACTTCGTGGAGACCGTGCCGCTGATCAGCTTGGTAAAGCCGAGGTTCATGCCGGTCAGCATCAGGAAGGTGCCGAGCGTGATGATGAAGCTCGGCAGCTTGGTGCGGGTGAGCATGATGCCGTTGAAGGCGCCGATGGCCAGGGTGACCAGCAGGGACACTCCTACGCCGACCCAGGTGTTCGCCGTCATCTGGTAGCTGAACATCGACGACACCAGGGCCGAGGAGGTCACCAGGACGCCCGCGGACAGGTCGAACTCGCCGCCGATCATCAGCAGCGCGACGGGGACGGCCATGATGCCGATCGTCGAGGAGGCGTACAGGACCGTGCTCAGGCTGGAGGCGCGCAGGAAGCCGTCGGCGACGAGCGCGAAGAAGACGAAGACGGCGATCGCGCCGACGACCGAGCCGAGCTCGGGCCGGCCGAGCAGCTTGCGCAGCGGTGAGGTCTCCAGCAGCCGCTCGTCCACGGTCGCGCTCATCGGGTGCCCCGCTTCGTGTACTCCTCCAGCGCGGCGGCCTGGTCCTTGGTGATGATCTGCGGGCCGGTCAGCACGGGCTGACCGCCGCCGAGCACGTCGTCGTTGTACTTGTACAGCCACAGCAGGTCCACGGCCTCGTAGCCCTGGAGGTACGGCTGCTGGTCGACGGCGAAGCCGAGGGTGCCGTCCTTGAGTTCGGCCGCCACCTTGGCGTTGAGGTCGAAGGTGTCGATCTCGGCCTTGCTGTTCGCGTCCTGCTTGGCCTTCACCGCGGTGTCGGCGTACGGGGCGCCGAGGGTGACGACGGCGTCGACGGACTCGTCGGCCTGGAGTTTGGCGCTGATCGCGGACTGTACGTCCGGCATGCTCGTGCCGGTGACGTACAGGTTCTGCACGGTCCCGTCGAAGGTCTCCTTGACGCCCGCGCAGCGCTGCTCGTGGCCGACGTTGCCCTGCTCGTGCAGGACGCAGACCGCCTTCTTCTTCCCGCGCTTGTTCAGCTCCTCGCCGACCGCCTGGCCGGCGATGGTCTCGTCCTGGCCGATGTGCGTCAGCGCGCCGAAGTCCTTGGACTCCTCGGAGCCCGAGTTGACGGTGATCACCGGGATGCCGGCCTTGCGGGCGCGGGCCACGGCGGCCTTCATGGCGTCGGGCTTGGCGAGGGTGACGATGATCCCGTCGACCTGCTTGTCGACGGCGGCGTCGACGAGCTGTGCCTGCTGCTGGGCCTCGTCGTCGTGCGAGTACAGGAAGTTGATGTTGTCCTTGACGGCGGCCTGCTCGGCGCCGCTCTGGACGATGTCCCAGAAGGTGTCGCCGTCGCCCGAGTGGGTGATCATCGCGAAGGTCCAGCGGGGGGTGTTCACCGCCGCCTTCCCCTGGGCCGCCGCGGCCTTGCGGGCGTCCTCGGCGCGTTTGCCGCCGGTGCTGCTGCAACTGGCGAGGGACACGCACAGTGCCCCTGCCAGCGCGATTCCTGCCCAGGTCCTCAAGCGTGCCACGAGGCGGTGCCCTTCTTGCTGTGTGCTGACGTACGCAAGGGGCCGGTGATGTCACCAGCCCCAAACGCCCCAGTATCAAACACAGGGATCATGCGTCGCGGCACCGGGGACCGCGAGTCGGTCGCATTGTCCGGACATTGCGACGAACTCGGGCCCGTGGAACAGGGCTGAGCAGGGCTGTTACGGCCGTACGAGGAGCTGGAACTCGAAGGAATAGCGGCTGGGCCGGTAGATGTGGTCGCCGAACTCGACCGCGCGGCCGGTGTCGTCGAAGGTCGTGCGCTGCATGGTGAGCAGCGGGGCGCCTTCCTCCTCGGCGAGCCGCTCGGCCTCGGCGGCGGTGGCGGCGCGGGCGCCGATGGACTGGCGGGCGCTGTGCAGGGTGATCCCGGCGGCGCGCATCAGCCGGTACAGGCCGGTGGCCTCCAGCTGGGCGGTGTCCAGGTCGAACAGGCCGGTGGGCAGGTAGTTGCACAGGTACGCCATCGGCTCGCCGTGCGCGAGGCGCAGCCGCTCAACCTGGTGCACATCCGCGCCCTCGGTGACGCCGAGCGCGGCGGCGACCTCGGCGGACGCCGGCACGAGCGTGTTGACGACCACCTTGGTCGCGGGGCGCTGACCGGCGGCCTCCAGGTCGTCGTAGAGGCTGCTGAGCTCCAGCGGGCGCTTGACCTGGCTGTGGACGACCTGGGTGCCGACTCCGCGGCGGCGCACCAGCAGGCCCTTGTCGACGAGCGACTGGATGGCCTGGCGGACGGTGGGCCGCGACAGGCCGAGGCGCGCGGCGAGTTCGATCTCGTTGCCCAGCAGGCTGCCGGGGGTGAGCGCTCCGTGCTCGATCGCGGCTTCCAGCTGCTGGGACAGCTGGAAGTACAACGGCACCGGACTGCTCCGGTCCACACTGAGGTCGAGCGACACGGTCGGGTCCACTTCTGGTTTCGGCACGGGGCGAGCGTAGCTCCGTGGCCGGTTGACGGGAAGTCGTGTAGTTCGGTTGTCCGGACATACGGATTGACAGGGTGCGGATACGGCCGCACTTTGTTCCCATGCGCATCGGAGTCATCGGTACGGGCCGCATCGGCACCATCCATGCGAACACACTCAGCCGGCACCGTGAGGTCGGTTCGCTGATCCTCACGGACGCGGACCCCGCGCGGGCCCAGGGGCTGGCCCTGCGGCTCGGCGAGACGGCGGCGCCCGGAGTGGACGAGATCTTCAAGTGGGGCGTGGACGCCGTGGTGATCACGACGGCGACATCGGCGCACGCCGAACTGATCGGCCGGGCGGCGCGCTCGGGGCTGCCGGTGTTCTGCGAGAAACCCATCGCGCTCGACCTGCCCGGCACGCTCCAGGCGATCGCCGAGGTCGAAACGGCCGGAACGGTTCTGCAGATGGGCTTCCAGCGCCGTTTCGACGCCGGCTACGCGGGGGCCCGCGAGGCCGTGGGCTCCGGCCGGCTCGGGCGTCTGCACACGGTCCGGGCGCTGACCAGCGACCAGGCGCCGCCGTCGGCCGCGTATCTGCCGCTGTCCGGCGGGCTGTACCGGGACACCCTCATCCATGACTTCGACGTGCTGCGCTGGGTGACGGGGCGCGAGGTGGTCGACGTGTACGCGGCCGGGTCGGACGCGGGGCCCGCGATGTTTCGCGAGGCGGGGGACGTGGACACCGCGGCGGTGGTCCTCACGCTCGACGACGGCGCACTCGCCACGGCGACCGCGACCCGGCTGAACGGCGCCGGCTACGACGTACGCATGGAGCTGGCCGGAGAGCGGGACACGATCGTCGTCGGTCTGGACGACCGCACGCCGGTCACGTCCACCGAGCCGACCGGACCGCCGGCCGCGGACAAGCCGTGGCCCGGTTTCCTGGAACGCTTCGGGCCCGCCTACGAGGCGGAGCTGGTGGCGTTCGTGGATGTGGTCCGGGGCGAGCGGGCCAACCCCTGCGACGGCCGCGAGGCCCTGCAGGCGCTGCGGATCGCGGAGGCCTGCGAGGTGTCCCGGCGCGAGCGCAGACCCGTGCGGTTGGCGGAGCTCCCGGGCGGGCACGGGACGGCGGCGGTCTGACACCTACCAGCGCACCGGCAGACTGCGCATGCCGCGGATCAGCGTGCCCGGCAGCCAGTCGCCGGGTGGGCCGTCGAGGGTGAGGTCGGGGGCGCGCTCCAGGAGTGCGCGGATCGCCGTGCGCGCCTCCAGGCGGGCCAGAGGGGCGCCCAGGCAGAAGTGGATGCCGTGGCCGAAGGCGACATGGCCACGGCTGTCGCGGCGGATGTCGAAGCGCTCGGGGTCGGGATAGCGGTCCTCGTCCCGGTCCGCGGCGGCGAGGGAGACCATCACCGGCTCGCCCGCCTCGATCCGGACACCGGCTATCTCCAGGGGCTCGGCGGCGTACCGGAACGTCGCGTTCTCGATCGGCCCCTCGTAGCGCAGCATCTCCTCGACCGCACCGTCGATCAGGTTCATGTCGGCCCGGAGCGCGGCGAGTTGGTCGGGGTGGGTGAGCAGGGCGTGGACGCCGCTGGTGATGAGGTTGACCGTGCTCTCGTAGCCCGCGATCAGCAGGATGAAGGCCATGCCGCGCAGTTCGTCCAGGGAGGGCCGCTCGCCGTCCTCGACGGTGGAGTGGATGACGTCGCTGAGCAGGTCACCGCTCGGGCCCGCGGCCCGCTTGTCCGCGATGAGGTCGGTGAAGTACGCGCCGAGGCCGACGAAGGCGTCGTGCTCGGCGCCCGGACGGCTGGGCGCGATCGACTCCGTGGCCATCTCGCGGAACTCGGCCCGGGACATCTCGGGCGCGCCGATCAGTTCACAGATGACCGTGAGCGGAAGCGGGAGCGCGAACGACGCCACCAAGTCGGCGCGGCCGTGCCGCAGCATCGTGTCGAGCAGGTCGTCGGTGATCTGCTGGATCCGCGGGCGCAGTTCCTCCACGCGGCGGAGGGTGAACGAGCGGGAGATCAGGCCGCGCAGCCGGGTGTGCTGGGGCGGGTCGGTGCTCAGCAGGGTCTTGCCGATCAGGCTCTCGTCCAGCGCCGGGGTGCCGATCTTGGCGCCGTCCTTGGCCAGCCGGGGGTCGGCCAGCGCCGCCCGCGCCTCCTCGTAGCCGACGACCAGCCAGGTCTCCGACTGCCATTCGGGCGGCCGGACCCGGTGGACGGGCCCCTTGGCGCGCAGGCCCGCGTACACCGGATGCGGATTGCGCCGGAAGTCCGCGCCCAGCGCGCCCAGATCGACGTAGCCGCTCATGACCTCTCCCCCTCGGACGCCCCCGCGTCGCCTTCCCGGCGCTCGTCGGCGCCCGAGGCTAGTGCCCGTCGCTATCCGATTCCTCGAACGTCTCCGCCTCGTCGTCGAGGAGCCCCGCGTCGTACGCCAACAGTGCGATCTGCACCCGGTTGTTGAGGTCGAGCTTGGTCAGGATGCGGGAGACGTGGGTCTTCACGGTGGCGACGCTCATGTAGAGGCCGGCGGCGATCTCCGCGTTGGCCAGGCCCCGGCCGACCGCGACGGCGACCTCGCGCTCGCGGTCGTTGAGGTCGGCGATGCGGGTACGCGCACGCGTGCGGCGGAGGTCGGCGGCGGTGCCGGCCGCGTGCTCCATCAACTGCCGGGTCACGGTGGGCGAGAGGACGGGATCGCCGGCCGCGACGCGCCGCACCGCCTCGACGATCTCGGCGGGCGGGGTGTCCTTGAGGACGAACCCGGCGGCGCCCGCGCGCAGGGCTCGCAGGACCTGGTCGTCGGCGTGGAAGGTGGTGAGCAGGACGACCTGCGGGGCGTCCGGGCGGCTCCGCAGCCGTTCCGTGGCGGTCAGGCCGTCCACCGAGGGCATCCGGATGTCCATCAGGACGACGTCCGGGCGGGTGCGCTCGACGAGTTCCCCGACCTCGGCGCCGTCGGAGGCCTCGCCGACGATCTCGATGTCGTCCGCGCCGCCCATCATCAGGGCCAGACCCGCCCGCACCAGCGGGTCGTCGTCGACGAGGAGCAGTCTGATCGCAGTCATGGGCCTTACGTAATCATGCCTGCCGGGCCGGGACGCGCACGGTGCGGCTAGATTGCGGAACCGAGCATCCAAGGAGGGGGAATTCCTTGCGTTACCGACTTCTGGGCCGTACCGGGCTGCGTGTGTCCGAGCTGTTCCTCGGGGCCATGACCTTCGGCGAGCAGGGCGGGGTGGGTACGCCGCCGGAGGAGTGCGCGCGGATCCTCGACGCGTACGCCGAGGCCGGCGGCAATGTCGTCGACACGGCCGTCAACTACCGCGACGGGCTGAGCGAGACGATCGTCGGTGAGCTGCTGAAGGGGCGGCGCGACCGGTTCGTGCTGTCCACGAAGTACACCTGCTCGCGCGACGGCGAGGACCCGAACGCCGCGGGCAACCACCGCAAGAACCTGACGCTGTCGCTGGAGACGAGCCTGCGCCGGCTCGGCACCGACTACATCGACGTCTACTGGGTGCACATCTGGGACCGCAACACGCCCGTCGAGGAGACGATGCGCGCCCTCGACGACGCCGTGCGCTCGGGCAAGGTGCTGTACATCGGGATCTCGGACGCCCCGGCCTGGCTGGTGTCGCGCGCCAACACCCTGGCGGAGCTGCGGGGTTGGACGGAGTTCGCCGCGCTCCAGGTGCCCTACAGCCTGCTGAACCGGGACATCGAGCGGGAACTGCTGCCGATGGCCGAGGCGTTCGGGATGTCGGTGGCGGCCTGGAGCCCCTTGCAGGGCGGGATCCTGTCCGGCAAGTACACGCGGCCGGGTGGCGTCGGCGCGGGCGAGTCCGCGCGGCTGGCCGCGGACTCGGTCGGCGAGCGCGAGCACACCGTGGCGCGGGCCGTGCAGTCGGCGGCGGACGAGCTCGGCGTGTCCCCGTCGCAGGTCGCCCTCGCCTGGACCATGGCGCACTCCCCCGCCGTGCACCCGATCATCGGCGCACGGCGGGTCGAGCAGCTCGAAGACAATCTGGGGGCGGCCGAACTCGCCCTGCCCGCCGAGGTGGTGAGCAGGCTGGAGGAGACCACCGGCTTCCGGCTCGGCTTCCCCGCCGAGTTCATCGACGGCACCTCGCCGTGGGTGTACGGGGCGGCGGGGCAGCGCGTGGTGCCCCGCCGGGTGCGCTGATGTCTCAGGCGCGGACGACCACGCCGTAACGGGTGCGCAGGCGGTGCAGTTCCCAGCGGACCACCGCCGTCACCGAGGCCGGGCCGGCGAGGACGGCGAGGATCTGGACGACCGGAGGGCCGGGCGGAAGTCCGCCCGCCGCCAGGCTGATGAGCGCGAACTCCCAGACCAGAACGGCGGTGAGCAGGGCCGGCAGCGCGGCGTGGACGCCCGCGGAGTTGAACCCGCTGCGCACGGCGGGCCCGGTGGCGAACCAGATGAAGAACAGCAGCCAGAAGAAGGGCAGGGTCAGCGCCAGCATCAGCCAGGGGAAGCCGGACCCGGTCGTGTCCACGGCGGTGTTCTCCTCGGCCAGGGCGATCGCGACGACGTACAGCGGTATGCCGGTCACCGCGGCCACGTACCACAGGGCCGCACGTCCGGCGGCGCGCAGCCGCGGCCGCATCTGGGCCTTCGCCTCGGGCGACGCCCAGCGGAACAGGACGGCGATCACCACGGGGGCGCTCAGGAGCAGCAGCGGCGGAGTGACCGCCAGCCGCATGAAGTACTGCTCCTGCGCCACGCTGATGTCCTCGGGTTTGCCGTACATGACCAGCAGTCCGAGGGACATGAGGGCCGCCGTCCAGGCCCGCGCGCGCTGCACGCGCACGACGTCCGGGTCCTCGATACGGCGGTGTCCGCGCGGCGGGAAGAGCCGGTGCGCCTGGCTGCGGGCCGAGCGGGCGAAGACGTATCCGGCCATCAGCGGCAGGCTCACGAACCAGGTGCAGGGCATCAGGATCAGCCCCCAGGCACAGCCGTGGATCCGGGGCCGACCGGCCCGCAACAGCACGCGCAGCGGCGGCCATTCGGCGCCCCGAAGACCGCCGAGCAGGCCCCACAGGGAAGTGGGCGGCTGCGGCTGCGGGACGTAGGGCTGGGGGCCGTAGGGGTGGGGCTGCGGCGGGACGTACGGTCCGGGGTACGGGGGCGGCGGGTACGGTCCTCCGTTCGGCGGCCCTGGCGGCGGTGGCGGGTACGGGTTGTAGGGTCCCCCGAAACTCACGCTGCTGTTCCTTCCGGTGCCGGTGGGGCTGTGGGCTGCTCAAAGGTGAGCCATACGTTCACTCAAGTCAACCGGCTTCACACGCGGTTGGGTGCGCACGACCGGACGGCAACCCGGAAACGCCCCGCACCCACCCCGTCGACCCTGGCAAGATCATCGCATGCGCACCGTGTACGCCCTGTTCGTAGGCATCAACGACTACCCCGACCCTTCGCAACGACTGCGCGGCTGCGTCAACGACGTCCAGGCGGCGGAGAGTTGGCTCCGTCACCGGAGCGGGACGTCGCCCGTGGTCCGGACGCTGCGCGACGGCCGGGCCTCCCGGGCGGCGGTGCTGGAGGGCATCGAGGAGCACCTCGGGCACAGCCGCAAGGGGGACACCGCCCTGTTCTGGTTCAGCGGGCACGGCAGCGAGTACCGCACCGACGATCCGCGTGAGGCGACCGGCTGGGCCCAGGCGCTGGTGTGCCACGACAGCCTGGCACCCGGTGGACAGCCGCTGCTCCAGGACACCGAACTCGGTGCGCTGCTCGACGACATCGCGGCGCGGGGCGTCCATGTCCTGGCGGTCCTCGACTGCTGCCACGCGGGCGGCGCGACCCGTACGGGCCCCCTCGCCCGCGGCGTGGACTGGCAGCCCTGGTGGCGGCTGCCCGACGCCTCCCGCGACCCCGGCGGCAAGGGTCCCGAGGCCGCCCGGCACGTGCTGCTCGCGGCCTGCCGTCCCCGCGAGCGTGCTCACGAGTACGACCTGGGGGACGGACAGGTCCGCGGCTATTTCAGCCACGCACTGGTGCGCGCGCTGGACCGGCTGGGCCCGACGGCCACGTACGGCGCGTTGCACGCGCTGACCGACGAACCGGTGCGGGCGCTCACCCCTTTCCAGCACCCCGAGCTGCGCGGCCCGGAGGACGGCTTGGTCCTGTCCGGCGAATCGGCCGGAGGCCCGCCGTTCCTGCTGCGGCACACCGCGCTCGGCTGGGAGATCAACTGCGGTCAGGCGCACGGGCTGCGGGCGCCCGGCGCCGAGTTCACGCTCCTCGACGGACCCGCGTCGCGCACGGTCGTCGTACGCCAAGTACGCCCCGAGACCTGCCTGGTGGAACCTGAGGGCTGGCAACCCGGCCCGGCGGACCGGGAGTCGGTGCATGCCGTGACGCCGACGGCGCTGGCGTTCGCGCCGGCCGCCGTGACGCTGTCCGGGGACCCTGACTGGGTCGAACTGCTCTCGGCGGCCATGGCGCACGAGCCCTTGCTCGCCCTTGGCGGGGACGGGCTGCCCCTGCGCGTGGACGCCGCGAGCGGGTGGGCGCGGGTGTCGGGCGGCGTCGGGGAGCCCGTCGACCTTCCGCTGCTGACCCTCGCGAACGCGGACCGGGTCGTCGACTGCCTGGTGCACCTCACCCGTTGGCATCACCTTCTGGATCTGCACAACCCCGACGCGTGGCTGTCGTCGCTCGTCCGGATCACCGTCGAGGAGACGCCGGTGGGACGGGTGGAGCACTCGGCGGACGGCGAGATCGTCTGCTCGTACACGCCGGACGGCCGGGAACCGGAGGTGAAGGTCGCCGTCCACAACATGTCGAACCGGCAACTGTGGTGCGTACTACTGAATCTGACGGATCGTTACGGGAGTTCCCCCCACCTGTACGAGGGGGACTTCGTCGCGCCCGGCAGGGCGGGGCTCGCCCGGCACGGCGACCACGTGTGGCTGCGGCTGCCGCCGGGGCGGGCGCTGATGCGGGGGGCCTTCGCCCGGGACTGGTTCAAGGTGATCGTGACCGAGCACGAGCTGAACCTCGCGCCGTTCCGGCTGCCCGTCTGGTCCCCGGACGTCCCCAAGGGTTCGCGCACGGAGACCGCCCCAACCGGCGGCGGGCTGCTGCGGCTCGCTCCGTCGGCGTCCGGGCGGGACGCCGGCGGCCCGGCGCACGACGTGGGCCGTTGGGGAACGGCCCAGGTCGTGGTGCGTACGCAGGTGACCTGACCGGGGTCACCAGCCCAGGTGGGTGAAGCCCGCCCACGCCGTCAGGTCGTCGCCGTCGATCCGGCCGACACGGTCCCGCAGATGGGAGGGCATACCGGACGGCGGCCGGCGCCGGTCGTCCAGCATCCACAACTGGGCGCTGCGCAGGGCCGCCCCGGGCGTCAGGCCGTCGCGGATCATGAAGTGGTGGGTCATGTACATCAGCAGGGACGTCGCCTCGTCCGGCACCGGCCACAGTGAGCCGATCACGGAGCGGGCACCGGCGACGAGGAACGCGGTGGAGAGGCTGTACGCCTCGTCGTAGCCGCGTCCCGACACATTGGTGCGGCAGGCCGCGAGGACGACCAGCTCCAGCTCCGGGAAGCGGCGGGTGCCCTCGGTCAGCTCCTCGGCCGCCAACTGGCCGCCGGACAGGGAGAGATAGGCGCTGTGCCGCTCGCCCTGGCGCACCACGCCGTGGCAGGCGAGGTGCAGCAGTCCGCCGCGCTGCCGGTGCAGCCAGTCGGTGACGGCGGCGGGCGTGGCGGTGCCGGGGCCGAGGAGGTCGCCGTGCGGGTGGAAGGCGCGGTGGATGGCCTCGGCCTCCTCGCCCGCGTGGTACAGGTCGCGGGTGGGGTTGCCGACGACGAGGGCCTGCCGGGCTGCGGCGGCGGGCCGGGCGGCGACCTCGCACAGCAGACGGGCGGAGGGCAGGTAGGAGAGGTCCGCCTCCTGGCAGGCGTGGCGGTGGCCCCGGCCGGGCAGCCGGGCCGCGTGCCAGGGCACGGCGCCGAGTTCCGCCATGGGCACCAGCACCACGGAGGGCACCCGGCCGTAGCCACGCGGGAGGTGCTTCAGCAGCGGCTGCATCACCGCCGTACCGGCCCAGTCGCACAGTCGCTCCAGGGCGGCGCGGCTGACCTCGGTGCGGGGTGGTGGCGGGGCGGCCGGTTCGGTGGGCGGGCCGCCTGCGTCGCGGCCGGGGGTGCCGGTGGCACGGTAGGACGCCAGTTCCGGTGCCTCGACGAGGAGTTGGGGCAGGGGCAGGGAGCGGGTGCTGCCGTCGGCGGAGACGATCAGCGCCTGGCCCTCGTCGGCGCGCCGGCCGAAGAACACCCGGTCCGTCAGGCTCGGCTCCTCCGCGCTGCCGGGGACGAGGTAGACGAGGGCCGTGGCGCCCATGGCGCGCAGGGCCGCGCCGATCTCCTCGGGTGACGGGGCGCCCAGCAGCCGCTGCCGCAGCGGGGACGCGGCGAGGGCCTGGAGAACGCGACGGCGCAGCCTGCTGGACGGGCCGGAGAGCGGGACCTGTCCCCCGAGCGTCAGCCCGGCCTCCGGCTCGGGCGCGACCACGGCGCCCGCCCGGCGCCACTCGTCGGCGAGTTCGTCCTGGCCCAGTGCGGTCAGCAGGTCGGGCACGGTGGTCGCCACGGTCGCCGCGTGCAATGCGAGTCCGCGTCCGGCGTCCAGGGCGCGGACGGCGTCGGCGTGGGCGCCGTCGGCGATGCACCACCGGGCCACGTCGAGCGCGTTCTCGCCCGCGCGCCGGGCGGTCTCGGCGGCGTGGGCGGTACCGGACTGGAGAATGCCCTGCCAGGCGGCCGCCCGCAGGGAGTCGAGGCCGATGCGCCGGGACGCCTCGTGGTTGCGGCGCTTGGCGTCCCGGTCGCGCGGGTGCAGCAGGTCGCCGCGGAACCGGTAGGCCATGGCGAGGGACATCCCGGTGTTGCCCCACGTCGGGTGCTCCGGTCCGCCGGACAGCCGCAGGGCGTGCCGCAGCCAGGCGATGCCCTGGTCGAGGTGGTGGGGGCAGTCGGGCCGGGGGGCGATGGCCATGATGCCGAGCATGCAGTGGGCCATGCCGAGCGTGCCGGCGTTGCGGAGCCACCGCTCGTCGTCGGGCTCCAGCAGGTCCATGGACTCCTCGACGAGTCCGAGCGCCTCGATGGTGCCCCGGTGGTCCCCGGCGAACAGGGCCCGTGCCGCTCGCGCGAGCCCCACGTCGCCGAGCCGGTCGGCACGGGCGTTCCGCGGGAGTACGTCGATCTGCCGGCGCACCTCGGCCAGCGGGGCCGCGGGCGGAAAGTCCTCCGCGGTGAGGTCGCCGCCCGTGCGGCGGGCGCGCAGGATGGTCAGGTTGCTGCGGGCCGCGTCGAGGTAGGCCTCCAGGTTGGGCCGGTCCATCTGATCGGGCGTCATCCGGGCGAGGGCGGCCTCCATCTCGGAGATGCGCAGGGCCAGTTCCGCCTCGTTTTCGCGCCGAGTGGCCTGGTGGGAGCGGTACATGGCCAGTTGCGCGGACATGGCCAGGCGCTGCTGCTCGTTGAACGCCGGTGAGTCGGAGAGCCGGGCCAGGTCCTCCACGGCCGAGTCGAAGTCGTCCTCACCGCCGCCGAGCTGGGCGAGGGTGCAGCGGACCGCCGCATGGGACACCTCGACCATGTCCCGCTCGGGGCTGCCGGGGGCCATCATGGCGCGGGCCTCCTCCAGCCGGACGAGCGCCGCCTCCAGGTCGGCGGGCTCGCTCAGCTGCTGCATCGCGGCCATGCCGCTGGCGCCGAGGATGCCGGCCTGCCAGGGCTGGTCCTGCGGCCCGTACTGCCGTGCCTCGCGCAGGAGTTCCTGCTCCCGTTGGGCGTCGACGACCCGCTGGTCGAATGCCAGATGAGGCAGCAGAGCGACGATCTGCCCGGCACGCATCCCGGACAGCACGGTGCCCCGGGGCAGCGCCTTCCAGTCCTCGTACAGCCTGTCGTATGCCTCGCGGCCGCTGGCGCAGCCCAGGTGGTCGAGGACCACGGAGGTGATCCGGGCCATGTCCTGGGCGTCGTTCAGCCCCTGACGCGCGCTCAGCTGAATCTCGTAGAGGAGCGCTTGCAAGTCGTAGACCTTCTGCGGCACGTCAGTTGTTCCGTTCCGGCCGCCGGGGTGCGGCCTGTGTCCTGTACGGGGCGAGCACGCCGTTGAGCCAGCTCTCGCCCTCCTCGGTTGCGAAGTCCACGGAGGGCGCGCCCGTCGGTTCGAGGAGCGGTGGACCGCCGCGGTCGTCGAAGAGGACGGCGACCCGGTCGGCGGGCTCGCGTTTGGAGGGCCATACGAAGCCCTGCGCCCAGGGTTTGGTCTGCCGGCGGATCCAGTGTCCCCAGTCGCGGGTCTGCGGGTAGTCCGCGCCCTCGGTGTGCACCAGCCAGGTGTCCTGCGCGACCGCCGCGAGGTCCGCGCCGGACATCAGCGACACCACCTCGATGTCGGCGGCCAGCCGCAGGAAGGACAGACTGCGCCGTTCGAACGCGACGCGGGGCAGCAGCCGCGGGCTTCCGTCGCCGTCGAAGGGCAGCGAGCGCAGCAGCACCTCACTGACGGCGGCGCCGACGCCGAAGCCGACGTAGAGGTAGCCGTACGGGTCGTGAGGAGTGCTGTCGAACCGGCCACCGTAGTAAAAGGGGTGCGAGGGGCGGGAGTTGAACGCCGTCGGAGCGCGGTGGGTGGAGTGGACCCGGTAGACGGGGGTGCCGGCACGCAGGACCGCGCGGGTGGGCTCACCGGGCAGGGACTCGGGGGGCGGGTACTTGCCCATCGGCTACTCCCCCTCTCCGTCGGCGGCCAAGTATCGTGCCGCGCCCAGCAGTTCCTCGTCCCGTCCGCGGCCCAGCAGGGCGGCCGGGGTGCCGGCCCACCAGGTCGTGGCGGACAGCCACCAGTCGGCCGCGCCCCAGGGGTCGGCGTCGGCGCGCAGTACTGCGTTGACCTCCGGCACGATCCGCCACGGCATCGTCCCGGCCTCGAACTGGAACAGCGGGAGCCGTCTGCGGCCGTCCTCGCCGGACAGCGCGATCAGCCGCGGGTCGGCGTCCGGCCACCACTCCAACGCGGGCTGCGCGAGCAGGCGTTCGCGTACGGGGCCCAGGACCGGGCCGACCATCGGGTTGCCGTCGAGCACGAGCATGCACAGGTCGGCGGCGGCGAACCCCTCGTACAGGGCCGACGCGGGCGCGCCCGCGAACCGCCCCGGGTCGCCGTCCTGCCGCAGCCGGGCGGCCTCCTCGGCCGGGAGCGCGTCGAGGACGGCCCGGGCCGCCCGTTCGGCGACCGCGTCCCGGTCGGCACCGGCCGCCCGCAGTTCGGCGAGCGGGCCGTCGAGGGCCTGCCGGGCGCCGGGGCCGAGCAGCCGTGACAGCCTGCCGAAGTCGGCCGCGAACGCGGCAAGCACGATGAAGGGGTTCACCAGCGCCCTCTCTCTTCGCTCTCCAGTAACTCAAGCGCCACCGTCAGCCGCACCCGCCCTCCGTCTCCCCCGAACGCCGGCTCGCCCCGAGGACGTCCGCGATCAGGTCGGCGAGCAGCGGTCTGCGGACGACCAGGTGCAGGTCGCGGTGCGGGGCCGTGGCCAGCGCGGACCACAGGGCGCTCACGCTGCTCTGCGGCCCCAGCCCGCCGCGCCCCGCGCCGAGCAGGGGGAAGCAGATCGAGTGCAACGGCGGGGCGTGGGCGTCGCGTTCCTCGTCCATGAGGGCCAGCGCGCGGGCCGCGGCGCCGGCGACGTCCTGCGGGGTGACGTCGTAGTCGTTGGTGCCGGGCCGGGGAACGGCGACGGCCGCGTGGTAGATACGGCGGACTCCGCGCCCGGCGAGGGTTCCCGGCCCGGTCGGCGCGACGGTGCCGGGGAGCACGGGGCGTCCCGAGACCCCGTTCTCCCGGCGCCACGCGGCCAGTTCCTCGTGCAGCGGGTCGGCGATCACGTCGCCCCGGGCGTCGCGGACGGCACCGGCGCGGCGCAGTGCGGCCGGTACGGAGGCCTTGAACATCTCGGGCAGGGCGAGGTGGGTGTTGGCGGGCGAGACGATCACGTCCACGTTCCGGACGAGTTCCACGGGGTGCACATGGAGGGTGACGCCGATCGGTCCGACGCGCAGGGTGCGGTGTTGCAGGTGCGGTGCGAGGAGGGCGGGGCCGCTGCCCGGGGCGCGCCGCGCGCCGGTGCCGGCGAGCCAGCACACCTGCTCGGCGATCTGGCCGAGGACCATCTCCTCCTGGCTCTTGCGGAACCGTTCGACGCTGACGCTGTACGCCCGTGCGGCGAGCCTGCGCCGGTCCGCCGCCGGGCGGTCGCGCATCCCGGGGGCCAGGCCGAGCGTGTACTCGGCCGCCGTCTGGAGGGCGCCCCCGCCGAGCCGGTCCACCGCGGACCGCAGCAGGTTCTCGACCTCGACGGGCCAGGCGTCGGTGACCGCGCCGGAGTGCGGGGCGGCTGCCCGCCGCAGCAGCGGAAGGTCCAGGTCTCGGATCCGGACCAGGCCCTCCACCCGGACCATCTTCACCTCCCTGAGAACCGACGCGGCCTCGAACTCCGGAGCACCAGGAGACATGACGCCCATGATCGTGCGATTGCCACACCGGCCACAAGTGCCGCAGGGCACGCTAGCGGGCGCCGGGTACCGCGGGGGCGGTATGACCGGTCGTCATCCGGGCGGGATCCGGGCGGAGTTGGGCCGCATCTCAGACCCCGCGCGGCCAACGCGACGCCCACCCGGTCGTCTCAGCCCCCGCAAGCGGACAACGCGACACCCACCCGGGGGTCTCAGGCCCCGCAAGCGGACAAACGCGACGCCCACCCGTGGCCTCCCACCCGGCCACCGAGAAACCGAGCGCCGCCCTCACCCCCACGGCAGCCACGCCCGCACCTCGAAGCCGCCGTCCGTCGTCGGACCGTGTTGCAGGGTGCCGCCGAGCGGAATCCTGGCGGAGTTCGGCCGCGCATCAGGCCCCGCGCGGCCAACGCGACGCCCACCCGGTCGTCTCAGCCCCCGCAAGCGGACAACGCGACACCCACCCGCGGTCTCCCACCCCGCCACCGAGAACCGAGCACCGCCCTCACCCCCACGGCAGCCACGCCCGCACCTCGAAGCCGCCGTCCGTCGTCGGACCGTGTTGCAGGGTGCCGCCGGTCAGTGTGGCGCGTTCTGTGAGGCCGATCAGGCCCTGGCCGGAGCCGGGGACGGGTGGTGCCTCGCCCTCCGGGGCGGGGTTGCGGACGCAGACCGTCAGGCCCTCGCCGGGGGTGCCGGTGACCGACACGGTGACCTCCGTGCCGGGGGCGTGCTTGCGGGCGTTGGTCAGGCCTTCCTGGGCGATGCGGTAGGCGGTGCGGCCGACGGAGGCGGGGACGGCGGCCGGGTCGGTGACGCGGTTGACGAGGGTGACCTTCATGCCGGCCTCGCGGGACTCGGCGGCCAGCGCCTCCAGCGCGCCGAGGGTCGGCTGGGGGCGGCTCGCGTCCTCGCGGTCCCCCGCCCGCAGCACGCCGATGATCTCCCGCAGGTCCTGGAGGGCGTCGTGGGCGCTCTCGCGGATCACGCCGGCCGCCCGCGCGATCTCGTCGCGGGGCGCGTCCGGCCGGAACTCCAGCGCGCCCGCGTGCACGCTCAGCAGCGTCAGCCGATGGGCGAGGACGTCGTGCATCTCCCGCGCGATGGCTTCCCGCGCCAGCCGCTGCGCCTGCTCGGCGCGCAACTGCGCCTCGGTCTCGGCGCGCCGGGCGCGGTCGCGCAGGCTGAGCATGAGCTGCCGCTTGGAGCGTACGAACATGCCCCAGCCGACGACCGCCCCGGTCAGCACCGCACTGAGGAAGAGCACCCAGCCGTACGGGATCTCGGGGTCGGGGCGGAGCCAGTAGAAGAGCGGGGTCAGCGCCAGGGCGATGCCGCTCACCCAGGCCACGTACCGGAAGGGCCGGTGCACGGCGAGGGTGAACGCCGCGACGAGGGCCGCCCCGCCCGAGGTACTGGAGACGAAACCGACGGGGATCATCGCCACGGCGAGCCCGAGCGGCCAGCGGCGGCGCAGCCAGACCGCCCCGCAGGACAGCGCGCCGAGCAGCTGGTCGACGGCGACGAGGGGCTCCGGGAGGTTCTCCTGCTGCATCGAGTCCGCGGCCGTCAGGCCGATGAAGACGGCCAGCAGGAAGCAGCAGAAGTCGACGGCCCAGTCGCGCGCGGTGCGGCGGGGCCGCCGCCCGGGCCGCTCGCCGTCGGGGTCGAGCTGCGTCACCACGGCCGAGGGCAGCAGCCAGCGCCGCTCGACGAAGGCCTGCGGTTCGGGCGTCGGTGTGTCACCACTCACGGTCGACAAATCTACGCAGACACGGCCCGCGTCACCCTCCCTCGGCCGGGATCACCGACCAAAGTCGTGGCACCGGAGACTTTCGGCGCACCCCGCCAAGGGCGGCCGCCGACTTCCGTCGGGCAGCGCTCGCCCCGCGGCCGATGTGCGTGGGGGGTCCGCGGGGCGAGGGTCCTCATATGAAGCAGGTGCTGGAGATTCTTGGATTCATCGCCCTGGTGCAGGGCGTCGCCGGTCTGGTGCACGAGTTCACCAGTTGGGACTGGGGCTTCGTGCAGCGAGTCGGCTTCCTCGACGGCTACGAGATCTACGCGAGCGTCACCCTGCTCGTGCTGGCGTTCGCATTGTTCGCCGCCGCGGAGAGCCGGAGGTCCGGCTGAACACGGACCGGACCTCCGGACCGGCCGGCCGACTCAGCAGTCGTAGTCGATCAGGTCGAACGACTCGTAGTGGTCGGCCGTGTAGTAGTCCTCCTGGTACTCCTCACCGGTGACGATGCGGCGGGCGCCGCGGGTGGAGGAGCCGGGGGTCTTGACCGTGTACTCGTGGTAGTAGCCGGAGGACTGGCTGGGCAGGATGCCTTCCCGGTTGTAGAAGACGGACCCGTCCTGCGAGTACGGGTAGGGGCCGCCCTGCTCGATCAGTTCGAGCGTGTCGTACGCCTGGGAGGGCAGGTCGCCGTAGCAGATGCTGCCGACCGCGGCGGCCGCCGGAGTGGCGGTGACGGTGCCGCCGACGAGGAGGGCGGACAGGACGGCCGCCGCGGCGCCGATGCGAGTGATACGTGGGGGGAATCTCATGGCTTCATGATGACGCGCGTAGACAGTGGCATGTCAATGACAACTCCGGAGATTTTTCCCGTCAAGTCCGATGAGTTTTCGGGGAGTTAACCTGCCGCCCGGCCCGTTCACGCGAACCGGGCGGCAGCACGCTCAGGCGTCCTCGGGCAGGTCGAAGGAGCCGTACTCCGGCCGGCCCGCCACGTCGTACGTCTGGATGGAGACGCCGGAGGAGGTGATCAGGCCGCCGGTGTGCCGGAAGGCGGTCGGCAGGGCGCCCTCCTGGAACAGGCGGCGGCCCGCGCCCAGCACCACCGGGAAGGTCACCAGGTGGAGGGTGTCGACGAGGTCCAGGGCCAGCAGGGAGTGCAGCAGGGCGCCGCTTCCGTGGACCTGGAGCTGGCCGTCGGTGCGCTCCTTGAGGGCGGTGACCTCCTTGGCCAGATCGCCCCCGATGACGGTGGTGCCGGCCCACTCCGGGTCGGTGAGCGTGGCGGAGGCTACGTACTTCGGCAGGGCGTTGAGCTTGGCGGCGACCGGGTCGGCCGGGTCGGTCACCTTGGGCCAGTACCAGGCGAAGATGTCGTACGTACGGCGGCCGAGGAGGAAGGCGCTGACGTCACCGAAGACCCCGGTGATGAACTGCCCGAAGTCGTCGTCGGCGTAGGGGACGACCCAGCCGCCCTGCTCGAAGCCGTCCCGGGTGTCCTCCTGGGGGGCGCCGGGTCCCTGGTAGACGCCGTCGAGGGTGACGAAGATCGTGGAGACGAGCCTGCCCATGGCGGGTACCTGCTTCCTGGTGCGGGGTCTGTTGTCATCACCTCAGACCCCGCGCACCCGCGCAACTCATCGGTTCACCCGGCGTGGGTGGAGAACAGACCGCCCGTCGGACCCTGCTTGTCGCCGCCCTGGGCCTTCTTCAGGGCGTTGGCGAGGCTCTCGATGGTCAGGGACTGCAGGATGACCCGGCCGTTGCCCTCCAGGGTGGCCAGGGACAGTCCCTCGCCGCCGAAGACGGCGTTCATCATGCCCTGGCGGTTCAGGCCGCCGACGCGCTGGACGCCGTACTGGATGCCCTCCTCGAAGGCGACGACGCAGCCCGTGTCGACCTCGATGCGGCCGCCGAAGTCGGCCGGGTTGAGGTCGATGAAATTGCCCGCACCCGCGATGATCACGGTGCCGCGGCCGGTGAACTTCTCCAGGACGAAGCCCTCGCCGCCCTTCATGCCGGTCTTGCCGCCCTGGAAGGCGATGCCGAAGTCGACGGTGGACTCGGCGGCGACGAAGGCGTCCTTCTCCGCGAACCACGCGCGTGTGCCGTCCAGCTCCAGGGCGCGCATCTCGCCGGGGAGCACGCCGGCGAAACCGACGGTGCCCTCGCCGCCCTGGGCGGTGAAGTACTGGAACGCCAGCGACTCGCCCGCGAGGACGCGCTGGCCGACCTGCATGGCGGTGCCCATGGCCTGGCGGAGCATGCCGCCCATGCCGCCGCCCGTGCCGCCGCCCTGCGGCTGCTGATCGCCGCCGTTCGACGGGCCGGTCAGGCGGGTCTCCATGGTCACGTTGGTGGTCTTGAAGAGGAACTTGCCCGCCTCGCAGTAGACGGTCTGGCCGGGGTTCAGGCTGACGACCGCCATCTGCATGGCGTTGCCGACGATTTCTTGCTGAAGAGTCACGACGGGGGAACGCGCGAGGTGGAGGAGGAAGTTCCGGCCTCTGGATCTCCGTGTCCGTTCGCCGCCAGCGCGGTGGCCGCGCGGCGGCTGGGATGGGGTCATGACTTCTTACGGAGATCTCGACGGCAAGGTGGCTCTGGTGACCGGCGGCAGCCGGGGTATCGGGGCGGCGACGGCGCTGCGGCTGGCGCGCGAAGGGGCGTCCGTGGCCGTGACGTACGTCCATGGCAAGGAGGCGGCCGACGACGTCGTTCGGGGCGTCGAGGCGCTCGGGCGGCGGGCGGTGGCCCTGCGGGCGGACTCCGCGGACGCGGAGGAGGCGGCCGGGGCGGTGGAGCGTACGGTCGCGGCGCTGGGTGGGCTGGACGTGCTGGTGAACAACGTCGGCGTCGGGCTGCTCGGGCCGCTGGAGAGCCTGTCCCTCGACGACGTGGACCGGGTGCTCGCGGTGAACGTGCGCGGGGTGTTCCTGGCCTCGCAGGCGGCGGCCGCGCGGATGGCTGACGGCGGGCGGATCATCACGATCGGGTCGTGCATGGTGCGGCGGGTGCCGGGGCCCGGTGGCGTGCTGTACGCGATGAGCAAGTCCGCGCTGGTCGGGCTGACGAAGGCGCTCGCCCGGGAGCTCGGGCCGCGCGGCATCACGGCGAACGTCGTCCATCCCGGGCCCATCGACACGGACATGAACCCGGCCGACGGGCCCTACGCCCCCGCCCAGGCGGCGATGACGGCGCTGGGGCGGTTCGGGCGGGCGGAGGAGGTGGCCGGGGTGGTCGCCTGCCTGGCCGGGGCGGGGTATGTGACGGGGGCGGAGTTCGCGGTGGACGGGGGGCATGCGGCGTGATGCCGCGGGGGTTGTTTCGCCCCCGCCGCCCTTACCCGTCCCATCCTCCAGGGGCTGCCGCCCCTTCGACCCCGCCCCAGGGGGCTCCGCCCCCTGGACCCCCGCTCCTCAAACGCCGGAGGGGCTGAATTCAGCCCCTCCGGCGTGGGGTCTGGGGGCGGC
>NZ_JBFBLP010000019.1:0-167863 GCF_040686775.1 Streptomyces sp. NPDC079141 | reverse complement strand
GCCGCCGAGCAGCTGGCCGCGCACATGGTGCCCGCGGCGTTCGTCGCGCTGGAGTCGCTGCCCATTACCCCGAACGGCAAGCTGGACCGCAAGGCGCTGCCCGCCCCGGCCTACAACATGCTCTCGACGGCCGGGTATCGCGGCCCGCGTTCGCCGCGCGAGGAGATCCTGTGTGGTCTGTTCGCCGAGGTGCTGGGCGTGGAGCGGGTCGGTATCGACGACGGCTTCTTCGACCTGGGCGGGCACTCCCTGCTGGCCACCCGTCTGGCGAACCGCATCCGCGCCACCCTCGGCGTCGAGCTGCCGGTCCGCCGTCTCTTCGAGACACCGACCGTCGCCGGACTCGCCGCGGCGCTCGACGAGAACGAAAGCGGGAACGAGCCCGGGCGCGGCGCACGTGCCCGCCTGACGCGGGCGGTTGAGCGCCCCGAGCGGGTGCCGCTGTCGTTCGCCCAGCGCAGGCTCTGGTTCCTGGACCGCTTCGAGGGGCCCAGCGCCACGTACAACATCCCCGCCGCGCTGCGGCTGACCGGTGACCTGGACCGCACCGCGCTCGAAGCGGCGCTGGCCGACGTGGTGGCCCGGCACGAGCCGCTGCGCACCGTCTTCGGTGAGGACGCCGACGGGCCGTACCAGCGGGTGCTGCCCGTGGACCAGGGCCGGCCCGGACTGGACGTCGTGTCTGTCGCGGACGCCTCCCAGCTGGACGCCGGGCTGCGTGCCGCGGCCCGGCACACCTTCGACCTGGAGCGGGAACTCCCCTTCCGGGCACGGCTCTTCGAGCTTGCGGAGCAGGAGCACGTACTGCTGCTGACGGTGCATCACATCGCCGGTGACGGCTGGTCGATGGGCCCGCTCTCGCGCGACCTGACCGCGGCCTACGCGGCTCGCTGCGCGGGCGTCGCTCCCGTGTGGACGGAACTGCCGGTGCAGTACGCGGACTTCGCGCTGTGGCAGCGCGAGGTGCTGGGCTCGGAGGAGGACCCCGACAGCGCGCTCACCGGGCAGGTGGAGTTCTGGCGCGAGGCGCTCACCGGCCTGCCGGAGGAGCTGGACCTGCCCCGCGACCGCACCCGGCCCGCCACCCCCTCGTACCGCGGCGACTTCGTGGAGTTCGAGGTGCCCGCCCAGGTGCACGAGCGGCTGGTGTCGCTGGCGCGGGAGAGCGGCGCGAGCGTGTTCATGGTGGTGCAGTCGGCGCTCGCGACGCTGCTGTCGCGGCTGGGCGCGGGCACGGACATCCCGATCGGCACGCCGATCGCGGGTCGCACCGACGGCGCCGTGGAGGACCTCGTCGGGTTCTTCGTGAACACGCTGGTACTGCGCACCGACCTCACCGGCGAGCCGTCCTTCCGTGAACTCATCGGTCGGGTCAAGGAGTTCGACCTGGCGGCCTACGCGCATCAGGATGTGCCGTTCGAGCGGCTGGTGGAGGTCCTCAACCCCGAGCGGTCGATGTCCCGCCACCCCCTGTTCCAGACCATGCTCACCTGGAACGACGCCACCCTCCTGGGTGCCGACGCCACCGCCGGACAGCAGCTGCCCGGCCTCACCGTGACGGGACACTCCGTCGGGACCGGGGTCGCCAAGTTCGATCTGTCCTTCGCCCTTCAGGAGCGCACCGGCGACGGCGGCGGGCTGCACGGGGCGCTCGGGTTCAGCACCGACCTCCACGACCGCGACTCGGCCGCCCGGATCGCGGAGCGGTTCGTCCGTGTCCTGGAAGCCGTCGTGGCCGACCCGGACCTCCCCGTGAGCCGGGCCGACATCATGGCGGAGGCCGAGCGCACCACGGTGCTCCAGCGGTGGAACGACACCGCACGCCCCGTGCCCGCCCTGGCGCTGCCGCAGCTGTTCGAGGCGCGCGCTGCCCGTGCTCCCGAGGCCGCCGCCGTCGTATGCGGCGACCGGAAGCTGACGTACGGGGAGCTCAACGCGCGGGCCAACCGGCTCGCACGGCTGCTCGTACGGCACGGCGCCTGTCCCGAGCGGCGGGTCGCCGTCAGGCTGCCGCGCTCGGCCGACCTGGTGACGGTCCTGCTCGCCGTGCTGAAGTCCGGTGCCGCCTATGTGCCGCTCGACCCCGACTTCCCGGACGAGCGCATCAGCTACATGATCGAGGACGCGCGTCCCGTGCTCGTGGTCGACGAGGAGTGGCTCGCCGCCGCGGACCTCGGCGGCCTCGACGCGGCCGACCTGCCGCCGGTACCGCTCGCGTCCGCCGCGTACGTGATCTACACCTCGGGTTCCACGGGACGGCCCAAGGGCGTTGTCGTCGGACACGCGGCGCTCGCCAACTTCCTCCAGGACATGGGGGAGCGGTGTGCGCTGACGCCGGACGAACGGCTGCTCGCCGTGACGACCGTCGGCTTCGACATCGCGGCGCTCGAACTGTACG
Organism: Streptomyces sp. NPDC079141; assembly: GCF_040686775.1. NCBI lineage: Bacteria > Bacillati > Actinomycetota > Actinomycetes > Kitasatosporales > Streptomycetaceae > Streptomyces > Streptomyces sp. NPDC079141. The sequence goes on along the minus strand of NZ_JBFBLP010000019.1, from coordinate 165,465 downwards.
TACCCCTGCTGGCCGGCGCCGCCGTGGTGCTCGCCGACCGGGACACCGTGCGCGATCCGCGGGCCCTCGCCGAGCTGATCGACGGGGCCGGGATCTCGGTCGTGCAGGCGACGCCCAGCCTGTGGCACGCGATCGTGGACGAGCACGCCGGCGCACTGTCGGGCATCAGGGTGCTCGTCGGCGGCGAGGCGCTGCCCGCCGACCTCGCCGCGTCCCTCGTCCGGCACGCGCACTCGGTGACCAACGTCTACGGTCCGACGGAGACCACCATCTGGTCCACCGCCGGAGCGGTCGACACCGACAGCGCACGCCGGGGCTCGATCGGCCGGCCGATCGCCAACACCCTGGTGTACGTGCTGGACGCGGCCCTGCGCCCGGTGCCCGCCGGAGTGGCCGGTGAGCTGTACATCGCCGGCGCGGGCCTGGCCCGCGGCTACCTGGACCGCCCGGCCCTGACGGCGGAACGCTTCGTCGCCGACCCCTACGGCACCCCGGGCACCCGCATGTACCGCACCGGCGACCTGGTGCGCTGGTCGGCCGACGGCGAGCTGGAGTACCTCGGCCGCGTCGACCACCAGGTCAAGGTGCGCGGTTACCGCATCGAGCCCGGCGAGATCGAGGCCGTCCTGCTCGCGCACGAGTCCGTGACGCGCGCCGCGGTCCTCGTCCGCGAGGACACTCCGGGGGACCGCCGGCTGGTCGCCTACGTGACCGGCACCGCCGACCCGGCGGAGCTGCGCGAGCACGCGGCGCGCCAACTGCCGGAGTACATGGTGCCGTCGGCGCTCGTGACGCTGGACGCGCTGCCGCTGACCCCGAACGGCAAGCTGGACCGCCGTGCCCTGCCCGCCCCCGACAGCACGGCACAGCCCACGGGCCGGTCGCCGCGTTCGCCGCGCGAGGAGATCCTGTGCGGTCTGTTCGCCGAGGTGCTGGGCGTGGAACGGGTCGGCATCGACGACGGCTTCTTCGACCTGGGCGGCCACTCCCTGCTCGCCACCCGCCTGGTGAGCCGCATCCGCTCCACGCTCGACGTGGAACTGTCCGTGCGGCAGCTCTTCGAACGCCCGACCGTGGCACGGCTCGGCGCCGTCCTGGACACCGCGTCCGGCTCCGCCCGCCGACCGCTGACCAGGGCGGAGCGTCCGGCCCGGATCCCGCTCTCCTACGCCCAGCAGCGGCTGTGGTTCCTGAACCGTCTGGAAGGCCCCAGCCCCACCTACAACATGCCGACGGCGCTGCGCCTCGACGGCGCGCTCGACCGGGCGGCGCTGACCGCGGCGCTGCACGACCTCGTGGTCCGCCACGAGTCCCTGCGCACCGTCTTCGCCGAGGACGGCCAGGGCGCCCACCAGGTCGTTCTGCCGCCCGAGGCGGCCCGCCCCGAACTGCACACCGTCCACACGGACGAGGACGGCCTCACCGAGGCGCTGACCTCGACGGCCCGCTACGCCTTCGACCTCGCCGCCGAACTCCCGCTGCGGACCTGGCTGTTCGAACTGGGACCGGAGCGGCACGTGCTGCTGGTGCTGGTGCACCACATCGCGGGCGACGGCTGGTCCGCGGGCCCGCTGGCCCGCGACCTCACCGGCGCGTACGCGGCCCGCAGCGCGGGCGCCGCTCCCGGCTGGTCCGAACTGCCCGTGCAGTACGCGGACTTCACGCTGTGGCAGCGCGAGGTGCTCGGCTCCGAGGACGACCCGGACAGCGTCCTCGCACAGCAGGTCTCCTTCTGGCGCGAGGCCCTGGCCGAGCTCCCGGAGGAACTCGCCCTGCCCGCCGACCGCCCCCGCGCCGACATCGCCTCGCAGCGCGGCGGCCGGGTTGCCTTCTCCGTACCTCAGGAGGTGCACGAGCGGCTGGTGGCGCTGGCGCGGGAGAGCGGCGCGAGCGTGTTCATGGTCGTGCAGTCGGCGCTCGCGACGCTGCTGTCGCGGCTGGGCGCGGGCACGGACATCCCGATCGGCACGCCGATCGCGGGCCGCACCGACGACGCGGTGGAGGACCTCGTCGGGTTCTTCGTCAACACGCTGGTGCTGCGCGCCGACCTGTCGGGCAACCCGTCCTTCCGTGAACTGGTCGGCCGGGTCAAGGAGTTCGACCTGGCGGCCTACGCGCATCAGGACGTGCCGTTCGAGCGGCTGGTGGAGGTCCTCAACCCCGAGCGGTCGATGTCCCGCCACCCGCTGTTCCAGACCATGCTCACCTGGAACAACCTCGACCAGCAGGGCGCGGCCGAAGCGGCCCGGAGCCTCTCCGGCCTCACCGTCCGACAGCAGCCGCTCCCGACGGGCGCGGCCAAGTTCGACCTCCTCTTCCGCATGGTCGAACAACACGCCCAGGACGCGCGTCCCGACGGCATCGCCGGTGTCCTCGAATTCAGCTCGGATCTGTTCGACGCGGTGACTGCTGAGCTGTTGGCCGAGCGGTTGGTTCGGGTGCTGGAGGCTGTGGTTGCTGATCCGGGGGTGCGGGTCGGTGGTGTGGATGTGCTCTCCGATGCTGAGCGGGGCTTGGTGTTGGGGGAGTGGATCGATACGGCCCGCAGTGTTTCGGTGTCGGCGTTGCCGCAGTTGTTTGAGGCGCAGGTGGAGCGGACTCCTGATGCGGTTGCGGTCGGGGAGTTGACCTATGCCGAGGTGAATGCGCGGGCGAATCGGCTGGCGCGGTTGCTGGTGGAGCGGGGTGCTGGTCCGGAGCGGCGGGTGGCGGTGGTGTTGCCGCCGTCTGCGGAGCTGGTGGCTGTGCTGCTGGCCGTCGTGAAGGCCGGGGCGGCCTACGTCCCTGTCGATCCCGGGTATCCGCAGGAGCGGATCGACTACATCCTGGAGGACGCCGACCCGGCGCTGGTCATCGACGAGCAGTGGCTGGAGCAGGCCGACTTCGACGATCTGTCGGCGGAGAACCTGCCTGCGGTGGAGCTGTCGTGGCCGGCGTATGTGATCTATACGTCGGGGTCGACGGGGCGTCCGAAGGGTGTGGTCGTCGAACACGCCTCGGTGGGTGCGTACTTGGTGCGGGCGCGGGAGGTGTATCCGCAGGCGGCCGGGGTGTCGCTGGTGCACTCGTCGTTCGCGTTCGACCTGACGGTGACCGCACTGTGGTCCCCGCTCGTCAGTGGCGGCCGGATCGTCGTCGGGGATCTCGACGAGTCCGTGTCGGACGTGACCTTCATGAAGGTCACCCCCTCGCACCTGGGCCTGCTGGAAGCGCTGCCCAAGGCGGCGTCGCCGTCGGGCACGCTCGTCATCGGCGGTGAAGCCCTGCGCGGTGAAGCCCTGGCGGGCTGGCGGGAGGCGCACCCGCAGGTCCAGGTGATCAACGCCTACGGCCCGACCGAGGCGACGGTCAACTGCGCCGAGTTCCGCCTCGAACCGGGGACGGAGACACCATCGGGTGCGGTGCCGATCGGCCGTCCGTTCGCCAACACCCGCACCTACGTCCTGGATGCGGCGTTGCAGCCGGTACCCGTCGGCACCCCAGGTGAGCTGTACGTCGCGGGCGTGGTCCTGGCCCGCGGCTACCTGGACCGCCCGGCCCTGACGGCGGAGCGGTTCGTCGCCGACCCCTACGGCCCGGCCGGCTCGCGCATGTACCGGACCGGTGACATCGCCCGCTGGAACCGTGACGGTCAGCTGGAGTACGTCGGCCGTGCCGATGACCAGGTCAAGGTGCGCGGTTACCGCATCGAGCTGGGCGAGATCCAGTCCGCCCTCGCAGCCCACCCGCACATCGCGCAGGCAGCCGTCATCGTCCGTGAGGGACGGCTGCTGGGTTACGTCGTCCCGCAGGACGAAGCCCCCGCCGCAGACACGCAGTTGCTGCGCAAGTCGCTGGCCGAATCCCTGCCGGAGTACATGGTCCCGGCCGCGATCGTCGTCCTGGACGCACTGCCGCTGACCTCCCACGGCAAGCTCGACCGCCGCGCCCTGCCCGACCCCGAGTACAGCGAGGGCGCCGGATCCCGGGAGCCGGTCTCGGTGAAGGAGCAGGTGCTGTGCGGGCTCTACGCAGAGGTCCTGCGTGTGCCCGAGGTCGGTGTCGACGACAGCTTCTTCGACCTGGGCGGCGACAGCATCATGTCGATCCAGTTGGTGAGCGCGGCACGCCGGGCCGGACTGCGGTTCTCTCCCCGGGACGTCTTCGAGTGCAGGACGGTGGCGCGCCTCGCCGAGGTCGCCCAGGACGCCGACGGGGCCGCCCCGGCGGCACCGGACGACGGGGTGGGCGAGGTCCCGCTGACGCCGATCATGAAGGAACTGGCGTCGCGCGGCGGTCCGTTCGCGGAGTTCAACCAGTCCACCGTCGTACAGGTCCCCGCCGAGCTGACCCGCGAGAGCCTGACGAAGGCGCTGCAGGCGGTACTTGACCACCACGACGCCCTGCGGTCGCGGCTCACCGTGCCGGACGGGAGCGACGAGTGGTCGCTTGAGGTGACCGCGCCCGGTTCGGTGAGCGCCGAGGACTGTGTCGAGCGGATCGACGCTTCGGGGCTCGACGACGGGGCGCTGCGCGCCCTGATGGCCGAGCGCGGGCCACGGGCCCGTACGCGCCTGTCCCCGCAGGACGGGGTCATGGTGCAGGCGGTCTGGTTCGACCGCGGGCGTGAGCTGTCCGGTCAACTGCTGCTCGTGCTGCACCACTTGGTGGTCGACGGGGTGTCCATCCGGATCCTCGTCCCGGACCTGGCGCAGGCCTGGCGGGATGTGTCGGCGGGCCGGGAAGCGGCGCTCGAACCGGTGGGCACCTCGCTGCGCCGCTGGGCACGGCATCTGCACGAGCTGGCCCACGAGCCCGAGACCACGGCCGAGTTGAGCCATTGGACGCGGGTGCTCCAGCACGTGGACGCGCCGCTGGGCGGGCGGGCGCTGGATCCGGCGCGCGACACCGCCGGCACGACCGGTCACCTGACCCAGGAGCTGCCCTCGGAGGTGACCGAGCCCCTGCTCACGACGGTGCAGGCGGCGTTCCACGCCGAGATCAACGACGTGCTGCTCACCGCCTTCGCGCTGGCGGTCCGCGCCTGGCGGGCCAGGGCGGCGGAGCACGGGGTGCTGGTGGAGCTGGAGGCCCACGGCCGTGCGGAGGAGGCGATGCCGGGTGCCGATCTCACCCGTACCGTCGGCTGGTTCACCAGCACCTACCCCGTCCGGCTCGACACGGCCCGGGCGGCCGACGAGGGCGCGGCGCTGAAGCAGGTCAAGGAGCAGCTGCGGACGGTGCCGGGCAAGGGGCTCGGGCACGGGCTGCTGCGCCGGCTCAACCCCAAGACGGCGGCGATCCTCGCCCCGATGGCGCGTCCCCAGATCAAGTTCAACTACCTGGGCAGGTTCGCCTCCCAGGAGCAGCAGGCGGCCGACTGGGCGACGGCGCCCGGCACCGCCGGCATCGGCGGCGGCCGGGACGCGGGAATGCCGCTGACGCACGCCGTCGAGCTGAACGCCATCACGCGTGACGGCGAGGACGGTCCCGAGCTCCTCGCCTCCTGGACCTGGGCCCAGGGGCTGCTCACCGAGCAAGAGGTGCAGGAGCTTGCCCAGGAGTGGTTCCGGGCGCTGCGTGCGCTCGTCGACCACGCGGCCGAGGACACGGCGGGCGGGTTCACCCCGTCCGACGTACCGCTGGCCATGTTGAACCAGAGCGACATCGATCGGCTCGAAGCCGAGTGGAGGACGTCGGAATGAAGCGGTCCGCGTTGGAGGACATACTGCCGCTGTCTCCGTTGCAGGAGGGGCTGCTGTTTCACAACGTCTTCGACGAGAAGGCGCTGGACATCTACACGGTCCAGATGGTCCTGGACCTCGAAGGGGCGCTGGACGCCAAGGCGTTGCGGACCGCGGCCGGGGCGCTGCTGGCCCGGCACGCCAACCTGCGCACGGCGCTGCGCCACGAGGGGCTCAGCCGGCCGGTCCAGATCGTCCTGCGGGACGTACCCCTGGCGTGGCACGAAGTGGATCTGAGCGCGCTGGGGCAGGAGGAGCGGGAACGCGAGGCGCGCCGGGTGCTCGACGAGGACCGCGCCCGCCGCTTCGACCTGTCCGAGCCCCCGCTCGTACGGTTCACCCTGCTGCGGTACGGGCCGGACCGGCACCGCTTCGTGCTGACCAACCACCATGTGCTGTGGGACGGCTGGTCGCGGCCGGTGCTGCTGCGCGAGCTGCTGGCGCTGTACCTGAACGGCGGCGACACCTCACAGCTGCCGCGCGTCCGCCCGTTCCGCGACTATCTGGGCTGGCTCGCCGGACGTGACCGTGAGGAGGGCGAGCGCGCCTGGCAGGAGGCGCTCGCCGGTCTTGAGGAGCCGTTCCGGGTGGCGCCCGCCGCCTCCGGGCGGGTGCCCGTGGTCCCCGGGCAGATCGACCTCACGCTCACCCCGCAGGAGACGGCACGGCTGACCGAGCGCGCCCGCGAACTCGGCGTGACCCTCAACACGGTGGCGCAGGCGGCCTGGGCGATCGTGCTGGCCAAGGTGGTGGGCCGCACCGACGTCGTGTTCGGCGTGACGGTCTCCGGCCGGCCGCCGGAGCTGGACGGCGTCGAGAACATGGTCGGCCTCTTCATCAACACCCTGCCGCTGCGCCTGAGGCTGGACCCGGCGGAGCCGCTCGCCGAGCTGCTGGCCCGGCTCCAGGCGGAGCAGGCCCGGCTGCTGGACCACCAGTACCTGGGCCTGACCCGGATCCAGGAACTGGCCGGTGTGGGCGAGCTGTTCGACTCGGCGCTGGTCTTCGAGAACTATCCGCTCGACCCGGCGAGCGCCACGCAGACGGGTCCGGCGGCGCCGCGGCACGGCGTGCGGGTGACCGGCGTGGAGACCCAGGACGGCATGCACTATCCGCTGGGCCTGATCGTCAAGCCGGGCCGCGGGCTGCGGTTCCGCGTCGACTTCCGTCCCGACGTGTTCACCGAAGAGGCGGCCACGGCCGTCAGCGAGCGGCTGCACCGGGTGCTGACCGCGGTCCTGGACGAGCCGCGGCGCCCCGTCGGCACGCTCGACGTGCTCTCGGCCACCGAGCGCCACCGGGTCCTTCAGGAGTGGAACGACACCGGCCGCGAGGTCCGCGAGACCGACGTCGTCACCCTCTTCCAGGAGCAGGTGGCCCGCACCCCCGACGCCGAGGCGGTGGTGAGCGGCGCGGAGACCCTGACCTACGCCGAGCTGAACGCGCGCGCGAACCGGCTGGCGAGGCTGCTGGTCGCCCGGGGCGCGGCGCCCGAGCGGTTCGTGGCCCTGGCGCTGCCGCGCACCGTCCAGGCCGCGGTCGGCCTGCTGGCCGTACTCAAGACGGGCGCGGCATACCTGCCGCTGGATCCCGACTATCCGGCGGACCGTATCGCCTACATGCTGGACAGCGCCGACCCGGCGCTGCTGGTCACCACGCGGGAGCTGGCCCCGGCGCTGCCGGAGCACCCCGCACCCCGGATCGTCCTGGACGACGTCGATCTCACGCCGTACTCCGGCACGGACCTCGGCGACGCCGACCGCGTGCTGCCGCCGGCCCTCGCCAACCCCGCGTACGTCGTGTTCACCTCGGGCTCGACGGGCCGCCCCAAGGGCGTCGTCATCGAGCACCGCTCGCTGGGCGCCTATCTGGTGCGGGCCAGGGAGGCCTACCCGACGGCCGCCGGCACCACCCTGCTGCACTCGCCGATCTCCTTCGACCTGACGGTGACCGGGCTGTACACGCCGCTGGTGAGCGGCGGCCGGGTGCACATCGCGGAACTCACTGAGGACGCCGCCGGCGGCCCGCGGGCCACCTTCCTCAAGGGCACCCCCAGCGTGCTGGCGCTCCTCGACGCACTGCCGGACGAGGTCTCGCCGACCCGGACGCTGATGCTCGGCGGCGAACTGCTGGTGGGCGAGGCCCTGGACCGCTGGCGGGCGCGGCACCCGGACGCGACCGTGTTCAACGTCTACGGCGCCACGGAAGCCACCGTGAACAGCGTCGAGAACCCCATCGCGCCCGGCACGAAGGTGCCCGCCGGTGCCATCGCCGTGGGCCGCCCCTTCTGGAACACCCGGATCCATGTCCTCGACACCGGACTCCAGCCGGTGCCGCCCGGCACGGCGGGCGAGGTGTACATCGCCGGCACCGGACTCGCCCGCGGCTACCTCGGGCGGCAGGACCTGACCGCGGAGCGCTTCGTGGCCTGCCCCTACGGCGCGCCCGGCGAGCGCATGTACCGCACCGGCGACCTGGCCCGCTGGAACGAGTCCGGCGAGCTGGAGTTCGTCGGCCGGGTCGACGGACAGGTCAAGATCCGCGGCTACCGGATCGAGCTCGGGGAGATCGAGTCCGTGGTCTCCGGCCACCCGGACGTGGCGCGCACGGCCGTAGTGGTGCGCGAGGACGTGCCCGGCGACCGGCGGCTCGTCGCCTACGTCGTCCCCGAGCACGGTGTCGTGCCCGCGCCGGCCGCCGTCCGCGAGCACGCCGCGGCCGCGCTGCCCGAGTACATGGTGCCGGACTCGGTGATCGTCCTCGACGCGCTGCCGCTGACGCCGAACGGCAAGCTGGACCGCCGGGCCCTGCCCGCGCCCGAGTACGAGGCGGGCCCCGGGGGGCGTGCGCCGCGCTCGCCGCGCGAGGAGATCCTCTGCTCCCTCTTCGCCGAGGTGCTGCGCCGGCCGGTCATCGGCATCGACGACAACTTCTTCGACCTCGGCGGCCACTCGCTGCTCGCCACGCGTCTCGTCAGCCGCATCCGCTCCACGCTCGACGTCGAGCTGTCGGTGCGTCAGCTGTTCGACACGCCGACCGTGGCGGGCGTTGCGGAGGCCCTGGACACCGGCAGCGGCGGCCGCCGCGCGGTCACCCGCCCGGCACGGCGGCCGGAGCGCCTGCCGCTGTCGTACGCCCAGTCACGGCTGTGGTTCCTGCACCGCATGGAAGGCCCCAGCCCCACCTACAACATCCCGGTCTCGCGCCGCTTCCACGGGCCCTTGGACCGGGACGCGCTGCGGCAGGCCCTCGACGACGTCGTGGCCCGCCACGAGTCGCTGCGGACCGTGTTCGCTGAGGACGCGGAGGGCGCCTACCAGAGCGTGCGCGAACCGGCCGACGCCCAGGTGCCGTTCGTCACCGTCGCCACCGACGAGGACGGGCTGCCGGACGCACTGCGCGCCGCGGCCCGGCACGGCTTCGACCTGGCACACGAACTGCCCGTACGCGCCACCCTGTTCGAGCTCGGCCCCGAGGACCATGTGCTGCTCCTGCTGGTGCACCACATCGCCAGCGACGCCTGGTCCAGGCGCCCGCTCGGCCGGGACCTCGCCCTCGCCTACGCCGCCCGCTGCGCCGGCAAGACCCCGCAGTGGCGCGAACTGGCCGTCCAGTACGCCGACTACACGCTGTGGCAGCGCGAGACGCTCGGCTCCGAGGACGACCCCGACAGCCTCATCTCCCGCCAGCTCACCCACTGGAAGGAGGCCCTCGCCGGGCTGCCCGAGGAGCTCGACCTGCCCGCCGACCGGCCCCGGCCCGCGGTGTCCAGCCAGACCGGCGCCAGGATCGCCGTCCAGGTGCCGGCCGACCTGCATGCCGCCGTGGTCGAACTGGCCCGCAAGAACCGGGCGACCGTCTTCATGGTCGTGCAGGCCGCGCTGGCCGTGACCCTGTCCCGGGTGGGCGCGGGCGAGGACATCCCGATCGGCACCCCGATCGCCGGACGCACCGACGACGCCCTGGAAGACCTGGTCGGCTTCTTCGTCAACACCCTCGTCCTGCGCACCGACACCTCCGGCGACCCGACCTTCGAGGAGCTGGTGCGCCGGGTCCGCGAGAACTCCCTGGCCGCCTACGCCCACCAGGACGTGCCGTTCGAGCGCCTGGTGGAACTGCTCAACCCCGTCAGGTCGATGGCCCGCCACCCCCTGTTCCAGGTGATGCTGGCGTTCAACAACACCGACCAGCAGGCCGCCCACGAGGCCATCGAGCAGCTGCCCGGGCTGAAGGTGACCGGCCAGGCCGTCGGCTCCGCCGTCTCCCGGTTCGACCTGCTCTTCGCCTTCGGTGACGTGCACGACGGCAAGGGCGCCCCCGGCGGCCTCAACGGCATCGTGGAGTACAGCGCCGACCTGTTCGACGCCGCCACGGCCGAGGCGCTCGCCGAACGCTTCGTACGCGTGCTGCGCGTGCTGGCCGAGGCGCCCGAACAGCCGATCGGCCGGGCCGAGATCCTGGCCCCCGAGGAGCGCGCGCGACTGCTCACCCGCCCCACCACGCGGGAACTGCCCACGGCGTCCCTCGCGGAGCGGTTCGAGGAGCAGGCGCGCCGCACCCCGCGGGCCGTGGCCGTGCAGGACGGGGACACCGTCCTGACGTACGAACAGCTCGACCGGGCGGCCAACCGGCTCGCCGCGCTGCTGGTCCGCGAAGGCTCCGGCCCCGAGCGTCTGGTGGGCCTGGCCCTGCGCCGCTCGGCGGACCTCGTCGTCGCGCTGCTCGCCGTACTCAAGACCGGCGCCGGCTATCTGCCACTCGACCCGGAGTACCCGGCGGAGCGCCTCGCGCACATGACCGAGGACGCGCGGCCGGTGCTCGTGGTGACGACGGCCGAGGTCGCCGGGCGGCTGCCCGGCGAGGCGGGCCCCCTGCTGGTCCTCGACGCGCCCGGAACGGTCCGGGACCTGGCCGCCGCGCCCACGACGGCGCCGCACACCGGACCGCTGTCCCCGGACCGCCCGGTGTACGCGATCTACACCTCGGGCTCGACGGGCCGCCCCAAGGGCGTCCTGATGCCGGCCCGGGCCATGGACAACCTGATCTCCTGGCACCAGGAGGCCATGCCCCCGCGCCGGCCGGGCGCGGCCGTCGCCCAGTTCGCGGCGATCAGCTTCGACGTGTCGGTGCACGAGATCCTCTCCGCGCTGCTCGGCGGAAAGCGTCTCGTGCCCTGCCCGGAGGACATCCGGCGCGATCCGCGGCGCCTGGTGCGCTGGCTGGAGGAGCACGAGGTCGAGCAGCTGCACGCGCCCAACCTGGTCGTGGAGGCGCTCGCCGAGGCCGCCGCGGAACTCGGCGCCGACCTGCCCCGCCTGACCGACGTCGCCCAGGCCGGCGAGGCGCTCAACCTCACCCCGACCGTGCGGGAGTTCTTCGGCCGGCGACCGGGAGTGCTGCTGCACAACCACTACGGCCCCAGCGAGACGCACGCGGCGACCGGCGCCACCCTGCCCGCCGACCCGGCCGACTGGCCCGCCACCGCCCCGATCGGCACGGCGATCGACAACACCGGCCTGTACGTCCTCGACGACCGGCTGCGCCCGGTGCCCCCGGGCGTGGTCGGCGAGCTCTACGCGTCCGGCGCCGGCCTTGCCCGCGGCTATCTCGGCCGCCCGGGGCTGACCGCGGAACGCTTCGTGGCCTGCCCCTTCGAGCCGGGCGAGCGTATGTACCGCACCGGTGACCGGGTGCGCACGCGCGCCGACGGGCAGCTGGAGTTCCTGGGCCGCGCCGACCAGCAGATCAAGCTGCGCGGCTTCCGCATCGAGCCCGGCGAGGTGGAGGCGGCGCTCACCGCGCACCCGGCCGTCGCCCAGGCAGCGGTCGTACTGCGCGAGGACCGGCCGGGCGACCGGCGTCTGGTGGCGTACGCGGTGGCGGCCGGGGAGCTGCCCGGCACCGCCGAACTCCGCACCCACCTCGGCGAGCGGCTGCCGGACTACATGATCCCGGCCGTCTTCATGGCCGTGGACGCGCTGCCGCTCACCCCGAACGGCAAGCTCGACCGGCGTGCCCTGCCCGTCCCGGACTACGCGGCGCAGTCCGGCCGCGGCCCGAACGGGCCCCGCGAGGAGGTGCTGTGCGCCCTGTTCGCCGAGGTCCTCAAGGTGCCCGAAGTGGGCGTCGACGACGACTTCTTCTCCCTCGGCGGGCACTCCCTGCTGGTCGCCAGGCTGCTCGGCCGGATCCGGACCGTCCTCGGCGTCGAGCTGTCCATACGCAGCCTGTTCGAGGCGCCGACCGTCGCGCGCCTCGCCGAGGAGATCGACCGGGGCACCAGCCACGACCCGTTCGCCGAACTGCTCCCGCTGCGCGAGAGCGGCACCGACGCCCCGCTGTTCTGCGTCCACCCGGCCGCCGGCCTCGGCTGGTGCTATGCCGGACTGCTCGCCCACCTCGGCCCGGACACCCCGGTGTACGCGCTGCAGGCGCGGGGGATCAGGGACCGCGACGCGGTGCTGCCCGCCGGGACGAGCGAGATGGCGGCCCAGTACGCCGAACTGATCCGCTCCGTGCGGCCCGAGGGGCCCTACCGCATCATGGGCTGGTCCTTCGGCGGGCCCGTCGCCCAGGCCGTCGCCACCCATCTGCAGGCGCTGGGCGCCGAGGTGGAGCTGCTGTGCCTGGTGGACGCCTACCCGTCGAGCCTGCGCGGCCAGGACGCCCCCGAGCGCTCCGAGGCGGAGATCGTCGGCAACAGCCTGCGGGCCGTCGGCTTCGAGTTCGACACGAGCGAGCTGACCGACGACAACTTCCCGCTGGAGCGCTACCGGGAATTCCTGCGGCGCGAGAACCGGGCGCTCGCCGAGCTGAGTGCGGACGAAGTCGTCGCGGTCAAGAACGTGTACGTGAACAATGTGCGGATGATGCCCCGTCATGAGCCGGACGTCTTCCGTGGTGATGTGCTCTTTTTCACAGCGACCCGGGTTTCCGAGGAAAGAAGGAATCGCCGTGACGTCACTGCCTGGAATCCCTATACGGAAGGGCGGTTGGAAAACTACGATGTGGATGCCGAGCATGAGGAAATGCTGACCGAGCCGGCACCCACCGCCCGGATAGGGCGGATTGTTGCTGAGAAGTTGAACGAGCTGCGGACGAACTCCGCACCGATACAGGGGGTATGAAACGATGAGCAACCCGTTCGAGGACGCCGACGGCAAGTACGTGGTCCTGGTGAACGACGAGGGCCAGTACTCGCTGTGGCCGTCCTTCGTCGAGGTGCCGGCCGGGTGGAACGTCGTCGTGCCGGAGACCGACCGGCAGACCTGCGTGGACTACATCAACGAGAACTGGACCGACATGCGGCCGGCCAGCCTGATCGCGGCGATGGACGCCGCGGGCGCCGCGAGCTGAGGGGCGGGCACGCAGTGTTCAGGACGATGCTGAAGTCGAAGATCCACCGAGCCACGGTCACCCAGGCCGACCTGAACTACGTGGGGTCGCTCACCCTGGACCCGGACCTGATGGAGGCCGCCGACCTCCTGCCGGGCGAGCTGGTCCACATTGTCGACATCAACAACGGCTCACGCCTGGAGACCTACGTCATCGAGGGCGAACGGGGCTCGGGCACGGTCAAGATCAACGGCGCGGCGGCGCGGCTCGTCCATGAGGGCGACCTCGTCATCATCATCGGGTACGGCGTCGTGGCCGACGCGCAGGCCCGTGAGCTGAAGCCGCGCGTGGTCTTCGTGGACGAGCGCAACCGCATTCTGGAGGAGAGCAACGACCCCGCGCTGGCCGGCGGGGTCGGGATCCTGGAGCCGGCGGTGCGCTGAGCCGCCGACACACGAAGGCCGGGGTGGTCGCGTCACAGGACGCGGCCACCCCGGCGGCTTTCGTGCAGTGCGATCAGAGGCGCGCCGAAACGCCCTCGGCACCCGTCAGCAGCCGGCCCAGCGACAGCCGGACCGCCGCGTCGAGCGCCTCCCGCACACTCTGCGGCACGGCCCGCTCGTCCAGCGTGCGCAGCGCGGCCTCGGTCATCCCGCCCGGGGAGGCGACCTGCTCCATGACGGCATCCGGGGTGGCCCCGGGCGCCGTCAGCAGCGCACCCGTGCCCCGGACGGCGTGCGCGGCCAGCACGGCGGCGGTGTCCGCGCTCAGCCCCTGCCCGATGCCCGCCCGGGCCAGCGCCTGCGCGAAGTGGGCGATCAGGGCCGGGCCCGCCCCGGACAGCGCACTGACCGTCTCCATCAGGTCCTCCGGCACCGTCAGCACCTCGCCCAGCGGCGCGAAGAGCGCCCGGGCGGTGTCGAGCGCCTCGGGCGGACAGCCCGGGCCGGACGACAGGACGGTCACCCCGCGGCGCGCGGCCACCGCGACGTTCGGCACCGCACGCACCACCGCGGTCCCCGGCAGCGCCGCGGTCACCGCCTCCGTGCGGCAGGAGGCCACCAACGACACCAGCACCGCCGTGCCGCCGGCCGGCGCCTGCGCAAGGGAGCGCAGCGCGGCCGGAGTCTCGTGCGGATGGACGGCGAGGACGACGACGTCCGCACCGGCCACCGCCTCCGGCACCGACGCCACGGCCCGGATGCCGAACTCCTCGCTCAGCGCCCGGGCCCCGGCCCCGGTACGGGAGACGCCCCGGATCGACTCCGGGGCGCCTCCCGCCGCGACAAGACCGCCCACCACGGCCCGGGCGATACGCCCGCAGCCGATGAACGCGACGGTCTCGCTCACCGCGTCTCCTCGACGAGCGAAGCCACCGCCGACACTCCGCGGACCAGGCGCTCCTCGCTCTCGGTGCCGACCGAGATCCGGACGAACCGGTCGCAGGAGGCGCCGTATCCGATCCCCGGGACCACCGCCACCCGGTGCCGGTCGAGCAGGGTCGCGGCGAACTCCTCGGAGTCCAGCCGGGAGGCGCCGAGCGAGGCGAACAGATAGAACGTGGCATCGCCGGGAAGGCATTCCACGCCGCGCTCCGCGAGCATCCCCGCCATCCGGTTGCGCAGTGACACGACCCGCTGGATCTGCGGCCGTGTGTTCTCCAGGATGTTCTCGAAGTGCTCGGCCAGGTAGTAACTGAGAATCGTCGGCGCACAGGTCACCAGATGCTGCTGCAATTTGATGAGCTGATCCGTCAGCTGCCGGTTGGCCATCACATAGCCGATGCGCCAGCCGGATATCCCGTAGTTCTTCGACATGGAATTGCAGACGATGGTGTGCCGTTTGTCCGGGTCGAGCGCGAGGGCCGAGACGAATTCCACGCCCTCCGGCACGAATTCGTGGTACGCCTCGTCGGCGATCAGGAACAGCCCGTGCCGCTCGGCCAGTTCGTGCAGCGTCCGCAGCTCCTCGGCGCCGAGCCTGCGGCCACTGGGATTGTGCGGGTTGTTGACGACGATGGCACGGGTGCGGGGGGTGACATAGGAGGCCAGGTCCTCCACGGTGTCGTACCACGGGGTCATCACCGGCACTCCGCGGGCCAGCCGCACCTGGTCGGGGTAGCTCACCCACAGCGGCTCCGGGATGATCACCTCGTCGCCCGGCTCCAGCAGCGCCGTGAGCACCATGAAGATCGCGGCCTTGGAGCCGGCCGTCACCAGGATCTCGTGGTCGGGGTCGACCGGCACGCCCGAGGCGGACGCGTGGTACTTGGCGAGCTTCTCCCGCAGCAGCGGCAGACCCCGCGAGTGCGAGTAGTGGTGCAGCCGGGACGCGGGCAGCCCTTCGAAGGACGGCACGGGCAGGTCGAAGAAGGCCTCCCCGAGGGAGAGCGTGACGACGTCGACCCCGGCGGCCTGCATCTCGTAGATCCGGTTGTTGAGCTTGATCGACGAGGCTTCCTGGACGGAGTCCAACAGGCTCGCGTGGTGCAGCGGGGGCATTGCGGCTTCGCCTTTCGCGGGTACCGGGGGTGCGGTCATGGCCTGCACCCGGCGTTCATATGACACGGATCTGCCCACTGCCCCAGACCACGTTCTTGACGCAGGTCAGGGATTCGAGCCCCATCGGGCCGCGGGCGTGCAGTTTCTGCGTGGAGACGCCGATCTCGACGCCGTAGCCGAACTCGCCGCCGTCGGAGTAGCGCGTGGAGGTGTTGACGAAGACGCTGCCCGAGTCGACCGCCAGGGCGAAGCGGCGGGCCACGTCGTAGTCCTGGGCCACGATTCCCTCGGCGTTGCGGGTGCCGTAGCGGTCGATGTGCCGGACGGCCTCGTCGAGATCGTCGACCACCTTCACGGCCAGGATCAGGTCCAGGTACTCGGTCTCCCAGTCGCTGTCCTGCGCCTCGGCGGCGGCCGGCCACACTTCGCGGACGCGCTCGTCGCCGCGGATGCTCACGCCGAGCCCCTGGAGGGTGTCCAGCACCTTGGGCAGCCAGTCGGCGGACAGGTCCCGGTGGACGAGCAGGGTCTCCACCGCGTTGCACACGCTGGGGCGCGAGGTCTTGCCGTTCACCACGATGTCCGTGGCGCGCGCGAGGTCGGCGCTGGCGTCGACGTAGACGTGGCAGTTGCCGTCGCCGTCGATCACGGTCGGCACCGTGGCGTTGTCCTTGACGGTCTGGATCAGGCTCGGGCCGCCGCGCGGCACCAGCAGGTCGACCAGGCCGTCCGCGTGCAGCAGCTCCATCGCGGCCTCGCGCGAGGTGTCCCGGATCAGCTGCACGGCGTCGTCGGGCACGTCCTGCCGCGCCCGCAGCACCTCGGCCAGTACGTCGGCGATGGCCGCGTTGGTGTGCTGCGCGATCGAGGAGCCGCGCAGCACGGCCGCGTTGCCGGACTTCAGGCACAGTGCCGCCACGTCGGCGGTGACGTTGGGACGGGCCTCGTAGATCACCGCGACGACCCCGAGCGGCTCCCGCACATGCTCGATGCGCAGCCCGTTGGGACGGGTACGGCCGCCCTCGACCTGTCCGACCGGGTCGGGCAGGTCGATGATGGTGCGGATCGCCCCGGTCATTCCCGCGATGCGCTTGTCGGTCAGCGTGAGCCGGTCGACCAGCGTGGCCGAGGTCCCCGCGGCGCGGGCCGCCGCCACGTCAAGGGCGTTGGCCTCCTTCAGCGCCTCGGCCGCCGCGTCGATCGCGTCGGCCATCTCGCGCAGCACCTGGTCCTTGACCTCGGTGGTCAGCTCACGGATGACCGTGGACGCGGCACGGGCGCGCCGGCAGATGTCGGTAACGGTGGCGGTAACGGTGGCGGACACTCTCACTCCTCCAACAGGCTGATGTACTCGGTGTGGTGAATCACGGTCGGATCGGCCGCGGCCGCGGCCGGCTGGGTGGCGCCCAGGGCGGTGCGGCCCCGGGCCACGACCAGGCCGTCCGGGTCGAGCACGTCCACGACGTCGTCCGCCTCGAACGGCTCGTCGCCGACCGTGATATGACGCGCCGTCAGCGGTGCGCCGTCGGCGATCAGGCGCCGGATGTCCGGGCCGCCCCGCAGCCGCGCGACCGGCGGCGCGGACAGGGCGCGCCACAGGCGGCGCAGGCCCGGTTGCTTGTCCCGGGTGCGGGCGTGGACCAGGGTGCCGATGTCCGCACCCCGCACCGCCCGGACCACCGCGTCCTCGGCGTCCGCGCCCGCGATCACCGTGGGCACGCCGGCCAGCGTGGCGATCCAGGCGGCGCACAGCTTGGCGGCCATGCCGCCGGTGCCGGGGCCGCCCGCCGCCGCGCCCGCGAGCCGTTCGATCTCGGGTGTCAGGGCGCGCACTTCAGGGATGCGCCGGGCGTCGGCGTCACGGCGCGGATCGCTCTCGTACAGGCCGGGGACATCGGTGAGCAGCACCAGCCGCTCGGCCCCCAGCGCGGCCGCCAGCAGTGCCGCGAGGACGTCGTTGTTGCGCACCATGACGGTGTCGTTCTCGTTGACGACGGGCACCAGACCCGCCCCCAGACAGGACTCCAGCACCGCACGGACGCTGTCACCGTGCTCCGGGCCGGTGACGTCGACCGGGGTCAGCAGGACCTGCGCCGCGGTCAGGCCCCGCTCCGCGAGGCCGCGCCGGAACGCCTCGAAGAGCAGGCCCTGCCCCACCGCGGCCGCCAACTGCCGTGCCGTGCCGCCCTGTCGGGCGTCCGGCGGCAGCTGTGCGGTGCCCAGGGCGATGGCCCCCGACGCCAGCAGCACGGGCCGCAGGCCGTCCTTGTGCAGCCGCAGCACCGCGTCGGCGAGGGCGGACAGTTTCGCGGGGTCGGGTGCTCCCGCGGAGATGAGTGACGACGTGCCGATCTTGATGACGACACGCGCCGGACGCACGTCGGAATGCATGGAACTCCCCCTGTTCCTTCAGACCGCTGTTTCTTCAGACCGCCTTGAATGGACAGCCGGCGGGTCAGAACCCGGCGTCGGCTGTGGTGTTCACTGACCGGAGCCGACCAGGCTCTCCCGGTGTGCAGGCCCGCCAAGGACCGCATCCCGGATGCCGACCGTGCGCAGCCAGCCCTCGGGCGCCGGCGCCCGCCCGGTGTGGATGTCGACCAGCGCGTCGCGCAGGGCGCGCGTGACCGGGCCCGCCAGGCCCGTCCCCACCTGCCACGACTCGGAGCCGTCACGCACCGCGCCGACCGGGGTGACGACGGCGGCCGTGCCGCTGGCGAAGGTCTCCGTGATCGTGCCGTCGAGGCACTCGGCCTGCCACTGCTCGATCGACAACGGCTCCTCGCGGACGGCGAGTCCGCGCGCGGCGGCCAGGTGCAGCAGCGAGTCCCGGGTGACACCGGGCAGCAGCGTCCCGGTCACCGGCGGCGTGACCAGCTGCGCCGAGGGGCCGCTGCCCCGGACGAAGAAGAGGTTCATCCCGCCGAGTTCGTCGACCCACCGACGCTCCACGGGGTCCAGCCACACCACCTGGTCGCAGCCGGCCAGGCGAGCCTGCTCCTGGGCGGCGTACGAGGGGGCGTAGTTCCCGGCGAACTTCACGCCGCCGGTGCCGCCCGGGGCCGCACGCGTGTAGTCGCGGCCGACCCAGACCCGCACCGGGTCCGGACGGTCGGAGAAGAACCCGCCCGTGACGAAGGCGATCAGCAGGAACGCATAGCTGCGGGCGGGACGCAGCGCCAGGTTCGCCTCGTTCGCGTAGAGGACCGGGCGCAGGTACAGACTCACCCCGGGCCGCTCGGGCAGCTGCCCGCCGTCGGCTTCGAGGATCAGGTCCACGGCCCTGAGCAGGCTCTCCTCGGGCAGGGCGGGAATGGCCAGCCGCTGCGCCGAGCGCTTGAGCCGGGCGGCATGGTCGGCGGGCCGGAAACAGGCCACGGCGTCGCTGCCCCGGCGGTAGGCCTTGAGGCCCTCGAAGACGACCTGGCCGTAGTGCAGTCCGACCATGGCCGGGGACATGGACAGCTCCCCGAAGGGGCTCAGCCGTGGTTCGGACCAGCCGTCCCGCTCGGTCCACTCGGCGGTGACCATATGCGCGGTGAACTGTTCCCCGAAGGGTATTCGGTCGGAATCGGCGGTGGCTTCATCGAATTGGCGCATGACAAAGAAAATCCCCCGGTGTCTTTCGTGGTCGACTCAGACGAGCGGCGCGTAGAAGAATGTCTCGCGCAGCGAGAATGTGCCGACTGGGTTCACGCTGAAGAAATCGGCGAATCGCACGGAAGTCTTCGTTCCGTCGTGCAGCACCCCTTCGAAGGTGCCGTGCACCGCCACTTCGCGGCCCTGGCTCACGATTTTGGAAAGGCGGTGCGTGCCGTCGGCGATGACACGGTCCTCGCGGTAGAAGCGCTCAAGCTCGGCACGGCCTGTGAGCTTGGCGTATCCGGGACGGTGGTACTCGGCGTCGGGTGCGAAGAGGCGCACGAGGCCGGGCACGTCGCCGGAGTCGACAAGACGGTAGTAGGTGCGGACGGTATGGACCGGATCGTTGGCTGCGGATTCCTCTATACCGGGTTCGTTCGTGAGCTGAGACATGGCTCCCCAGATGAGGTTGAGGGTGGTGCGCGCGCCGTTTTCGGGCAGCGCGAAAGAACCTTTCGATGGGAACGGGAAAGTGAGACGAGGGACGGTCGCTGCATCCGGCTGGGAACTGCCGTTCCACTCTGCGCTGTCCGGACGGATCATGGCAAGAGTCAACCGGCAGTTGCCTAAGGTCTCGGTGGAAGTCCTGACTAAAGTAAGGGTGAATACCTTCCCTTGGACTGATGTGATCGTGCCTGGCCAGAGCCTAGGTTCTCGGTGAGACAGAGACGCTGGAACGGCTGGGAGTATTCATCCATGATCACCCTGCAGGGGCTGACCAAGAGGTACGGCGATCAGACCGCCGTGGACAACCTGTCCCTCACCATCGGGGCGGGCAAGGTCACCGGATTCCTCGGGCCCAACGGCGCGGGCAAGTCCACCACGATGCGGATGATCATGGGCCTGGACCACCCCACGTCCGGCCAGGCACTCGTCGGCGGCCGCCCTTACGCCGAACTGGCCTACCCGCTGCGGGAGATCGGCGCCCTGCTGGACGCCAAGGCCGTGCATCCCGGCCGCAGTGCGCGCGCCCATCTGCGGGCGCTCGCCCGTACCAACGGCATCCCCGCCCGCCGGGTCGACGAGGTCCTGGAGACCGTGGGTCTCACCTCGGTCGCGGGCCGCCGGGCCGGCTCGTTCTCACTGGGCATGGGCCAGCGCCTGGGCATCGCCGGCGCCCTGCTGGGCAACCCCGGCGTCGTCATGTTCGACGAGCCGGTCAACGGACTCGACCCCGACGGCGTGCGCTGGATCCGCGGCCTGATGCGCGGACTCGCCGCCGAGGGCCGCACCGTCTTCGTCTCCAGCCACCTGATGAGCGAGATGCAGCTCACCGCGGACCACCTGGTGATCATCGGCAAGGGCCGGCTGATCACCGAGACGACCGTCCAGGCGCTCATCGAGAGCAGCTCCCTCAACGCCGTGCGGGCGCGCGGACCCGAGCAGGAGGGGCTGCAGAAGCTCATGGCCCGGCTGCACGAGTGGTCGGTGCCCGCCCGCTGGGAGAGCCACAACGAGCTGTACATCACGGGGCTCAGCGTCGACAAGGTGTCCGACATCGCCTTCGAGATGGGCGTCCGGCTGCACGAAGTCCGCAGCGTCGAGGCCTCCCTTGAGCAGGCGTACATGGAACTCACCGCGGACAGCGTCGAGTTCGGCGCCGCGTCCGGCCACCAGCAGTACCCGGGGACGGGGGCCTGATGTTAGAGACGACAACCGCGAACGTGCACCTCGCGAAGGCCGGCCCCGAGTACGGCGTCGGTGTCTACCGGGAGATCACGGAGTGGGCGGCCACCACGCCGGGCTGGATGCAGACGGCGGGCGAGATCGGCACCGAACTCGGCCTCCTCGTCTTCGCCGCCCTCTTCGCCCTCCAGTGGTGGCGGGCCCGCGGCTGTGACCACCGGTCGATGGCCGTGGCGCTGCTCGCACCGGCCACCGTCGTGGTGGTGTACGGACTGAGCGAGATCATCAAGGTCTGGCTGCACGAGGAACGGCCCTGCCGCGACATCCCGAACGTCCGGACCATCGCCGAATGTCCGGCGCCGGGCGACTGGGCCTTCCCGAGCAACCACTCCGTGATCGCCGCCGCCTCCGCCGCGACGTTCCTCATCACCTGGCGCCTCGTGGCCGCCTTCGCCCTCCCCCTCGCCGCGCTCGTCGCGCTGTCCCGGGTCTACGTCGGCGTGCACTACCTGCACGACGTGGCCGCCGGTGCCCTGCTCGGTGTGGTGCTGGCCCCGCTGCTCCTGCTGATCGCGATGATCCCGGGCACCTGGGCCGTCGCCCGGCTGCGCCAACGCCCGGCCCTCAAAGCGGTGCTCGGCGCCGCACCCCCGGCAGCACCCCGCCCGGAACCGGCGGCAGAACTCCACGCGACCGCGTCGAACCGTTGACTCAGCACAAGGATTTGGTCATGACGACATCAATGCCCGCCACGGCCGCCGGCCCGGCGGTACGTGCCTCAGGCGGCGGACTGCCCGGCGCCGTGGCAGCGGAATGGATCAAGCTCTGGTCCGTCAGGTCCACCTGGTGGTGCCTGCTCGGCGGCGCGGGGCTGATGCTGCTCACCACCCCGATCATCGGCGCGACCATGGCGAACAACAACAAGAAGGGCACCCTGGTGCCGGTCGGCGAAGTCGCCGTGGCCACCGTGTACGTCGCCCAGTTCGCGCTGATCGCCCTGGCCATGCTGATGATCACGGCCGAGTACGCCTCCGGCAGCATCCGCACCACGCTCCAGTCGGTGCCGATGCGCGGCCGGCTGCTGGTCGCCAAGACCGCGGTGGCCGGCGCGGTGAGCCTGCTCGCCGGCATCGGGTTCGGCCTGATCGGCGTCGGGGTCTCCGCGATGTCCCTGGGCGACGAGGCCGACACGGCCGGCGGCGATGCCGTGGGCAGTGCCCTGCGCATCGGCGTCTACCTCGCGCTCGTCGCCGTCCTCACGATCGCCGTCGCGGTGGCCGTACGCAGCGCCGCCGGCACGCTCACCCTGGTCTTCGTCGGCCTCACCGTCCTGCCGGTGATCCTGCAGGCCTCCGACATCGACCCGCTGGTCTCGCTCGCCGAGCGGATGCCCAACTCGGCCGGCACCGTCTTCATGAACGCGGAAACCTCGCCGTACGGACCCGGCATGGGGCTCCTGCTCCTCGCCCTGTGGGCCTTCGGGGCCCTGGCGCTGGGCTTCTACGCCTTCCGCAAGCGCGACGCGTGATTCGGCGTCACCCCTGAACGCGCCCCGGCAACAGGCCGGGGCGTACGGGGCGTCGTACCACCGGGAATCCCCCGCGCGGTGGACGGCGCCCCGTTCCTCTTCCCGGTCGTACCCCGGGCACCTCGGTGCCCGGGGTACGACGCGTTCTCACGCGTCCCGGTCGGTGACCAGCCCGGCCTCGTACGCGATGATCGCGGCCTGCACCCGGTTGCGCACGCCCAACGCCGTGAAGATGGCGCTGACATAGCTCTTGACGGTGCCCTCCACGACATGGAGCCGCTTGCCGATGTCGGCGTTGGACAGGCCGCTGCCCACCAGCGCGAGCACCTCCTGCTCCCGGTCGGTCAGCGCGCTCACCCGCTGCTGCGCGGCGGCGCCGCGCGACTCGGCCTGCCGCCCGGCGCCCCGGTTGAGCTCGGCGATGACCCGCTCGGCGACCTTCGCCGACAGATAGGAGGCACCGGCCGCCGCCGCGTGCACACCGGTCAACAGCTCCCGCGGATCACCGGACTTGAGCATGAAGCCACTCGCGCCGTCGCCCAGCGCCCGGGCCACGTACGAGTCCTCGGAGAACGTCGTCAGCACGAGCACCGAGGTCTGCGGCACCTGCCGCTTGATCTCGGCCGTGGCGGCGAGCCCGTCCATGACGGGCATCCGGATGTCCATGAGCACCACATCGGGCCGGTGCTCCAGCGTCAGGGCAATGGCCTCGCGCCCGTTGGCCGCCTCGGCGACCACGTCGATCTCGGGATCGGTGGCCAGGATGGCCTTCACCCCCGCGCGGATCATCGCTTCGTCGTCGGCCAGTACCAGGGTGATGGGAGTGATGGTCTTCTCCTCTTCGGGTTGAGCTCAGGTGGGGGGTGAGGGGGTCAGCCGTTGTCCACGGGGGCCCGGGACTCGGCGGTGATGACGTCCTTGGCCACGAGCCGCCCGTGGGCGAAACAGAGCCGGTAGACGTCGACCCGGACGAAGAGCGCATCACTGGAACGGTAGTAGCTGCAGGACGCGCCGGAGGGGACGGGCAGTTCCTCGGACGGCGGATCGTTCATGTCGTTGTCCGGTAGGACGCGGTTGACCTCGGCCGTGCGCTGCCCGACCCGGAGCCCCGCGAAGTCCTTCTCGGACAGCGTGGTGGACGCCGACAGGTACGCGTAGTAGCCGATCATCCCCACGACGAGCAGGACGAACAGGCCGAACGGCAGCGACACCGCGGTGATGAAGCGCCGGCGCACATGGGTGGTCGCGTCGGCGAGACCGCCCTCCGTCGCCGCGGCCTCCGGTGACACCCAGGCGGGATCCTCGTCGGGCCGGATCGCCGCGGGCACCCGGGGCAGCCGGGCCGTCACCTCGAAGCCGCCGTCCGGCAGCGGGGCGGCGTGCAGCCGTCCGCCGGCCAGCCGGGCCCGCTCCTGGAGCCCGATCAGCCCGCGCCGCCCGCTCGGCCGGTCGTCCGCCGGCGGTTCCAGGGGCGGGGCGTTGCGCACGGTCACCATGACCCCGGCGGGCCCGTACTCCAGCCGTACGGTCACGGGGGCGCCCGGGGCGTGCTTGATCGCGTTGGTCATCGACTCCTGCACCACCCGGTACAGCGCCTTGTCCGTCATGGCGGGCAACTGCTCCGGCTCGCCCACCTGTTGCAGACTCACCTGCACACCGGACGCCCGGGTCCGGTCGATCAGTGCGCCGATGCCGGACTGCGAGGGATCCAGCGGGGAGTCCGTGTCCTCCTCGCGCAGCACGCCGATGATGTCGCGCAGGTGCTCCATCGCCCGCGCGGTGCTCGCCCGCAGCTCACCGGCCGAGTCGCGGAAGCTCTCGTCCACGCCGGGAGCGACCTGGAGCGCCCCCGCGCGCAGGGCGATCAGGCTGAGTTCATGGCCCAGCGAGTCGTGCATGTCCTCGGCGATCCGGGTCCGCTCCCGCAGCCGGGCCTGGTCGACCAGGATGCGCTGCTGCAACTCCATCTGGCGGGCGTGCTCCCAGCCCGCGAGCTGCAGTTCGTGCCGCTGCTGCCAGTAGCGGCCCGTCAGCCACGGCAGCAGACAGGCGAAGATCAGCACGGTCAGCAGCAGGAACCACACCGGCAGCGACAGATGTACCACGACCGCCAGCAGCGAGCCGATGACGATCGTGCCGCCGACGGCCAGCAGCACCGCCGTGGTGGGCACCGGCAGCCGCCCCAGCGTGAAGCTGACGACGAAGACGGCGGGCAGGTACGGCGACAGGACCGTGGAGCCGAGGTCGTTGTCCAGCGTGCCGAGGGTCCACCACAGGGCGAGGCACAGTACGAACGAGACCAGGGGCCGGTCCCGGTGCAGCACGACGGCGGCACCGGTGACCACGGCCCCGATCAGGATCTGCCACCACATGTTCAGGCCGTCCGGGAAACCCGAGGACAGCAGCAGGGCCGGGACATTGAGCGCGACCCAGACGATCAGCGACGGGACCAGTGAGCGTCTCACGGGCCGCTTCTGCTCGACGGGGGGAGTGCCGGGCCGGACAGGGGCGGGGACGGTGACTGATCCTTTCACGACGGCAAGGCTAATTACTTTGGGCAGCCGTTGGTACTGACGAAGGTCATGAGGCCGTCGAGCGAGGTCCGTACCAGGCCGGTCACCTCCTCCACGGAGCGTCCGGAACAGTCGATGCGCCGCACGGCGACGCCCGGGCGGGCGTCACGGAACCAGTCCAGGACCAGCTCGTAGCGCTGCCGTGTCGCCGTGAGGAAGGCCGCGGTCTCGTGCAGCTCGCTGTCGCGCGCACGTTCCCGGGTGCGTCGCAGCGCCTCGTCCACGGGCAGGTCCAGCAGCAGCACCCCGTCGGGCAGCGTGACACCGAACCGCCGGCCGAGCCCGTCGAGCATCTCGTGGGGCGGCAGCGTGCCGAGCCGCAGCAGCTCCGTGCCGAGCAGCCAGGGATCGGTGTGCCCGCAGCACTCCTGGAGCCAGTCGCGCACGGCCCCGGCAGCGCCCGGGTCCTGCCCCCGCCACCAGGCCTCCACATCGTCCCCGGGCGCTTCGTCCCGCTCGATCCGCCCGAACATCGGCAGGTACACCAAAGGGTCCACGAGCGGGTGCCGGTCGGCGAGCAGCACCCGGCCCCGCCCGGCCGCCTGCCGTTCCGCCGGTCCGTACAGGCACATCTGCAGACAGAGCACGGCGAGCTTGAGCTGCACCCGGCCCAGGGCGTCCGCCACCGTGGAGGCGCCGGCCAGCGCCCTCGACAGGCCGGCGAAGGGGCTGTGCGGATCCTCGTGGGTCCGTACGGCGTGCACGACCGCGACGTCGTCCGTCTCCCGGAGGCGGCTCAGCACCGTGGTCTTGCCGGCGCCGTCGACTCCGACCACCGCGACCCGCATCTCACTCACCGTCCCGGGAGGCTTCGAGGTCCCACAGCCGGAACGCGGTCCGCACGACCCGCGGCAGAAAGTCGAACTCGCGCTGGGTGTGCCCGGCCGCGTACAGCGCCAGGCGGGTCATCAGGAACTCCCGCAGCGCAAGCCGGTAGCCGCGGCGCCAGTCGCAGCCGGCGACCAGGGTCGCCGCCCGCGGCGAGAGCGCGGCCACGGCCTCGGCGTGCACGGCGAGGAACCGGTCGACCTCGGCGGCCGTTGCCTCGGGCCCGAGCGTGAACGCGAGCAGCTCCACGAGGTCGCGCTGGGGCACGTCGACGGTGGCCAGTTCCCAGTCGTAGACGACCAGTCGACCCTCGTGCTCGGCGATATTGCGCGGGGTGAGGTCGTTGTGGACCAGCGTACGAGGCAGCTCGTGCAGTTCCTGGGTCCAGTAACCGGCGTCCGCGACGATGCCGAGCAGGATCTCCTCGTGCCGGGAGTCGAGCAGCCCGGGCAGCTCCGCCGCGGCGTGCCGGACCAGCGCCGCCCACAGCTCCGCCGCCTTGGCCAGATGGGCCGGCTCCGGCACCCGGTGCAACCAGCCCTCGGCGCTCAGCTCCTGGTCACGGCCGAGCCAGTGCCCGTGGACCCGGGCGATGGCGCGCAGCGTGGCGTCGATCCGCTCCGCGGTCCACGGCCCGCCCTCGTCCCGAAGCCGCTCCATGAGGATGACGTGGGCCTCGCGCTCCTCGTCCTCCAGGAGCCCGTAGCAGCGGGGGAGCAGGTCCGTCAGCGCGCTCTCCGTGCGCCGGTACACCGCCGGTTCGCGGCGGTGGGCGTCGGTGAACTCGGTGTCGGCGCCCCAGCGGCGCCAGGCACGGGCCACGTCCGGGCCGCACAGCGAGAACAGCGTCGCGATGCCGGCGACGATCTCCTCACCGCGCGGCTTGACCTTGGCCACCAGCTCGACCGTCCGCTCGGCTCCGTCACCCGGCGTCCAGGTCACGGTGAGCGGGTGCAGCCCGGTCAGCTTGCGGCGCTCACCCAGCGCACCGAGTTCGCTGGCGATGCCGTCGCCGTGCAGCGGCTCGGCCGGGCTCACCCGCGTGACATGCAGCCGCGGATCGCCGAGCCCCTCGGCCAGCACCGGCTGCAGCAGCGCCGCGTCCAGGTCGCCGGCCCGCAGCCAGTCGACGCGCCGGGCCCGGCCGAGCCGCTGGTGCGCTTCGGCGAACTGACCGCTGACCACCGCCGCCATGGTCGACACGTCGAGGGCGAGGGCGAATCCGGCGACGATCTCGGCGAACCGCCCCGCGCCGCCGGCACCCGCGCAGCCGAGCGCGGTGAGCAGCCCCCGCTGGTCCGGCAGCGCGGTGCCGCCGCCGACGGTGCCCACGACCAGGTTGGGCAGCAGGATCGTGGCGACCAGGTCGTCGCCGTCCAGCTCCAGCGAGAAGACGGACACCCCCGACTCATGGACGCAGGCCACGTCCTGCCCGGTGGCCACGAACAGCGCGGCGACGATGTTCGCCGCGTTGACCCCGTACCCGGTCATGCCGGCCTGCTGGGCGCCCAGGACCGTCGCGGCATGACTCTTCACCATGGCCTCGGGCGTGGTCTTGAGGACCTGCGCCACGACGTCCCGGCGCAGCCGGCACTCCGCGGTCACCCGGGTACCTCGGCCGGCCAGCAAGGACCCGGCGGTCACCTTCTTGTCGCCGCTGAGGTTGCCCTCCAGCAGCAGCTCCCTGGGACGCAGGTCCTCCTCGGCGGCGAGCACGTCCGTCAGCCAGCGGCAGATCTGCCAGGTCGCCGCCGTCGTCATGTTCTGTCCGGCCGCGTCGGCGGTCTCGAAGACGAAGCGCACATGCAGATACCGGCCGATCTGGTGGGGATCGACGTCGACCAGCCGGGTGTGCCGGGACACACTGCGCACCTGCTCGTCCAGCCGGCCGCGCTGCTCGTGCAGCCAGTCGGTGAACCGTGCCGCCCCGGTGATGTCGGCGAACTCGAACACGGGCGCCCGGGTCATGCGCTGGGACAGCACCCTCGTCGTCACCCCGCCGGAGGCGGTGACGGCGCGTGCGCCGCGGGACGCCGAGGCGACGAGGGCGCCCTCGGTGGTGGCCAGCGGGGCCACCAGACTTCCCCGCGCCTGCTCCCCGACGAACAGCAGGGGACCGGCGAGGCCCACCGGCACCTCGACGGAGCCGACGAAATTCTCCACGTTGCCGACCAGGTTCCGCGCCTCAAGGCCGGTGCTCTCCAGCGACGCCAGCGCCGATCGGCTGCGGGTGCGCAGCCACTCCAGCCGCCGCCTGCGGGCCTGCTCGGTGTACTGCCCCCGGCCGGGGACGACGTCGGTCATGCGGCACTCCCTGTCCACGCGGGGGCGGTGGCGACGAGCCGGTGCCAGGCGTCGTCGCCCGGCAGGAAGATCCGGTCCTTGACCCGCGGCGGGCGCTGTCCGGCGCGCACGGCGCGTTCCCACTCCTTCAGGAAGGCGTCCGGGTGGACGGTGATCACCTCGACGGGGGCGATCAGCCCGGCGTGCCGGCCGGACCGGTAGCCGGGGCACTGCTCCGACAGGCGGGTGTCGAGGGCCGCGGCCAGGGCCGGCACCGGCGGGCCCGCGAAGGCGACGGCGAGCTGATAGCGCCCGCCGCTGCCGCTCCCGTCGCTGTCCAGGCGGTACGTCGCGTTGCGGATCTCCGCTCCGGTGTCGGCACACGCGGCGCGCAGCGCCCGCAGGGCGGCGGCCTCGGTCAGGTTCTCCCCGGCGGCGGAGCGGACGGTGTTGCGTCCGGCGTACTCGATGCGCGGGGTGCGGCCCACATGGCCCACGACCCGCACGACATCGGTGACGGCACACCGGTACATGCCGCCGAAGTGGCTGAACACGAGGTGGTAGTCGCGGTTCTCCTCGACCTCGGTGGCCAGCAGCGTCGCGCTGTCGGCGGTGACCGGCCCGTCGGCCGGGACGAACTCGTACAGACAGCCCGGCAGGAACAGCGGCGCTCCGCTGGGGTGCCGGTCGACGGGCACCCCGGCCGGTCCTTCGCAGGACGCGATGGGCGCGGCCAGCAACTGGACGCCCGGCCCGTACAACTCACGGACCCGGGGCAGATACAGGGAGGCGAGCGCGCTGTTCCAGACGAGGACGGCGGCCAGCCGCGGCCACAGGTGGTAGGGCAGGACCGTCCCGAACACCTTGGCGTACCGCTCGATCTCGTCGGCGCGTTCCGGGTTCGGCGCGGTGTGCGGGCGGCCGTCGAGGGTTCCGGCCCGTACGTCCTCGACGAGCCGCGGCCACAACTCCCGCAGCTGGTAGGGGAGACCGGCGACCATGGCCGGGTTGACGCCGATGACGACCCGGATGTCCTGCTCGGCGGCGAGGCGCAGTTTGTAGTAGCTGCGGTCCCAGGGGTTGGCCTCGGCCAGCTCCTCGGGGATCCGGCTCCACGCGGCGTCGTTGCCCGGTCCGGTCGCGGACTCCTCGCCGAACGCCCGGTAGTCGACCTGGCTGGCGCCGATGTGCGGCCGGCCGTTGCGGGCGCGGGCGATGGGTGCGGTGGGGTCCTGCCACAGGTTCAGCACGCCGTTCGGGGCGGCCAGCGCCTCGGGGGCGGTCTGCAGCAGCGGGGCGAAACTGGCGTGGTAGAAGGGCAGGAAGGTGCGCTGCATATGGGTGCGGGTGACCGGGATGTGCTTCTCCCGGCCGGTGCTTCCGCTGGACGAGAAGTAGACGACCGGTTCCTCGGCGGTCAGCACGTTCGGCTCGCCGTCCATCGCCCGCTCGATCCAGGGCATCAGCGCCTCATGGGTGCGGATCGGCACCGCCCGGCGCAGCTCGTCGACGGTGCGCACGCTGGCCAGACCGTGCTCGCGGCCGAACGCCGTGTGCGCGTTCTGCTCCAGAATTGCGGTGGCAAGAGCGCGCTGCGCCTCTTCGGGGCGGTCCAGGCTGTCCATGAACCGGCGGTGCTCCGCCAGCACTCGTTCGGCCTGCATTCAGGGTCCTCCTTCAGGACGGGTCGAGGTCAGCACGCCGTACAGGCGCAGGCGGCCGGGATCCGTCGGGCTGTGGCCGATGCGGGTCTGGACCCGGTCGGCGCGGGCCGGGTCGATGAGGGTGCGCAGCCGGTCGGGGTCGAGGTCCGGCCGGTGGTCGACGCGGACGGTGTCGCCCGGCCCGACGAGCCCGCGCAGCGCGGCCTCGGCGATCAGGTGGTGCACATGGACGAGGTACTCGCGGGTGCTGACACCGCCGGTCGCGACCGTCGCGTCCACGACGTGTCCCGAGGGCGTTCCGGAGACGGCCGTCGTCAGCGGCCCGGACGGCACGTCGATCGGCGCCGGCCCGTGGAAGGCGCGCAGCAGCCGGGACAGCGGACGCAGGGTGCCGCGCGGGGCGGGACCGTGCCAGGCGAGGCGGTTGTCGGCGGTGGCGTGCCGGTGCGGATGCCGGGCGGCCACGCTGGCGGGGGCGCCGGCGAGGAACGCGGTTCTGGTGTACGACCGGTACCAGCCGTCACGCAGTCCGGGCGGGAGGGCGAGGGCGAAGTCGGCGGCACCGGCGATGAACGCCGGCACGTCGAGGTCGGCCACGACGACGGTGACGCTCAGCCCCCAGGGCGCCGGGGCATCGCTCAGCCCGTCCCGGACGGCGGTACGGCGTGACTGCGCGGCGGCCGTCAGCAGCTCGGCGCCGGACTGCCCGGCGGAGGCGGTCCCGCTCATGTGTAGATCGCCCGGAGCGCGGGGTCCGGCGGGGCGGCCCTTCGGCCCAGTACGGCGGAGGTCAGCCGGTAGGGGTCGACGTAGCCGCGCTGGGCCTGTAATCGGGACAGCGTCCGGTCGAGGTCCAAGTCCCGTTCGGCGGGCGTCCGTTCCAGCAGGCGGGCGGCGCGTCCCACACAGCGGCGCAGCAGCGGCAGCCGGAACGACTGTGCCGAGCGCCGGTGGTGCATCCCGGCGAAGTACATCCGCATGCCGAGCCGGTACGCGGCCCGGCCGGCGGTGCCGGGGACGGCGGAGAGGTCGGCGAGCGTCGCCCCGCGCCAGCCGCCGTAACGGCTGGAGCGCACAGTGCCGTTGACGGGCACGCGGCCGAGGGCGAGCCGGGTCGCGGTGGCCCCGAACGTGCCCAGCACGCGCTCCAGCAGCAGGTAGTCGGCGGTGAGTTCCTCGTCGTGGACGAGCAGGAACATCCGGTGCGGACGGACCATCGGGAGGAGCTCGCGCAGGATCGGCAGCAGATAGTTGGGGTGGCCCTCCGCGCTGATCAGCTGCCGGAGCGGCAGGCCCCAGCGGGGTCCGTCGAGGTGGACGGGGCCGCCGAAGCGGCGGTGGTCCACGAGGAGGCCGCGCCCGGCCAGCGCCGCGAGGACGTCCGTCGCCGATCCGGGCAGCGGGCGGTCGTCTGCGAGGCCCAGGTCGGTGACGCCCAGCAGATCGAGCTCGGCACGCCACAGATCGAGCATGCGACGGCCGGCGGGGTGGATCCAGCCGTCGTCGGCGCGGGCCAGACAGTCCCGCAGTGCCCGCGGGTCGCTCGCGCGGCGCTCGGCATGGAAGCGGACGTACCGCTCACCGATCTGGGTCTGGGACTGGCCGCTCCAGTCGGTGTGCGGCTCGGTGAGATCGAGGTGGTGCCAGAAGGCCGTCGACTGGGTGGTCTGCGTGGCCATGCGGTTGTTCCACACCAACCGCACCGGGCCGAGTCGTGCGCTCGCCTTGACGAGGATGTCGGTCCACAGCAGCCCTTTGACATGGGTCGGTGTGAGCGGCTTCGTGGGAGTGATCGTCACCGGTGCGACGACGAGCTCGGTGACCGGTGCGCGGGTGGTCTTTCGCGTTCGTAATGGAGGCACGTCAAGGCCCATGTGGTGACCGTTTCTCCGGAGGAATACGCGGAAAATCGAGGGGGGGCGAGCAGGGCGAAGAGGAGGGAGGCGAGCAGGGAGAAGAGAAGAGTGAGTCCGTGCCGACCGGCTCTGTCGGCTCGCCGGACGCCGGTGGCCGCCCCGTCCCCGTGACGGCGGCCGTCAAACACTTGGTTCGAACAGCTGTTCCCGCAGCGCTACTGGATCAAGCTTGTCCCGTACCCGTCGGATATGTCAACGGTGTTCTTCCCGGTGCCGGAGTGGCCACCGGGGAGCCGCCCTCGCACCCGTGACGCGGACGTCCGTTCGAACGGTGGACATCTGGTTGTTACGCGCACTGATCCACCGTGCTCTTAGGGTGGTAGTTGTGGCGCGAGCGTTCGAGTCGTTCCTGAGCCCGGCGGCGGCTGAGCCGGCCGGGGCCGCAGACGTGCCCGTCCGGGGCGCCGGCGGGTCCACCCTGAGCGCGCTGCGCTCGGCGGCGGCCCGGATCGGCACCACGCTCGACGAGGACACCACCTGCGCCGAGCTGACCCGGGAGGTCGCCCGGCAGGTGGGAGCCACGGTCGCGGTGCTACGGCCGCACGGCGAGGACCGCGCGGAGTACGAGGCCGTCAGCGGCAACCCCGCGGTGCTGCCCGACCCCGGGTGGGCCGAGAAGGCCGCGCTCGGAACGACGGACGCCGCCGGGCCCGCGCTCTGCCTGCCGCTCGTCGCGGGCGGACACCACTACGGCGTCCTGGTGTGCGCCCGCAAGGGAGCACCGTTCACCCCCGCGGAAGGAGAGGTCGTCGCGTTCCTCGCCGAACGCGCCGCCTCGACCGTCCGGCACGCCCGCGAGCACGACGCGGTGAGCGGCATCGTCGGCAGACTGCAACGCGCCCTGCTCGCCGAACCCGGCCGGCCGCACCCGAACCTGGACGTCGCCATCCGCTATCTGCCCGTCGGACAGCGCGCCCTGGTCGGCGGCGACTGGTGCGAGACCGTCCGGCTGCACTTCGGCCGCACGCTGCTCGTCGTCGGCGACGTCATGGGCCACGGCCTGGACGCCGCCGTCGACATGACCGCCTACCGCTCGTCCCTGCGCTACATCGCCTCCGCCGACCTGCCGCCGCACCGTGTGCTGCGCCAGCTCGACGACATCGCGGCCGGCGAGCCGGACCGCCGCCCGGCCACCTGCCTCATCGCGCGCGTGGACCCGGGCCGCGGGCAGGTGACCCTGGCCAGCGCCGGCCATCTGCCGCCGGTCGTGATCGACGCACAGGGCCGGGCCGCACTCCTGCCGGTGCCGGTCGGCCCGCCGCTGGGCACCGGCCTCGGCGGCTACGAACCCGCGACCCACCGGCTGGAGCCCGGCCAGACGCTGATGCTGTTCACCGACGGGCTCGTCGAGCGCCGCGGCGAGGACATCGACCGGTCCCTGGACCGGCTGGCCGGACTCGGCTTCTCCGCCGGCGCGGGCGTCGAGGACGTCCTCGACACCGCGCTCGCCCGCCTCGACGCCCGGCACGCCGAGGACGACGTCGCCGTACTCGCCGCGCGGCCCCGGCAGCGCCCCCAGCGCGCACACGGTGCGGAGTGACGGCGCGGCGTACCGCGTCGGTCGTACCGAACCCGCCCGGCTGCTCCGACCGGGCCCCATAAAGACGTAGTTGCGGTGCGCCAGGGTGTCCGCGCGGCGGGGGCTCTGGTAAGGCCTGAATGCGGGACGGACGGACTGCGGATCGGGTGAGGGCGCAATGGCTGATTCTTTCGTGAGACCGCTGATTCTGGTGCGCGGGTTCGGCGGCCCCTTCCTGGGCGGCGTTCAGCGCAACGCCTACCAGGGCTTCAACGACGGCACGGTCTACCCGGGCCGGCGCGGCGAGAACTACATCTACGAGGGCTTCGTGCTGCGGGCCCTGAAGTACGCCGAGCATCCGTACCGGGACGCCACCAACGTCGTCGGCTACTACGCCAAGCCCCAGGCGGCGCTGCCCGGGAAGTGGAACTGGGACGCCGACCTGCTCACCGGGCGCGTGGTCCTCGACCCGGCCACGGCGGACCGCGTCCTCGGCGACGGCGTCGGCGGGACGCTGTGGATCTACCGCTACTACGACCTCGAACCGCGGACGATGAAGGGGTACGGAGAGGGCCTGGTGCGGCTGATCGACATCATCCGGCGCGCCGCCGCCCAGCGCGACGAGCCGTTCCACGGCGTCGACATCGTGGCCCACAGCATGGGCGGGCTCGTCGTGCGCGCGGCGCTCAGGGAGCTGAGCGTGATGGACGGCAGGGCCGGGGAACTGATCCACCGGATCGTGACGCTGGGCACCCCGCACCGCGGCATCGCCTTCCAGGTGCTGCCCCGCGGCCTCGTCGAACAGCTGCCCGGCCTCGCCTCGACCGCGGACGAACTCGCGGCCTTCGACCCGGACAGCACCGAGTTCAGGCACTGGGGCGAGTGGTTCCCGCTGGAGCGCGTCCTGACGGTCGTGGGCACCGACTACCGCTCGTACGGCATCGACGTCGCCTCCCTGGGCAACCGGCTGGCGAGCCTGGCCGACGAGGGCAGCCTGGTCTACAACCGCAGCGACGGACTGGTCAAGCAGGCCTCCGCCCAACTCCCCGGTGCACCAAGGACGTTCGTCCACAAGTGCCACGGCGGAGGGGACTCGCTCGTCACCTCGCGCGAGGCGTTCGAGATCGCCATGAGGTTCTTCCACGGCACCCACCGGGTGCGGTTGTGGCTCGACGACGCCGAAGTGCGGCGCGGGAAGGACTTCTTCGGCCGCAGCGAGTTCTATTTCGGGGCGTCGGTGAAGCCCAGGGGCGTCGACTTCGACCTGTTCCACCAGAGCCCCGAGGCGGAGAACTGCTACGGCCCCTTCCGCTCGGACCGGCTGACCGACGGGCCGCCCTCGCTGAAGGAGGAGCTGACCCGGCCGCTGTCGGCCGAGGGAGACGCGACGACCGGCTGGGCCGGGCCGGACCGGCTGATCTGGGAGGGCTGGTTCGACCGGTCGGTGCGGCCGGTGACCCCGTCCGGGGCCACCGGTGTGGTGTTCCGCCTCGATGTGTACCTCGGCGAACGGGACTCGTTCGGCGTCGGCTTCTCGGACAACGTCGTCTTCCGCAAGCAGTACTACGTCCAGCTGCTGCCGGGCGACCGGCCGGTCCTGTACGTGCACACGGGCGAGGCCCGACTCGGCGAAGGGCAGCAGGAGTTGGACGCCGCCGCGCGCGAGGAGGACTCCGGCGTCGTACGGGCGGCCGAAACCGCAAAGCCGAACGAGTGGCGGTTCCCCGTGGGCGGTACCGGCTTCGGCGCGACCCTGCGCGCGGCGTTCCAGGCCGACGACGGGTCCGCGTAGCGGGGGCTCACCGTACGGCCCCCGCGGTCATGCCCGCGATGACCTGCTTCTGGAAGGCCGCGTAGATCACCAGCTGCGGCAGCAGGACGAGGGTGGCGGACGCCATCATCGCGCCGTAGTCGACGCTGTACACGCCCTGGAACTGGGACACTCCGAGCGAGACGGTGGTGAGCGTCGGGTCGTTGATGAGCGTGACCGCGAAGGGGAACTCGTTCCAGACGTAGATGACGTTGAGGATGGCGAGGGTGGCGACGACCGGTCGCATCAGCGGGAAGACGACCCGCCACGCCACCCGCCACAGCCCGGCCCCGTCCACCACGGCCGCCTGCTCGATCTCCTCGGGGAAGTCCCGCAGGAACCCCGTCAGCAACAGGATGTTGAAGGGGATCGTGACGGCGATGTACGGCAGGATCAGCGCCGCGTAGGTGCCGAACAGGCCCAGCGCGATGTCGATCCGGTACACCGGGAACAGCAGGATGTAGACCGGGACGGCGAGCCCGGCGAGGAAGTAGTAGCGCAGGGTGTTCTGGGTGCGCCGGCCGCCCCGGCGGAAGACCATGCGGGTGAGCGCGAACGCCGCCATGAACGACACCACCAGGCCGACCGTGACCGACACGAGGGCCAGGATCAGCGTGTTCTTGTACATCACCAGCAGGTTGAGGGTCTCCAGGGCCTGCTCGTAGTTGGCCAGGGTGAGGTCCGACAGCGAGATCGAACGCTCCAGGATGTGGTCGTTGCTCTGGAACGACAGCAGCACGATCCACAGCAGCGGGAACAGGATCACGAAGGTGATCAGATAGGCGGCCGCGGAGGCGATGACCAGGCCGCGCCGCCGGCGGACCGGCGGTTCGGCCGGCCGTGCGGGCGCCGACGGCGCACGGGTCGTGACCCGGGGGCTGGTTTCCGTGCTCAACTGTGCTTCTCCCTTCGGCGGTTGCCGAGGAACGTGGCCGCCGAGGCGAGCCCGCCGACCACGAACACCACCACCGCCAGGGCCATGCCGTAGCCGTACTGCTGGGTGGTGAAAGTGATGTGGTACATGTAGCTGACCAGCACCTCGGAGAGGTGCACCGGGCCGCCGCCGGTGAGCGCGTAGACCAGCTCGAAGACCTTGAAGACGCCGGTGACGACCAGCGCGGTGACGATGCCGAACGTCTCGCGCAGCATGGGGATCTGGACGTACCGCAGCTGCTGCCACCGGCTCGCGCCGTCCAGGCTGCTCGCCTCCAGCACATCCCTCGGCAGCATGCGCAGACCCGCGTAGAAGATGGTGAGCACGAAGCCGATCTGCTGCCAGAGGTAGACGAAGGCCATCGAGTACGGACTGAGCGTGGGACCGCCGATCCACTGCGGATGCGCGGGGACGCCGATCGCCAGCAGGAAGGCGTTCACCAGACCGATCTCGGGGTCCAGGATGAAGATCCAGATCAGGCCCACCAGGATCGGCGCGACGATCGCCGGCGCGAAGACCAGCGCCCGCAGCGCGCCGCTGCCCCGGATCCGCCCGCTGAGCAGGACCGCCAGCAGAAAGCCCAGCGGGATCAGCAGGAACAGGGCGATGCCGAGGATGATCCCGGTATTGCGCAGCGAGGTCCAGAACGACGGATCCTGCGCCATGGTCCGGTAGTTGTCCAGGCCGGAGAAGGCGGTGGCGCCCACGCCGTCGTAGTCGGTGAAGCTGTAGTACAGCGAGTAGAGGATCGGGTAGATCATGTAGACGCTGTAGACGAGGAGGGCCGGCGCGATCATCAGGGTGAAGTGCCGGCGGGTGGTGAGCCAGTTCATGCCGGCCGTCACTTCAGCGACTTCTGCACACCGGCCACGGCCTCTTCGGGGCTGAGGCTGCCGCCCATCACGCCGTAGAGGCTGTCGTACATGGCGCTGGCGGTGGCGGCGGAGACGACCAGGTCGGGCTGGGCCTTCGGGCTCTTCCAGCCGGGCCTGGCGGCCTCGGCGAGCACGGCGGCGAAGACCGGGTCCTTCGCGGTGTCGACCTGCGGACGGTAGGTCGTCACCGGCGGCTGGGCGTTGTCGACCAGGATCTTCTGGCCCTCGTCGCTGTAGTAGAAGGCGATGAACTCCTTCACCGCGGCGTATTTCTTCGGGTCCTTCTTCACCTGGGCGCTGACCACGAACGGCGCCGACGGCACGTTCATCACCAGCCGCTGCTCGCCCACCCCGTCGTCGAAGGTGGGGCCCGCCCAGAAGCCGGTGTCGGCGCCCACCTCGCTCTTCTGGATCTTCGCCGCCTCCCACACGCCGGCGTCGAGGAAGGCCGCCTTGCCGGCGGTGTAGGAGGCGACGGCCTGGGCGTACGTCTGCGTCGACATGTTGGCCGGGAAGGCGCCGGCCTCGGCGAGTTCGCGGACGTGCTCGTACAGGCGCAGGAAGTCGGCGTTGTCGTAACGGGCCTTCCCCGCAAGGATCTTCGGGTACTTCTCCTCGTACCCGAAGCGGTCGAGCATGGTCAGGAACGCCCAGACGCTGAACGAGGAGCTGTTGGCGCCCTGCGCGATCGGCACCACGCCCGCGGCCTTGAGCTTCTTCACCGCGGCGAGCAGGTCGTCGAAGGTCTCGGGGACGGCGATGCCGTGCTCGTCCAGGATCGCCTTGTTGTAGTAGAAGCCGGTGATCAGCGCCTGGTACGGGACGCCGTACTGGATGCCCTTCGTGCGGAAGGCGGCGAGCATGCTCGGGGCGAACTTCGCGGTGAGGCCCTTCTCTTCGAGGATCGGGGCGAGGTCCAGCAGGTCGTCGTCCTCGACCATCGTCTTCGCCAGTGAGTCGTACACCCAGAAGATCTCCGGCAGGGTGTCGCTCTGCGCCGCGATGGTCATCCGCTGCTCGTGCTGCTCGACGGGCTGGCCCTCCAGCCGGATCTTCATGTCCGGGTGCTCGGCGTTGAACTCCTCGACGAGTCGGTAGGTCGCCGGGTCCTGGGTGCTGCTGTCCGGGTTGTGCATGGACAGGGTGATCAGGCCGTCCCCGGCGGAACCGCCGCCCGTGTTCGTCGCGGAACCACAGGCGGTGGCGAGCAGGGCGCTCGCGGTGGCGGTGATCAGAAGCCGGCGGGAGAGGCCGGGACGGTGTCCCGGGGTGCGTGCGAGGTGCGGGGAGGTCGACATGGTGCTGCCTTCCGAGGAGCGCGCAAACGTTTCGATGGAAGGTACTCGGGAGCGCCAGGGTGTCAATACTGTGCGTAGGAGAAAGTTTCAGGGCGGGATGGTGCGCTGCTGGTCAGAGTCGTTGACGGAGTTCGGCGGCGCATGCGATGGTCAGTGAAATCGTTTCGATACGGCGGGCTCGCAGGAGCCGACGGCGTATCTTCCGTACCTGTACGGATCGAGGAGGCGGCGAAGCAGCAGTGGCTACGATTTCCGACGTCGCGCGGATGGCGGGCGTGTCCATGTCCACCGTGTCGCACGTCATCAACGGCACGCGGCCCGTCCGCGACGAGACCCGCGCCCGTGTCGAGGAGGCGGTCAGGGCCACCGGCTACCGCCGCGACGGCCTCGCCCGCGCGCTGCGGCGCTCCCGCACCGACTCCATCGGCCTGATCGTCTCCGATGTGTCCGAGCCCGCCTTCGCCGCGATGGCCCGGGGAGTCGAACGGGAGGCGATGGGCGCCGGATACACCCTGCTGCTGGCCAACTCGGGGGAGGACCCCGACCTGGAGGCGCGGGCGCTGCGGGTGCTGACCGAGCGCCGGGTCGACGGCCTCGTCATCGCCCCGGTCGCCCGCTCCCGGCGCGAGGAACTCACCGCCGTACTGGAACAGGGCACGCCGGCCGTGCTGATGGACCGCCTCGGCGGCGTCCGCGCCGACCAGGTGGGCGTGGAGAACACCGCGCCCATGCGGGAGTTGGTGCTGCACCTGGTGGCCCACGGCCACCGCCGTATCGCGCTCGCCGCGGGGGACACCGGGGTCTCCACCATCGCCGAACGGCGGCGCGGCTACCTGGAGGCGCTTGCGGAGGCGGACATCCCCACCGAGGAGGACCTCGTCGTCACCGGCAGCGGCCGGTCGGACGACACGCGCGAGCGGATGCTGGAGATCCTACGAGGGCCACAGGCGCCCTCCGCGGTGGTCGCGGCCGGCACCGAGACCGCCGTGGGCGTCCTCGAAGCGGCGAACCGGCTGGGCCTGCGCACCCCGGACGACCTGGCCTTCGCCACCTTCGACGGCTTCCCGCACGCCGATCTGTTCCGGCCCGGCATCACCACCGTCACCCAGCCCGCCCACGAGATCGGCGCCACCGCGATGCAGCTCCTGGCCAGCCGCATCGACGGCACCCTCACCGCGCGCCACCGCTCCATCCGCCTGGACCCGGAGATCACCTATCGGGAGTCCTGCGGGTGCCCTGTATGAGCCGGGGGGCGGCGGACGCGGGCGGTGCCCGGTGATCTCGCTCCCCGAGGGGTCCTGGTGGGACTGGGACGTCGTGGAGTGGAACGCGGGGCGGCTCAGGCTGGGGGCCGGGCACGACCTCACCTACGCCCACGGCCTGGAACTGGTCTTCGGTGACCCGGCCTTCGTCATGTGCCCCGCCGCGTTCCAGGACCCCGAATTCCGCGCGCCCACACCGCAGGAAGCGCGGCTGGTCACCGACCGGCTCGGACAGCTGCCGCCCGTCGTCCTCGCCTTCGACGCCGACGCGGGCGGCCCCCACCCCGCGGCCTGTCTGGTCGCCGCCGAGCGGCTCGACGTCGTCACCGGCACCGTCTACCGGTACTGGCGCGAGGAGTTGGCCGCCGGGGAACGCCTCGCACCCTGGGTGCGGCCCCCGGCGGCCTGACGTGCGGGCGGGTCAGGGCTTGCGGCCCACCGCGCCGTAGGCGTCCACGGCCGGGGCGGTCGGGGCCGCGGACTCGGGGCGCCAGTCGGTCACCGGGACGACGCCCGGCTCCACCAGGTCGAGGCCGTCGAAGAACGCGGCGATCTCCTCGACACTGCGCACGTAGTACGGCACGGCGCCGCTCGCGTTGTAGGCCTCCGACGCGGCGATCATGCCCTCGCTGGTCGACGTGCTGTCACTGATCACCAGGTAACTGCCCGACGGCAGGCCGGACATGAGCCGCTGGATCAGGGCGACCGCCCGGCCGTGGTCCTCGACGTGGCCCAGGGTGTTGAGGATCATCAGGGCGACCGGCTGGGAGAGGTCGAGCGTGCCCGCCGCGGCCTTCAGCACGGCGTCGGGGTCGTAGAGGTCCGCGTCCAGATAGGCGGTCCTGCCCTCGGGGGTGCTGGTCAGCAGGGCGTTGGCGTGGGCCAGCACGATCGGGTCGTTGTCGACGTACACGATGCGGGCGTCCGGAGCCACACGCTGGGCCACCTCATGCGTGTTGTCGGCGGTCGGCAGGCCGGTGCCGATGTCCAGGAACTGCCGCACCCCCTGCTCCCCGGCCAGATACCGCACGGCCCGCCCCAGGAAGTGCCGGCTGGTGACCGCCACGTCGACCAGGCCCGGGAAGATCTCCTTGATGTGGTCGCCGATCTCCCGGTCGACCGGATAGTTGTCCTTGCCCCCGACGAAGTAGTTCCAGAACCGGGCTGAGTGCGGCTTCGTCGTGTCGATGCGGGCACGTATCTCGGCGGCGGCGGCAACCTCGGGGTTGGTGTCCGACACGGCAGGGCCTCCTGCGGCTTGGCGTTGATGATCAGGCCACCAACCTAGGCGAACCTGTCGTGGGTGCGGAGGAGTTGTGCAGGAGAGCGGGCCGTGCGGGGTGCGTTTTCGGCCATGGCGGCGGCATCGCGGTCTTGTTTACGGTCTTCTGACGCCCTCTTAGCGGACACCGGCACTTTTCGCGTCCCGAACACTGCCGGAAGTCGGCAATGCGACCAAGGCCCGGCAGCGGAAAGATGAGCGCAAGGGGAGCACGGGATCGGTTTCCGGTGCCGGACACCGGCAGGTGACCGGCACCGGAACCGAAGTGCTCCGACATACCTACAGGCGGCAGGATCGGGGGTTGGGCATGCGGACGTTCTTCGAGGCCGCCACCGGTTTCCCGACCTTCGTGTGCACCGTCGCCCTGGTCGTGGTCGTGGGCTTCTGGCTGCTGGTCGCGATCGGCCTGGCCGAATCCGGCAGTTTCGACGAGGACCTGGACACCGAGGCCTGGGGGCTCGGCAGCGGGCCCGCCGCGGTCGCGGTGTCCCTCTTCACCGGTTTCGCCTGGCTCGGCAGCCTCTCGGCGGCCGTTCTGCTCGAACCGGTCGTCCCGCCCGGCCCGGTCCGCGTGGCGGCCGGTTTCGCCGTCCTCGCCACCGCACCGCCGCTCGCCTGGTGCGCGACCCGCGCGGTCGTGGGCCCGCTCCAACGCCTCCTGCCGGACAAACCCGGGCCCGCGGGGCGAACCTCGTCGGCCGTCTGAGCCGCAACCCACAGTCTTCCGAAGTCGGTCCCGGCCTCTCCCCGGACGCGACGGGACTTCGGCCTCTTCACCTGCCAAGGACGTCTGCCATGAATGCCATCTCCCTGGGCGTCGGCGCGCTCGTAGCCGTCGCCGTGCTCGTCGCCCTCGTCGTACTTTTCGTCGCCCGGCTGTTCCGCAAGGTGGAGCAGGGCAAGGCGCTCATCGTCTCCAAGATGCGCAAGGTCGACGTGACCTTCACCGGACAGGTCGTTCTGCCGGTGCTGCACAAGGCCGAGGTGATGGACATCTCGGTGAAGACCATCGAGATCACCCGGGCCGGGCGGGAAGGGCTGATCTGCCGCGACAACATCCGCGCCGACATCCGCATCTCGTTCTTCGTCAAGGTCAACAAGACCGTCGACGACGTCATCAAGGTCGCCCAGGCCGTCGGCACCGCGCGCGCCAGCCACCGGGACACGCTCCAGGAACTCTTCCACGCGAAGTTCTCCGAGGCGCTGAAGACCGTCGGCAAGCAGCTCGACTTCACCGACCTCTACACCAAGCGCGAGGAACTCCGTTACAAGATCATTGAGTTGATCGGCGTCGACCTCAACGGCTACCACCTGGAGGACGCGGCGATCGACTACCTGGAGCAGACGCCGCTGACCCAGCTCGACCCGGCCAACGTCCTCGACGCCCAGGGCATCCGCAAGATCACCGAGCTGACGGCCGTCGAGCACGTGCGCACCAACGAGGCCCAGCGCACCGAGGAGAAGGAGATCACCCGGCAGAACGTCGACGCCCGCGAGGCCATCCTG
Source organism: Streptomyces sp. NPDC079141 (assembly GCF_040686775.1). Classification (NCBI taxonomy): domain Bacteria; kingdom Bacillati; phylum Actinomycetota; class Actinomycetes; order Kitasatosporales; family Streptomycetaceae; genus Streptomyces; species Streptomyces sp. NPDC079141. The sequence goes on along the minus strand of NZ_JBFBLP010000019.1, from coordinate 123,360 downwards.
GAGCTGGAGCGCCGCCAGGTCGACGCCGAGATCAAGCAGAAGCGGGAGATCGAGACCGTACGGGCCCGGGAGGAGGCCGAGACCGCGCGGGTCGTCGAGGAGGAGCGGCTGCGGGCGCAGAGCGCCTTCCTGAAGACCGAGGAGCACCTCGGGGTGCAGCGCGAGAACCAGGCGCGCGAGGTCGCCGTCGCCGCGAAGAACCGCGAGCGGGTCATCGCCATCGAGAACGAGCGCATCGAGAAGGACCGGCTCCTCGAAGTCATCGCCCGCGAACGGGAGACCGAGCTGACCCGGATCTCGGCATCCAAGGAGGTCGAGGCGGAGAAGCGGGAGATCGCCGAGGTCATCCGCGAGCGGGTCGCCGTGGACCGCACGGTCGCCGAGCAGGAGGAGTCCATCAAGAAGCTGCGCGCCGTGGAGGAGGCCGAGCGGCAGCGGCAGGCCGTCGTCATCGCCGCCGAGGCGGAGGCGCAGGAGAAGCTGGTCAAGGACATCAAGGCCGCGGAGGCCGCCGAACAGGCCGCCGTGCACCGCGCCGCCGAGGAACTCACCCTCGCCGAGGCCCGGTTGAAGAGCGCCGACCTCGACGCGCAGGCCAAGCTGCGGCTCGCCGAGGGCGTCCAGGCGGAGTCCGCGGCCGAGGGCCTGGCCGCCGTCCAGGTCCGCGACAAGGAGGCCGAGGTCATCGAGAAGGCCGGCCGCGCGGAGGCCGAGGCCACCGAGGCGCGGATGCGGGCCGAGGCGGAGGGCGCCCGTGCCAAGGCGCTCGCCGAGGCGGCGGCCATCGGCGAGAAGCTGAAGGCCGAGGCCGCAGGCCTCACCGAGAAGGCCGCCGCGATGGCCGCACTCGACGAGGCGTCCCGGACGCACGAGGAGTACCGGCTGCGGCTGGAGGCCGAGAAGGACATCCGGCTCGCCGGTCTCGACGTGCAGCGGCAGGTCGCCGAGGCGCAGGCCACCGTGCTCGCCACCGGCCTGGAGAACGCCGACATCAACATCGTCGGCGGCGAGTCGGTCTTCTTCGACCGGCTGATGTCCTCCATCGCGCTCGGCAAGGGCGTCGACGGGTTCGTCAAGCACTCCGAGACCGCGCAGACCCTGGCGGGACCGTGGCTCGACGGGACCCGGAACCTGCCCGAGGACCTCGGCCGTGTCCTCGGCTCGGTCTCCACGGCCGACGTGCAGAACCTGACCGTGTCCGCGCTGCTGATGAAGCTCATGAAGACGGACACCATGAACACCGGTCAGCTCCAGCAACTGCCGGACAAGGCAGGCGAGTCGGGCCTCGCCGACGCCTCCCCCACCACCCAGGGCGGCAGGGGCAGGGGCTGACCGGCCCAGGGTTCCGGAGCCGCCGCACAGGGGACGGCGGCTCCGGACCACGCACTTCTTACGACGCTTCCTTCTTCTGACCCTTCGAGAGGGACCCCATGACCACCGGCCTGGACACCGGCATGTACGAGGCGCTGGACACCGGCACGTACGAGGTGCTGCGCGACCGCCTCACCGCGCAGGCCGCCGAGCTCGCCCGCCGCGCGGAGACGCTCAACACCCGCCGCGCCGAGGAGTTCGGCTCCACCCGGCTCGAACTGGCCGGCACCGAGCGGCTGCGCACCGAGCACAACTGCGTGCCCCGCGACCTCGTCTCCGTCGGTGACACCCTGCTCTTCGGCCACAACGTCTTCCTCGGCCTGAAGCCCGAGACGACCGTCGCCGACGTCTTCGCGCTGCACGACCGCGACCTGAACCGGCTGCCCGACGACGCCGTGCCCGGCCTGCTCGACGACCCCGCGTTCCGGCGCGAGTTCGCCGCCCTCTACCGCTACTACCGCCAGGCCCACCTCCTCCAACTGCGCCGCGTCGACGGCAAGTTGCTGGCCGTCTTCCAGACCGGCGAGAAGCCCGGCGACATCCGCGTGCTGCGCTGGACGCTCACCGACGACGGACAGGCCACGTTCCTCGACGCGCGCGGCGACCGCGACCACGTCTTCCCGCCCTCCCACGACTTCGAGTGGACCCCGGCCACCCGCGAGGACCACGTCCTCGGCCGCCACCCGCACGTCTCCGTCGTCGGCGAGGTCTTCGTCGAGACCGTCGGCGGCACCCTCACCGTCAAGGTCGAGAACAACACCGAGACCGGCGAGGGCATTTACGCCGAGCCCGTCGCCGAGCCCCTCCAGGCCCTCGCCGACGCCGACATCGCGCACGCGCGCGTGGGCGCCCTGATCCTGCTGCGCATCCGTCCCTACAAGGAGGACATCGACCGCTACCTGGTCTTCAACACCCTCACCAGGACCGTCGTCCGCCTCGACGGCATCGGCCGGGCCTGCCGCCGGCTGCCCGAGGACCAGGGCATCGTCTTCCCCGGCGGCTACTGCCTGGCCACGGGCACCCACAAGACGTACGAACTCCTCACGGACGACCTGGAGTTCGAGCGCGAGGTGCGCTCACCCAACGGCGAGGACGTGCTGTACGCCTTCCACGCGCGCGTGGAGGGCCGCAGCCTGCTGCTGCCGTACAACATGATCCGCAAGGAGGTCGCCAACCCGCTGTCCTGCCACGGCTGGGCGCTCTTCGACGACGGAGCCCTCCTCGTCCTGCGCGCCGACAGCGACGAACCGCAGCGTGTGCACCCCGTCCAGCGGTGGAACTCCCCGTACGTCTCCGACCTGCACGCCGCCGCCCGCCCCGTCGGCACCGGTCCGCTCGCCCGCGTCGGCAACGCCGACCTCGTCCGCGGCATCTCCGACTGCCTGTCCATCACTCGTGCGGTGGCCGGGACGAGCCCGACCGGCGAGGTGTACGAGGCGCTGGCCGCCGCCTGCGTGCGGGCCGCCGACTCCTACCACTGGCTGGGCGAGCCCGAACTCGGCGAACTGCTCGCGCCGCTCACCCAGGTGCGGACCACCGCCGAACAGGTGCTGTCCGAGTTCGAGACCGTCCAGGCCCTCACCCGCCAGGCCGCCGAAGCCCTCGCCGAGGCCGCGGCCCAGGTCGCCGGAGTCGTCCGCCGCCTGCGCGGCGAGGCGCCCCGCGGGGCCGCCGCCTGGGTCACCGGCCTGACCGAACTCCGCCATGCCCAAGGACACTTGCTCACTCTGAAGGACATGCGGTACGCGGACACCGCCCGGATCGACGAACTCGCCACCGATGTCGAGTCCGACCTGGACACCTTCGGCCGGCGGGCCGTCGCCCACCTCGCCCACGAGGACGCCTTCGCCGGCCACCGGGCCGACATCGAGCAGCTCGTCGCCGACGCCGAGGCGATCGCCACCGTCGCCGAGGCCGCGCCCCTCGCCGCCCGCGTCGACGAACTCACCGACGGGCTGCGCACGGTCACCGAGGTCGTCGCCGGGCTCGACATCGGCGACGCCACCGTCCGCACGTCCATCCTGGAGCGCATCGCCGAGGTCCTCGGCGGCGCCAACCGCGCCCGCGCCACCCTCGACGGCCGCCGCCGCGCACTCCTCGACCGCGAGGGCCGCGCCGAGTTCGCCGCCGAGTTCGCCCTGCTCGGCCAGTCCGTCACCGGCGCCCTCGCCGCCGCCGACAGCCCCGAGGCCTGCGACGAGCAGCTCGCGCGGATGCTCGTACAGGTGGAGAACCTGGAGTCGCGGTTCGCCGAGTCCGACGACTTCCTGGGCGAGCTCGCCGACAAACGCGACGAGGTCCACGAGGCGTTCGCGGCCCGCAAGCAGACCCTCGCCGACGCCCGCGCCCGCCGCGCCGAGCGGCTGGCCGACTCCGCGAACCGGGTACTGGGGACGGTCACCCGCCGTGCCGCCACCCTCGCCGACGCGGACGCCGTCACCACGTACTTCACCTCCGACCCGATGCCGGCCAAGGTCCGCCGGGTGGCCGACGAGCTGCGCGAACTCGGCGACCAGGTGCGGGCGGAGGAGCTGGACGGCCGACTGAAGTCGGCGCGGCAGGAGGCGCTGCGGGGTCTGCGCGACCGCAACGACCTGTACGCCGACGGCGGCCGCACGATCCGGCTGGGCGCGCATCGCTTCGCGGTCAACACGCAGCCCCTGGACCTGACGTTGGTCCCGCAGGGCGAGGGGCTGGCGTTCGCGCTGACGGGTACGGACTATCGGGCGCCGGTTGTGGATGCCGACTTCGCGTCCACGCGGCCGTATTGGGACCGTCCGCTGGCGTCGGAGTCGCCGGACGTGTACCGGGCCGAGCACCTTGCGACGCGGCTGTTGGAGGAACATGGCCCGGCGGCCCTTGCGGAGGCCGATCTTCCCGCACTTGTGCGACAGGCCGCAGAGGCGGCGTATGACGAGGGGTACGAGCGTGGGGTTCATGACCACGATGCGGTTCTGATTCTCGGGGCGCTGTTGCGTCTGTACGAGGGTGCGGGGTTGCTGCGGCACGAGCCTGCCGCCCGCGCCGCCGCCCTGATGTTCTGGGTGCACGGGACGACGGTGGAGGAGCGTGAGAGCTGGCGGCGGCGTGCGGTGTCGATGGCTCGGGCCCGGGACACGTTCGGGCCGGCGCCCGTGATTGCCGATCTGCAGGGTGAGTTGGCCGAAGCTGCGGGTTCGTCGTGGCTGGTCGCGCAGTTCCCGGCGCCCCTTTGGGGCGCCGCTGCCGCCTACCTTCTTGAGGAGCTGACCTCTGGGTCCGACGGGTTCGTCATCAGCGGCGGTACCCGCACCCTCCTCGACAAGTTCCGTCGTGCCGTGGGGACTTCGGACTACGACGACGATCTCGCCGCACTCGGTGACCTGGCCGCCCGCAAGCAGCTCGTCGAGGCGTGGCTGACGTCGTACACCGCCTCGACCGGCGTCGACCTCGCCCCCGGCGACCTCGCCGAGGCCGTAGCCGCCGAGCTCTGCCCGGAGTTGGAGCGGTACCTGTCCGACGCGCCGCTGAGCGAGACCGTTGACGGGCTGCTGGGCAGCCACCCGCGCATCAACGGCCGTACGCTCACCGTCCGCGTGGACGAACTCCTCGCCCGTACCCGGCACTTCCGTGCCCATGAGGTTCCCGGCCACCGTGACTACCAGCGGCGGCGTACGGCGTTGGTGGCCGCCGAGCGTGCCCGGATGCGGGTGGACGAGTTCCGGCCGCGGGTGATGTCGGCGTTCGTGCGCGGCCGGCTCATCGACGAGGTGTACCTGCCGTTGATCGGGGACAGCCTCGCCAGGCAGATCGGCACGACCGGCGACGCCAAGCGCACCGACACCGGCGGTCTGCTGCTGCTCATCTCCCCGCCGGGCTACGGCAAGACGACGTTGATGGAGTACGTCGCCGACCGGCTCGGGCTGGTTCTGGTGAAGGTCAACGGCCCCGCGCTCGGCCATGCCGTGACCTCCCTCGACCCGGCCGAGGCGCCGAACGCGACCGCCCGCCAGGAGGTCGAGAAGATCAACTTCGCGCTGGAGGCCGGCAACAACACGCTCCTCTACGTGGACGACATCCAGCACACCTCGCCCGAGCTGCTCCAGAAGTTCATCCCGCTGTGCGACGCGACCCGTCGCATCGAGGGTGTGCGGGACGGGCAGCCGCGCACCTACGACCTGCGGGGGAAGCGGTTCGCCGTGTGTATGGCGGGCAACCCCTACACCGAGTCCGGCAGCCGTTTCCGCGTGCCCGACATGCTCGCCAACCGGGCCGATGTGTGGAACCTGGGCGACGTGCTGACCGGCAAGGCGGACTCCTTCGCCGTGAGCTTCGTCGAGAACGCGCTCACCGCCAATCCGGTCCTCGCCCCGCTGGCCGGCCGTGACCGCGCCGACCTCGACCTGCTGATCAGGCTGGCCGAGGGCGACACCACGGTCCGCGCCGACCGGCTGATCCACCCGTACACCCCCGCTGAACTGGAGCGGATCCTCGCCGTGCTGCGGCACCTGCTGACGGCCCGTGAGACGGTGCTGGCGGTCAACGCGGCGTACATCGCCTCGGCGGCCCAGTCCGACGCGACGCGCTCCGAGCCGCCCTTCCGGCTCCAGGGCTCGTACCGCAACATGAACAAGATCGCCCAGCGTGTCCAGCCGGTCATGAACGACGGGGAGTTGGCGGCCCTGATCGACGACCACTACACCGCCGAGGCCCAGACCCTCACCACCGGCGCCGAGGCCAACCTGCTCAAACTGGCCGAGCTGCGCGGCACTCTGACGGCACCTCAGGCCTCCCGCTGGGCCGAGCTGAAGGCGGCCCACGTCCGGACGCAGACCCTCGGCGGCCCGGAGACCGACCCCCTGACCCGCGCGGTCGCCACCCTCGGTCTCCTCGCCGACCGGATCGCGGCCGTGGAGTCGGCCATCACCCGAGCCACCGACCCACGCCATCTCGTGGCCAACCCGGCCGCCCGGCACGCGGTCCGCCGGTCGGAGTGAGATGGCGCCCGCCGCCCCGGTGCCCCCGCCCGAGCCCGGCACCGTCCGCCGTCGGGCCCGCGGGGGCGCCTGTCTCGTCCTGGCGCTGCTCGCCCTGCCCTTCGTGGTGTGCGCCCTGCCGGGCCTGCGTCAGCCGGGCGCGGCCCTGGGGTTCCTGACCGGCGTACTCGCCTTCGCGCTGTCCGGCATGCTGGTGGAGGAATCCGCGCCCGCCCGTCACTCCACGACGAGGATCACCGCCCGGACCCTGACCGGCATCCGCTCGGTGGATCTGACCCGCCTCACCCACGTCAGGCTGCTGACGACGTTCTCGTACGGCTCCGTCCACCGCACCCTCTTCGTCCGCGACGCCGACGGCGTGTGGCTCGGGGTCACCTCCACCGCCGGGAAGCGCGCGCTGCGCAGGGCGCTGCAACGCCGGCCGGAGGACGGGCCGCGGGTGAGCCGGGCGGCCAGGGCCCACCTGGATACGACGGGTTCCGGGCAGCTTGCCGCGCACACCGTGCTCGTGTTCCTCGGTCTCGTGCTGGGCATCTGCGGGTATGTGGCCGCGCTGGTCGAACTGGGCGGGCTCGCCTGACCGGCGACCGCCCGCCACCTGTCAGCCGGCGCTCATCGCCCCCGCCGCACCCAGCAGCTCGTGCAGCAGGTGCGAGGCCGTGACCACGCCCAGCAGCTGGGTGCCGGCCTTGTCCCGCTTCGCGACCGCCACGAGCGGGCTGCGCACGCGGGCCATCAGGGCCGCCACCTCCAGTGCCGTGTCGTCCGGGTCGGCGATGGGCGGCGGCTCGGCCTTGCTGGACAGGCAGTCCCCGACGCGGCGGCCCGCCAGCGCCTGGCACAGCCGGTCGGCGTGCCTCTCGTCGACCACGGCGGCCAGGGTCGGGTCCTCGATCACATAGGTGGGGACCAGCACCTTGACCATCTGGGACGCGGGCAGGATCGCCTTCGGCTCCCCGTGCTCGTCGAGGACCAGCAGGCCGGGCAGCTTGTGCTCGGCCATCAGCCGGGCCGCCTCCAGGGCGCCGCTGTCGACACTCACCGTTTCGTATTCGACCGCCAGGTCACGAGCGCGCACGGCGGGCTCCTCATCTGCTGGAAAGGTACCTGGCCTCAGCGTCGTACACCCGGCGTGCGGGGGCCAGGACATTGACGCGAAACATACGCAGACCCCGACTTCGGGGGCACACTGGAGATGTGCTGTCGGTGCTCGCTAGGGGGTGTGGCCGATGGCTGCGGCACAGTGCGCGCGAGTACGGCTGTGGCGGTGGCGGCGCAGCCCGCTGAGGCGGCGCAGTGACCTCGTCGAGGCCTGGGTCGTGCTCGCCGGATGGGCGTTCGCCCTGGTAGGTGGCCTGATCGCGGGCCTGGTGGCGGTCGGCGCGGTGGAGCGTGCCGCCGATCAGCAGCGGGAGCGGAGCCGACAGGTGTCGGCCGTGCTCATGGAGAACGCCGAGGACCGCTCGCCGGCCCGGGTGGCGGCCGACTACCGGGTGTGGGCCAAGGTGCGCTGGACCGAGCCGGACGGCTCGACGCACACCGACGACGCGCGGGTGCCGCCCAAGACCAAGGCGGGATCCCAGGTCACCGTATGGACGGACGGCAGCGGCCAGGTCACCGCCGAGCCCCTGAGCGGCGGCGAGACCCAGCTGCACGCCGTCTCCGGCGGCGTCCTGGCAGCCCTGTGCACGGCCGGCACGGTCCTCGGCACGGTCTGGGTGCTGCGGCTGTGGCTGGAGCGGCGACGGCTGGAGCAGTGGGCCGTGGAATGGGAGCGGATCGACACCCGCAACGGCTGGAAGACCGGCTGAGGCTCCCGGTCAGGCAAGGGCGAAGTAGCGCAGCCACACGTACAGGGCGGACAGCGCGACCGTCACGACGGTGACGACCAGACCGTACTTGGTGAACTGCCAGAAGGAGATGGGCTGTCGGTTGCGCTCGGCGATGCCGAGGACCACCACGTTGGCGCTGGCCCCGATCGCGGTGGCGTTGCCGCCGAGGTCCGCGCCGAGGGCCAGGGCCCACCACATGACGTGGGTGCCCGAACCGCCCATGCTCTCCACCAGGTCGGAGGTGATCGGCGCCATGGTGGCCACGTACGGGATGTTGTCGACGATGCCCGACAGGACGGCCGAGGCGCTCAGCATCAGCATGGAGCCGCCGAGTTCGTTGTCGCCGATGGCGTCGGCGAGGGACTGGGAGATCTCGCCGATGACGCCGGTCTCGATCAGGCCGCCGATCATGATGAACAGGCCCGCGAAGAAGGCGAGCGTGGGCCACTCGACCTCGTCGAGCACCTCGCCGGTCTCCACCGAGGAGATCGCGATCAGCAGGCCCGCACCCAGCAGGGCGACGACGCTGGGCTCGTAGTGCAGCACCGGGTGCAGTACGAACCCGGCGACGACCAGGGCGAGGACCACCAGGCCCTGGACGAGCAGCCGCGGGTTCTTGATCGCCTCGCGCTCCTCCAGCTCCATGACCTCCTGGGCGCGCTCGGGGTCGTAGATGAAGTACCTGCGGAACAGGAAGCGGCACATCGCGACGAGGACCACGACCAGGACGGCCGACAGCGGGGCGAGGTGCACCACGAAGTCGTTGAAGGTCAGGCCCGCCCGGCTGGCGATGATGATGTTGGGCGGGTCGCCGACGAGGGTCGCGGTGCCGCCGATGTTGGAGGCGAAGACCTCCGCGATCAGGAAGGGCGCGGCGGGCAGCGCGAGGCGCTCGCACACCAGCAGCGTCACCGGGGCGACCAGCAGCACCGTGGTGACGTTGTCCAGCAGGGCGGAGGCCAGGGCGGTGATGACGATGAGCATCGCCATCACGCGGAAGGGTTTGGCCCGTGCCCGTTTCACCGCCCAGATCGCCAGGTACTCGAACATGCCGGTCTTCTTGAGCACGCCGACGATCATCATCATGCCCAGGAGCAGGAAGATGACGTTCCAGTCGATGCCGCTGTGCTCGGAGAAGAAGGCCGAATGGTCGTCGGTGGCGCCGATGGCCAGCATCAGGGCGGCGCCGCCGAGCGCGGCACCCACGCGATGGATCTTCTCGCTGATGATCAGGCCGTATGTGGCCACGAAGACGACGATCGCCGCCCAGCTCTGCCAGCCGTTCACGTTACTCCGACGGGTTGTTGCGGGATGCGGGCGGCAGGAGCACCGCCCGCGGGACGTACGGACTCGGATCAGGCGGTGACATGTGCGACCCCCTCCGTGACACGCTCGGGCCCGTCGCCCTGGTCCACCCGGGCGATGTCCTCGACGTGGAAGAGACGGGCGATCGGCACGTCGGTGGAGCTGTGCGCGACGATCGAGAAGGCGATGCACACGGCGATCAGCGTGAACGCCTCCTCGCCCTGCGGGATCCCGGCCTGGAGCACCAGCAGCCCGTACACCACCGAGGCGAAGCCCTTCGGGCCGAACCAGGCGGCGACCAGCTTCTCCTGCCGGGTGAACCGGGTCCCGATCAGCGACAGCAGCAGCGAGGCCGGACGGATCAGCACGATCGCCAGGACCGCCGCCACATAGCCGCCGAAGGACAGGTCGCCGAAGAGCTGCGGGGTCAGCAGCGCGCCGAACACCAGCAGGGCCGCGAACTTCGCGAGCTCCGCCAGCGCCTCGCCCAGCGGCTCGAAGGCCTCCTTCGCCTCCAGCGAGCGCGCGGTGATCACCGCGCCCGCGGAGAACGCGGCGAGGTAGGGGTTGGCGTGCGTCAGGTGGCACAGCGCGTACAGGATCACGCCGATCGCCAGCGGCAGCAGCGGCTGCAGCTTGGGCTCGGCGCCCAGCAGCCGGAACCGTACGAGCTCGATCACCACGAACGGGACGACGATGCCGAAGACCAGCCCGAGGACCAGCTCCAGCGCGATCTTCCCGAGGTCGGCCTCGGCGTGCCCGGAGGTCGGACCGGCCGCGGCGATGAGGATCAGCACCACCGGCAGGGCGAGCCCGTCGTTGATGCCGCTCTCCACGTTCAGCAGCTGGCGCAGCTTCGACGGGACCTCCTTGCGGCCCACGATCGCGGAGGCGAACACCGGGTCGGTGGGCGCGAGCACCGCGCCGACCAGGAAGGACGTCGTCCAGTCCAGGCCCACCACGAAGTGGGTGACCAGGGCCATGCCGACGAAGGCCAGCGGCATGCCGAGCCCGAGGGCGCGCGCCGGGTTCTTCCAGTTCGCGCGCAGCTTCGGGAAGGAGACATGCATGCCGTCGGTGAACAGCACCGCGAACAGCGCCAGGTCGGCCGTCACCGACACCATTTCGCTGTCCGGCGTGATGTGGATCAGCCCCAGGAAGCCGTCGCTGACCAGGGCGCCGCCGACCAGGAAGAGGAACGACGTCGACAGCACGGTCCGGGCGGCGAGGCCCGACAACAGCACCGCGATGAGCAGGGCCGCACCGAACACCAGGATGAGCACCACGACAGGGACCCCGATTCGACGAGTGACTGAAGAGACTTCTGTCAAAGACGCCGACCAGGCTTCCCGGCACACCGCGGGGAACCTTACCCGCTCTTTACGCGACATTGACAGTGTCCTGGCGCGCAGCCCGGTGGTCGGCACCTTGCCGGATCCCGGCAACCACACCGCCCGGGCATGCGCTAAAAAGGCGTCAAGAGCGGAGTGGGGGCGGACATGGCGGGGCGGGACATGATCGAGGGATACGACGAGTACGTGGCCGGGTACGCCGGAATCCTCGCGGACGCCTCCGCGACCGGCCGCCGGCTGACCCGGGAGGAACTCGACTCACGCCGGCTGCTGGGCGAGCGGGCCGCCGAGGCCGGCCTCGGGCTGCGGGCGCTCGTCGCCGTCCATATGACCGAGACCCGGGGGAACTGGCCGACGGACAACGGCACCTCCGCGGACGCGATACTGGCAGCCGCCGCCCAGGCCCTGGACGCCTTCGCCGAGGGCTACGAGCGGGCCCAGCGGCACGCCGTACGCCAGGAGGAGGCCGCCCGCCGGGAGTTCATCGACGACCTGCTCTACGGCCGCAGCGACCTCGGCCTGCTCGCCCAGCGCGCCGAGCGGTACGGGCTGCGGCTGTCGTACGAGCACGCCGTCGCCGTGGCCCGCGGCCGGGCCGCCTACGACGAGGGCGACCCCGTGCCCCGGGAGGTGGAGCGCTCGCTGATCGGCCGGTTCGGCGACCGCAGCATCCTGCTCACCACCAAGGACGGCCGGATGGTCTGCATCGCGCCCGGCAACCAGGACGAGGTGCTCGTCCACTTCGCCAAGCAGGCCCACGCCGCCACCGACGGCGGACAGGTGGCCATCGGCCGCCCGCAGCCCGGCGCGGCCGGTGTCGTCCAGTCGTACGAAGAGGCCCTCAACGCCCTCGACCTGGCCGACCGGCTGGAACTCGACGACCCGGTGCTGCGCGCGTCCGAGCTCCTCGTCTACCCCGTCCTCACCCGCGACCGGCAGGCCATGGCCGACCTCGTGGTCAGCGCCCTGGGACCGCTGCGGCGGGCCCGCGGCGGCGCCGAGCCGCTGCTCGACACCCTCACCGCCTACTTCGACTCCGGCTGTGTGGCCGCGGAGGCGGCCCGGCGGCTGTCGCTCAGCGTGCGCGCGCTGACCTACCGGCTGGACCGCATCCACAAGCTGACCGGCGCGAACCCGGCCGACCCGGTGCACCGCTACACCCTGCAGACGGCGGTCATCGGGGCCCGGCTGCTGGACTGGCCGGCCAAGTCGTTCTGAGCGCGGCTGACGCAGCCATGGCAGGTTAGGTTTCCTGACGGAATCCGTGCGCGCTCGGCACGAGACTCCGACTGGCATCCGTATGCGGGAAGGCAGCAGGTGACAGGTGGTTCCAACGGGTGGCGGCGCCCGTCCTCCCTGGCGCGCCGGTCGCTGATCACCGCCCATCCGGCCCAGCTGGTCGTGCTGGGCTTCGCGGCGGTGACCGTGCTCGGCACCGCGCTGCTCGCCCTGCCGGTCGCAGCCGAGGACCGCACCGCCACCGGGCTGGTGACCTCTCTGTTCACCGCCACCTCCGCCGTCTGTGTGACGGGCCTCGCCGTCGTGGACACCGCCACGCACTGGAGCGGCTTCGGCGAGGGCGTCATCCTCGCGCTGATCCAGGTCGGCGGCTTCGGCATCATGACCACGGCCTCCCTGCTCGCCCTGCTGGTCTCCGGCAAACTGCGGCTGCGGATGCAGCTCACCGCGCAGGCCGAGACCAAGAGCCTCGACATCGGCGACGTACGCCGCGTCCTCCTCGGCGTGGCCGGCACCACCCTGATCGTGGAACTCACGGTCGGCGCGATCCTCGCCCTGCGCTTCCGCTTCGGCTACGGCAACTCCGTCGGCGACGCCGTGTACCTCGGCTGGTTCCACGCCGTGTCGGCCTTCAACAACGCCGGATTCGGCCTGCACGCCGACAACCTCACCCGTTACGCCCGGGACCCCTGGGTCACCCTGCCGGTCGCCGCCGCCGTGATCCTGGGGGGCCTGGGCTTCCCCGTGCTGCTGGAACTGCTGCGCCACCGCAACCGGGCCCGCACCACAGGCCGCCGCAACTGGACGCTGCACACCAAGCTGACCCTGATCACCAGCGCCGTCCTGCTCCTCGTCGGCACCGTGCTGACCTGTCTGCTGGAGTGGAGCAACAAGGGCACGTTCGGCCCGCTGGACTGGCCCGGGAAGCTGCTCGCGGGCTTCTTCCACTCCGCGATGGCCCGGACCGCGGGCTTCAACTCCGTCGACATCGGCGCGATGCACGCCGCCACGCTGCTGATGACCTGCATGCTGATGTTCATCGGCGGCGGCAGCGCGGGCACCGCGGGCGGCATCAAGGTCGGCACCTTCGCCGTCCTGGCCGTCGCGATCATCGCCGAGGTGCGCGGCGAGCCGAACTCCACCGTGCTCGGCCGCAGGCTCGCCCCGCATGTGCTGCGCCAGGCGCTGACCGTGGCGCTGCTCGGCGTCGGGCTGGTCATGACCGCCACACTGGCCCTGCTGAGCATGACCGACCTGCCCTTCGAGGGCGTGCTCTTCGAGACCGTCTCGGCCTTCGCCACGGTCGGTCTGTCCACCGGCATCACCGCCGACTTCCCCGACGGCGGGCAGCTGATCCTCGTGCTGCTGATGTTCGTCGGACGGCTCGGCCCGGTCACCCTGGTCTCGGCGCTGGCCCTGCGCGAGCGCACCCGCCGCTACGAACTGCCCGAGGAGCGACCCGTCATTGGTTGACTACCTGCACGCCCTGAGGCTGCGCCGCCACAAGCGGCCGGCCGACAAGTCGTCCCGGTCCGCCGGGGACCAACGGGTCGTGGTCATCGGCCTCGGCCGGTTCGGCTACTCGCTGGCCAACGAGCTGATGCGGCGCGGCTGGGACGTCCTCGGCATCGACACCGCCGCCCGCACGGTCCAGAAGTACAGCGACAGCCTCACCCACTCGGCGGTCGCCGACTGCACCGACCCCGAGGTGCTGCGCCAGCTCGGCGTCCACGAGTACCCCAGCGCCGTCGTCGCCATCGGCAACGACATGGAAGCCAGCATCCTCGTCGCGTCCAACCTGCTGGACGCCAAGGTGCCCAACATCTGGGCGAAGGCCGTCAGCCGTCAGCACGGCCAGATCCTGGAGCGCCTCGGCGTCACCCATGTCGTGCTGCCCGAGCACGACATGGGTGAACGCGTGGCCCACCTGGTCACCGGCCGGATGCTGGACTTCATCCAGTTCGACGACGACTACGCCCTGGTCAAGACCGTCGCCCCGGACATCGCCACCGGCCTCCCGCTCGGCGAGAGCCAGGTCCGCAGCAAGTACGGCATCACGGTCGTCGGCATCAAGCGCCCCGGCGAGGACTTCACGTACGCCACCGCCGAGACCGTCGTGCGCAGGGGCGACGTCATCGTGGTCACCGGCAAGACGCATGCGGTGGAGGCCTTCTCCGAACTCTGACCGCGCCCGCGTCAGCGGACCGTCCCGCTGGGGCTCGGGGCGGGGGAGGCGGTGTTCACGCCCAGGTCCGGGCGGGGCTTCAGGGCGAGGACCGGGGAGCCGGGCTGCGGCGGGGGCGGCGTGACCTGGTCGTTGGGCAGCTTCGGCGGCGAGGTCTGCTGGAAGTTGACCTGGTCGTAGTTGACCAGGCCGGTCTTCTCCAGCACGGTGATGTGGTCCAGGACGGTGTCGTTGGCGAGGTCGGCCAGTTGGCGCACCAGGGTGTTCTGGGTGCTGGCGCGGATCTTGGCGACGGTCGGGAAGATCTGGCCGTGGGTCACCCGCATGATGGTGACCGCGGTGGAGTCGAACTCCTTGCCCTCCTTGGAGTCCACCGTCGCCACGAACTGCTGCTGCTGGGGGCTGGCCTGATTGGGCAGCGTGATGCCGAGCTCGGGGGCGATCTTGCGGCACAGCTCGTCGAGGCCCGCGTGACCGACGATCAGATGCTTGCCCGCCTCCTTCATGGCCGCCGTCGTGCCGCGCTGCACGGCCATCTCGCCCAGCGGGTACTCCCACAGCCCTGCCGCCCGCACCTTGACCACGAAGTCCCGGTCCGCCTCGGTCAGCGGCCCGTACCGGGTGTTGGCGATGATGCGGGAGGTGTCGGTCGAGGTTTTCTCCACCCCCAGCATCGCGGGGTAGGCGAGGGCGGAGAGGGTGAGCACCAGGGCGCCGCCGACGAAGACGGTTCCCGCCGTGCTGCGCGAGATGCGCATCGGACCTCCTGAGGCGAACGGCTCGGACACCAGGAGGTACGGACGGGTCGCGCGAAACAATCATCGGTGCGGGCAAAACTTCCCGGCCGGGATGTGTGTCCTGTGTCACGCCGTACGGCGAGGGCTGAGGCCTTGCTCACCGACTGTTGTGATGTGAGTCACAAAGGGTCTAGGGTGAAACCGCTTGGAGGCTCATCGGAGGCGTGTCGAACAGCGGCGCGCGACCGGGCCGTCTCCGGCGAGGGAAGTGATCCCGTTGTCCGTCGCCTGGGACGACATCGGCGGACTCGTCGATGCCCACGCACGTTTCGTCGCCGGAGCCCGCGTCGACTCGGACGTCCGGGACTGCGTGCTGGCGTCCTGGCAACGGTGCAGGTCCGCAGGGCTCGAACCGGACCGGCTGCTCCTTCCCTACGACCCCGATCTCACCCTCGACGAGCTGTTCCTGCACGCCGCCGAACCGGTCCTGCGGGACCTGGCCGCCTCGCTCGCCGACCTGGGCACGACGATTGCGCTGTGCGACGACCACGGCCGCATGGTCCAGCGGCTCGGCGGCGGCCGGGAACTGCTCGCCCTCCTGGACGAGGTGAGCTTCGCCCCCGGCTTCGACGCCTCCGAGCGGACCGCGGGCACCAACGGCGTCGGCACCGCGCTGGCCGAACGCGGCCCCGTCCAGGTCATCGGCCGTGAACACTTCGCCGACTGCCTCCAGCCCTTCGCCTGCGCCGGCGCACCCGTCCGGGACCCGCTCAGCGGGCGCATCGAGGCCGTCCTCGACCTCACCTGCCTGCGCGACCACGGCGACCCCGTCATGCTCCGCCTGGTACGGGAGGCCGCCCACGCCATCGAGGCACGGCTGCTGGAGCAGGCCACCCAGCGGGAGCGGGCCCTGCTCGCCGCCTACCGCAGGGCCGCCCACGGCAACGAGCCCGGCGGCGACGCCCTCGGCCGTATCGACCTGGCCCTGCTGCGGGAGAAGGCCGAGGAACTCCTCGCCGCCCCGCACCGCACCCTCGACGAGGTGACCCTGCCCGGCGGCCGCATCGCCACACTGCTGCGCCGCCAGGTCGTGGGCGCGGCCGGGGAAACGGGCGTGGCGGTCGAGGCCCGCATCCTGGGCGGCGGACCACGGCTGCGGCATGTGCGGGGCGCGGAGTCGGGGGAGGCTGCGGTGGGGAGCGTGGCGGGGGTGGCGGTGGTTGTCGAGGGGACGGGTGACGGGGGTCGGCTGGGGACGGCGGTGGCCGAGGAGACCGGTACCGGTGGCGGTCCGGGGACCCTGGTGGTCGACGACACCGGCGACGGCGGCCGGACCACAACTGCTCTGCCCGAGCCGACGCCGACCGAGGAATCCGGCGACGGCCACGGCGACGGCAGGCTCGTGCTGGTGGGCGACCCCGGTGTGGGCAGGCTCGCGCTGCTCGCGCGCCGGCGGCTGGAGCTGCTGCATGAGGCCGGGGCGCGGATCGGGGGCACGCTGGACGTCACCCGAACCGCGGAGGAACTCACCGAGGTGACCGTCCCCCGGTTCGCCGACTTCGCCGCCGTGGACCTGCCCGACGCCGTGCTGCGCGGCGAGGAGCCGGGGACGCTGGGTGCGGACGTACCGCTGCGCCGGGTCGCCATGACCGCCGTACGCGAGGAAGCGCGTCTCCACGGGGTCGGCGACAGCGTCGTCTACGTCCCGTCCACCCCGCAGGCCCGCAGCCTGGAGGCCCGGCGGGCGGTGCTCGAACCGGTGCTGGCGGTGGCGGGCGGCTGGGTCGCCCAGGACCCGGTACGCACCCGGCGGGTGCTCGCGGCAGGCGCGCACTCCCTGATCACCGTGCCGCTGCGGGCGCGCGGCGCCACTCTCGGCGTCGTCAGCTTCTACCGCAACCAGAACCCCGCCCCCTTCGAGGACGACGACCTCTCGCTCGCCCAGGAGCTGGGCAGCCGCGCCGCGATCTGCATCGACAACGCCCGCCGCTACACCCGCGAGCACCAGACCGCGCTCGCCCTCCAGCGCAGCCTGCTGCCCCGCGGCCGGCCCGAGCAGAGCGCCGTCGAGGTCGCCTACCGCTACCTGCCCGCGCAGGCAGGAGTGGGCGGCGACTGGTTCGACGTCATTCCGCTGTCCGGCGCCCGGGTGGCGCTGGTCGTCGGCGACGTCGTCGGCCACGGCCTGCACGCCGCCGCGACCATGGGCCGCCTGCGCACGGCCGTCCACAACTTCTGCTCCCTCGACCTCCCCCCGGAGGACCTGCTCACCCACCTCGACGACCTGGTCGGACGACTCGACCGGGGCGAGGGCTGGGCCGTGGAGAACGGTCCCACCGACGCCGGCATCATCGGCGCCACCTGCCTGTACGCCGTGTACGACCCGGTGTCCCGGCGCTGCACCCTCACCCGCGCCGGGCACCCCCTGCCCGCGGTCGTCGACCCCGACGGCAGGGTGGAGTTCGTCGACCTGCCGTCCGGACCGCCGCTCGGCCTCGGTGGCATGCCCTTCGAGACCGCCGAGTTCGAACTCGACGAGGGCAGCCTGCTGGTCCTGTACACCGACGGCCTGGTCGAGGACCGCCACCGGGACATCGACACCGGCCTGGACAGCCTCCGCGCCGTCCTCTCCCACCCCGACCGGTCCGACCGGTCCGTCGAGGACACCTGCGAGGCGGTCCTCGACGCCCTGCTCCCGGCCCGCCCGGGCGACGACGTGGCGCTGCTCGTCGCCCGCACCCGCGCCCTCGGCCCCGACCGGGTCGCCCAGTGGGACCTGCCCCGCGACCCGGCGGTCGTCTCCCGCTCCCGCGCCGCCGTCACCGACCAGCTGGCCGCCTGGGGCCTGGACGACCTGGCCTTCACCACCGAACTCGTCGCCAGCGAACTGGTCACCAACGCCATCCGCCACGCCACCGGCCCCGTCCAGCTCCGCCTGCTCCGCGACCGCGCCCTGATCTGCGAGGTCTTCGACGGCAGCAGCACCTCACCCCGCCTGCGCCGGGCCCGCACCGAGGACGAGGGCGGCCGCGGCCTCTTCCTCGTCGCCCAGCTCACCGAACGCTGGGGTACCCGCTACACGCCGAGCGGCAAGATCATCTGGACCGAGCAGGCGCTCCCGGCGAACCGGGGCTGAACTGCCCTTCTCCCGGACTCCGTTCGCGGTCGGGCGCTATTGTCCAAGGGCGGGTAGTACGTAGCAGGGGGGCGGCGCGCCATGCGATTTCTCTTCGTCCACGGCACGGGTGTGCGTCGCGAGCGGCACGACGTACTCTTCGGGCGGATCAGCCGGCACCTGAGGGAGCGCTTCCCTGACGCCGCGGTCGACTCCTGCTTCTGGGGCGAGGAGTTCGGGGTGGCGCCGGGTGCGGGCGCCCGGTCCATACCCGGCTCCGATCGCACGCGCGGTATTGGCGACGACGTCTCCGCGACCCCGCCGCCCGACCGTGAAGCGGCCGAGTGGGGACTGCTGTTGACCGACCCGCTGTGCGAACTGCGGGTGCTGGCCCACCTGGAGGGGGAGCAGGGTCCGCGCTTCACCATGCCGGGCGTCCGCTCGGCAGGCGCCGAAGTGCTGGACCGGCTGGCGAAGTTGCCCGAAGTCCCGGACGACGACCGGCTGGGCGCCCTGCTGCACGAAACCCGGCTGCACGACCACTACCCCGGCGCCCTGGAAGCCGTACGCAGCTCCCAGGAGGCAGACCGGGCGGCGGCCCGCGCGACGTCGGAGTCCGCCGCCCCGGAACTGGCCGTCGCCCTCGCCAGAGCCCTGGTCGCCGCCTCCCTCGCCGCGGCGGGCACCGAAGCGGAGTGCACCGGGGACGAACGTGACCGCATGGTCGAGCTGTTCACGGCCCGCCTGGGCGGCGACGCCCGCGCGCCCGGCGGCCGAGCCGTCGCGGCCCTCACCAAGCTCGCCCTGCGCGTGGCGACCCAGCCGTCCCTCATCAACCTCTGGCGCGGTGAAGTCACCGAGGACTCCGCCCCGTTCCTCGGCGACATCCTCCGCTACCAGGCCCGAGGGGAGGCGCTGCGGGAACGGCTGCTCGACAGCATCACCGCGGCGCCGGGCCCGACCGTACTGATCGGCCACAGCCTCGGCGGGGTGGCGCTCTTCGACCTGCTCGCCCTGAGCGCCGTACAGGGCAGGCCGGTTGAGCCCGCGCGCCTACTGGTGACGGTCGGCTCCCAGGCGCCGTACCTGTACGAACTCGGCGCGCTCGGGGGCCTCGCCCCGGGCGAGAGCCTGCCGGAGACCTTCCCGCGCTGGCTGAACATCTACGACCGCCAGGACCTGCTCGCCTTCCTGGCGCGGCCCGTCTTCCCCGACGACCCCCGCGTCACCGACCACGAGGTCAGCAGCCGCCAGCCGTTCATGCCCTGCCACAGCGCCTACTGGAAGCTCGACAGCGTCTACGACCGGATCGCACAGGCCGTCACGGAGCTCGGGTGACCGACACACACGGCCTGCTCCCCGCCACGCTCTGCCCGGAACGGACCTTCGCACTGGTCGTGGGCGTCGAGAAGTACGACGTGGGACACGGGTGGAACCTGCGCGGCCCGGCGCGGGATGCGCTGCGGTTCGCGCGGTGGCTGATCGGGCAGTGCCGGGTGCCGAACGACAATGTGCGTCTGCTGCTGTCACCGCTGTCCGTCGAGACGCTCGACTTCTCCGGTACGGAGCTCAAGGACCGGTGGCAGCAGGCGACCGAGGAGAACGTCAAGAACGCGCTCCTCGCCGAACTCGCCGAGTGCGACGGCGACATGCTGTGGATCTACTGGGCCGGACACGGCTTCGTCGACCGGCGGCGCGACACGCTGCTGCCGTACGCCGACGCCCACGAGGGGCAGATCAGACACCTCAACCTCGACTCGGCGCTGAACTGGTGGCGCACGGACATGGTGAAGCAGCGGCGCTTCCCGCTCCAGGCGGCCCTGCTCGACGCCTGCCGGATGGAGCCCCCGAGCGACGGAACGTGGAACTTCGGCACCGCCGACTACGGTGGCGGCAGCCGGGAACTGGCCCGGCATCAGTTCCAGTTGTATGCGTGCCGCGTCGGCGAGCTGGCGAGGAACGACGGGGAACGCGAGGAGGGGAAGTTCACCGCCGCCCTCCTCGAAGAACTTGCTGGAAGGCAGCTGGCCGAGGCGATCGGTGACCTTCCCGGCATCGGCCGCAGCATCCACCGCCGATTCGAGGAGCTGAAGCGCACCGGCGACGGATGGCAGCTTCCGCAGTTCGTCAAGGACCGTGGATGGGACGACTGTTCGTTTCTCGACGCCGGGTTGCCCCCGCTGCCGAAGGCAAGACAGCTCGATCAACCCGCCTGGGACGGGCTGGGCGAGGCCTTCGGGGACCACCGTCTGCCCCGGCACACCTACGATGCCTATGCGTGGGCGTTCGAGGTCGCGGGCTGCACGACCCCCGTCTACGAAGGCCTGCCCGCCGAGACCCTGATCGACATCGCCCGGGATCTCGACGGACGGCACGGCGGGAAGCCGGACGTTCCGCTGACGCTGCCGTTCGTACGGTTCCTCAGTGAGCGGGCCACGGACGCGGCGTGGGCGAGCGGGCTGAGGGCGTGGGTCGAGGACACTCAGGGCCGACTGGGCGTTCCGCCCCTGCCACCGCCTCCTCCGCCCTCGCGCGACAAAGCGGTCCTGCACCTGCGGCTGGACCCGGCCGCCGAGGAAGAGGGGCTGTACCTGGCCCGCGAATGGCTGCGCCGGAACAACGACACGCGCGCCGTCTGGGAGTCGGACGGACCGCTGCGACTGGACGAGGTGAAGGCCGTGCTCGGCGGCCAACTGCGGCGTACGGACGAGGCGTTCGGGGACGGTCAGCTCCTGGAGATCGGACGCGTCGAGTTCCACGTGCCCTTCGAACTGCTGGAAACCCCGTTCGACGAGTGGGAGGTACCCGGCCGGACGGCCCGCCCGCTGGGCCTCCTGCACCAGGTGGTCGTGCGCTGCCCGGATGAGCGCCGGGACGCCTGGGCGGCCTGGGAGCGCAAGTGGAGATGGGTACATGCCCGGGGAGGAAGACACCGTGAGGCCGTGCGGCCGGTGACGGACACGGAGGTGACGCACACTCTGGGCATCGAACTCCGTACCGGCGACGCACCCGCCTGCGTGGTCTCCTCCGGGGTGCGTACGCAGGACGTACTCGACGCGAGCCTGGAAGGCGGTGTGCCGGTGACCCTGTGGTGGCGCGGAGCCGGGCCCTCGGCGGGCGACCTGGAATGCGTACTCGCACCGAATGCCGAGGGCACACCGACGACGAACGTGCTGACCCTCCCGGACAGGGTCCACGGATTGCGCATCGCCCGTGCCAGGGAGTACGGCGAGAGCAGGATCGCGTTGCTGTGGGACGATCCCGACTGCACGGTGGCCACCCAGTCCCTGCGCAGTGCACCGACGACGAAGGAAGTCAGGGGGCGACAGTGAAGGACTGGTGGCTCTATCACGGAGCCGGGAGCGGCGAAGAGCGGCTCGCCCGGCTGAGGCAGGCCCCCGCACCGCCATGGCGGGACTTCACGGGCGCACCGGACGCGGAATACAGCCGGCCGGGCTGCGAAGGACCGGCCTGGCAACGGACCGTGGACCGCGGCGCGGACTACGTACCCGACGAGCTGGAGAAAGACGTCGTCAACGCCGCGCTGTATCTGCGCCGGCCGTTGCTGATCACGGGCAAGCCCGGTGTCGGCAAGTCGACCCTCGCGCACAGCATCGCGGCGGACCTGGGCCTGGGGCCGGTACTGCACTGGCCGATCACGAGCCGGACGGTGCTGCGCGACGGGTTGTACCTGTACGACGCGATCGCCCGCCTCCAGGAGGCGAACCTGGACCAGATGCTGCGCGGAACCGGTGGCGCCGAGGAGTCGGCCTCCTCGATCGCCCGCTTCCTGCGGCTGGGCCCGCTCGGCACCGCGCTGCTGCCCCAGGAGCAGCCACGGGTCCTGCTGATCGACGAGATCGACAAGAGCGACATCGACCTGCCCGGGGACCTGCTGACCCTCTTCGAGGACGGCGGTTTCGAGATCCCCGAGCTGGCGAGGCTGGCCGCGGAGGAGCGGGCGGTGCGGATCGCGACGGACGACGCGTCCGGCGGTGACGTGGAGATCGTGGGCGGCCGTGTGCAGTGCCGGTACTTCCCCGTGGTGGTCCTGACGAGCAACGGCGAGCGGGAGTTTCCGCCGGCCTTCCTGCGCCGCTGCGTACGGCTCCATCTGGACGCGCCGGGCGCCGAGAAGCTGGCCCAGATCGTGCGCAAGCGGCTCGGCGTCGATGTGGCGGGGTCGAGCGAGTACCAGCAGCTGCTCCAGGACTTCCTCGACCGCAGGGCGGACGGGGACCTGGCGACGGACCAGCTCCTCAACGCCATTCAGCTGCGGCTGAGCAGGGTCTGGGGGGCCGAGGAGGACCGGGACCGGTTCCTCGGCACGGTGATGCGGCACCTGACGGGGCCGTCGGCGTGATCGAGGGGCTGCTCGCCGCGTTCGCCGAGGGCGGCCCGGAGGTGGGCGCCGAGGAGATCGCGGACATCCTGTGGCTGGCCGCGCGCGTGGATGCCGCGGCCGCGCCGGCCGGGGATGCCGAGCCGCCCGAGCCCGACCTGCCCTCGGCGGGCCACGAGCCGTCCGAACCGGCGCCCGCTCGCAGCGAACCGGAAGCGCAGCTCTTCCCGGCGGGCGGAGGCGGAGCGGGTCACGAGGGGGAGCGGACCGAGGGGCAGTGGGGCGTTCCCCTGCGCGTACCGCGCGCCGCCACCCTGCACAATCCCCTGGCCCTGATGCGCACCCTGCGGCCCATCGGCCGGCGTGCCATCGGCGGGGACGGCGACCTGCTGGACGAACAGGCCACGGTGGAGCGGAGCGTGGAGCAGCGGCTGCTGTCGCCGGTGCTGCTGCCGTCGGAGACCAGCTGGCTGGATCTGGCGGTCGTGGTCGACGCGCATCACTCGATGCTGCTGTGGGCGGACCTGGTCGACGAACTGTGCCGGTTGATGACGCGCAGCGGGGTCTTCCGGGACGTGCGGACCTGGTATCTGTCGGGGACGGAGGCCGGCGGCGCGCCGATGGTCTCGCACCGGCGCGGGGGTGCTCCGCGCAGTCCGGCGGAGATCGCGGACCCGTCGGGCCACCGGCTGATCCTCGTGGTCACGGACACGGTGGCGGAGGGCTGGCGCGGCGGAAAGCTCCACGACGTGCTTGGTCACTGGAGCGGGCACAACTCGGTTGCCGTGCTGAACGTTCTCCCCGAACGGCTGTGGACCCGCGCCGCTGTCAGCCCGGTTTCGCTGCGCCTGCGCGCGGATCGGCCCGCGACACCGACGCGCTCCTGGCACCGCGAGGCCGCGGCGCCCCGGTCACGTCGACGCGCTCGGGACGAGGTGGCGGGGCGGCTGCCGACCGTGGTGCCGATGATCTCGGCGTCGCCCAGGGGTTTGCTGCGTCTGGCCCGGCTCACGGCGGGGGACGGGGGATGGCACCGGCTGGCCTGTCTGAGGCTGGATCCGACGGGGGAGACGAAGGCGGCAGGACGTGCCGAGGCTGCCGTACCGGGCGGCTTGGCAGCGGTCGAACAATTCCGGTCCGGTGCGTCGCCGACCGCGCAACAACTGGCCGCCTATCTGGCGGCAGTTCCGCTGACCTTGCCGGTCATGACGCTCGTACGGCGTTCTCTGCTGCCCGACTCGGAGCACGGGCATCTGGCCGAGGTGGCGCTCGGAGGGCTGTTCGAGCCGTGGAGTGCGGATGCGGTGCCCGACGAGCTGACGTTCGACTTTCTGCCCGGTGTGCGTGACGTGTTGCTGGGGTCGCAGCGACGGAGCGATGTGGCGACCGTGCGGGAGACGGTCCGGGAGAGCGTGTGGGAGTACCTGGCCCGGAACCGGGGCGCCGTACGGGAGTTCAGCGCCACTCAGGTGGTGCGGGGCGGGGACGGGCGGCGTCGGGTCGGGGAGGGGCAGGAGGCGTTCGCGGAGCGGCGGGGGATTGCGGGGGCGGATCGGGGTGGTCTGTACGGTCGTCTGGTCACTGTCACCACCGAGGGTCCGGACGGGGCCACTGGGGCTGGGTTGTTGCTGACACCGCGACTGGTGCTGACCGCTGTGTGGGCACCGACCGCTGTGGTGGCACACCGTGACGGACGGGCGGCTGCTGCGCAAGCGGTCTGGAGGGGGTCGCTGACTGCGGCGTTGCTTCTTGCCGAACAAGATCTGCTCGACGCGCAGACGTGGGAGCGGCTCACCCCCACTCGGCTCCGATGGAGGGACACGCCTCAGGGCGAGCTGCTCTCCGTATGCATTGATGCCTTCTCCGAAGTCGGTGATCCGGTCGAGTTGGGCGGGGTGACGCGCGCCAAGCGGCACCTCCTGGATGTCGAGTTCACCGAGCCGCACCCCACCACGGGCTGGCCGCAGCTCCGTGGTGCGCCGATCTCCCACAACGGCGCTCTCGTGGGGGTGGTCGCCATACAGGAAGCTCGGGGCCAAGAGCCGGTGGCTGTGCCCGCGCGCGAACTCCTCGCTGAAGTGGGGTTCCGCGCGGTACTCGACCAGTACATGGAGCCGCCCTACACACTTGAACAGACCGACGAGGGACTGGGGCAGCCCACTGGCCTTCCTCTGTACCTTGCCGTGGATATCGAACCGTGGGCAGGCGGCTCGCGCGTTGAATCCGCTGACTGGGAGCGTGAGGCCGCAGCGGTCGTGGCCGGCCTGCTGGGCGGGGCTTTCACGACCTGGGGTGTCCGGCCCGATGTGATGGCGGTGCTGGACTCTCCCGTCGCCATGCGTGACCTGGGACGGTTCCTCACCGAAGTGGGGCCGGCCGTGGCCGCGGCCCTTCCCGACGCCCCGCTCAGGATCGGCGTCGTGGTCACGTCGGGCCAGTTCGAGAACGGCCCGAACGGCCCGGTGGGAGAGGCGGTGGACAGGGCCGACCTGTTGAGGGCCGAGTACCTGAGCAGCTTGCGTAGGGAGCGAGGCCAGTTGCTCGTGGTGTCGTCCGAAGTGCTTCGGCAGATCGCCGATCAGCACGGCGCGCAGTGGGCAGACATGTTCGGCGCGCTCGGTGACGCCGAGCCCCGCGGCTTCTACTACGCGGGCGATGTCGAGTCCCTCGGACGGGAGCTAAGGCTGGGGAATCGCCACTGGACGCGGTGCGGGATCTTGGTCGGCGAGTCGTACCTGGGGTGCAACGGGCGGTCACTGCCGGCATTCGGGAGGTGTCTTGCGCATCTGTCGCGCGGGGAGCTGGCGTACTTCTTGGACACGCTGGGCCCCGGGGCCTCGGTCGACTTCTCCGGTACGACCTTCAGCCGGGAACTGCTGGAGCAGCTCCGCGCCGCGCTGCGAGATCCGGAAGACGGCCACCTGCGTCTGGGGCACGCGGTCTTTGATCGGGCCGTGTTTTCCGGCGGATGCAATTTCGGGCGCGCCGAGTTCACAGACGAGGCAAGCTTTCATGGAGCTCGGTTCCTGGGTGATGCGCCGTTCTACGGGGCCGCATTCCGGCGTGAAGCTTCTTTCGAATCCGCGTCGTTCGCTGGAACGGCCGACTTCGAGAGTTGTCGCTTCCACGAAGCCGTCTCGTACGATCACAGTTCCTTTGCCGACGAGGCGAAATGGCGGAGTGCACGGTTCGACGGCCCATGTTCCTTCAGAAGCGTCTCGTTCGAGGGCCCGGTGAGCTTTGAGGGCGTGCGGTTCGAGCGCGAGGTTGCCTTCGACCACTCCACAAGCGCCGGACCCCCGTATTTCGATGGAAGCCGCTTTCAGCAACCGATAAGCCTTGAGGGCGCAACGGGCTTCACCGTCCGGCAGCCCGACCTGCGTGAACTGGTCACCGAGGCCCGAGCCGTCATCTTCGACATCGACGTCCTCCACTGGGCCCAGACGCCGACGCCCTACGCCGACACCCTCCTCGACACCTGGACGGACCGCAGGACGCGATTGGCCGTCATCACGGACTATCCCGCGCTGGTGACCCGGCGCTACCTCGCCGGCCGAGGTCTGGCCGGCGTGTCGAGGAGCCACGTCTATGGTCGCGATCCGGATCGCCCCGCGCACGAATTGGCCACCGATTCCATTCGCCGTGCCGTGGGCGACCTGGGCGTACCTGCTCAGGACACCCTCATGATCAGCTCCCGCCCGGCCGACGTCACGGCGAGTCGGGAGGCGGGCATCTCCTTCCTGGGCTACGCGCGCGACGAGGAGCAGGTCGAGCAGCTGCACGCCGCCGGGGCACCGGTCGTAGTCACTTCGCTTGAGCCACTGCTCGCGCTGCTGCGGGACCTCGGGTGACCTCTCACCACCCCGTCAGCAGCACATGGTTGACCAGCAGCGCCAACCCTGCCTGCGCCGCCAACCACCCCCGCACCCCCGTCAGGAACGCACACGCCGGGAGCAGCCACACCGCGAACGGCAGCCAGATCCGTTCCGTCTCCGCCTTGCTCATCCCGGAGAGGTCGGCGACGAGCAGCGCGAGCAGGGCGGCGCACACGAGTACCGCGAGCCGGACGTCCGCCCCGCTCTCCCGGCGGATCAGTGCCACCCCGGTGCGCCGCAGCCCCGCCACCGTCGCGAGGCCCACCACGAACACCGTGCAGGCGAGGTTCGCCCACACCCAGTAGCCGTACGGGCGAACGCCGCCCGCGCCCTGGTAGTAGCGGGTGACCAGCAGCCGGTAGGCCTCCCACCAGTCGAAGCCGAGGGCGGTGAACACGACCGGGACGACCAGGAATCCGGCCAGCACGAAGGGGAGGGGGCGGATGCGCCGGGAGCCCAGGATCAGCACCGCCGCCGCGAGCACCGCGAACAGTGTCAGGCCGTACGACAGGTACATCGTCAGGCCGAACAGCAGGCCCGCCGCCAGGCCCGTCCACGCCGGGCGGTGGCCCGTCATCGCCAGGGCCAGGAAGGCGATCGCCCACGCGGTGACGGCCGCGAAGTAGCCGTCGGCGGAGGTGCCGACCCACACCGCGCCGGGGGCGAGGACGAGGAAGGGGGCGGCACGGCGGGCCAGGCGCTCGTCGGCGAGGAGGCGTACGGCGATCAGGACGGCCGCCGCCGCGGTCGTACCCACCGTGATGACGAAGGCGCCCGCCCAGCCGCCCCCGCCGAGGCCGATCCGGTCGAGGAGGACGAAGGTGACCGTGGCGCCCGGCGGGTGGCCGGCGACATGGGCGGGCCAGTTGTCCGGGGCGTCGATCAGGATGTGCCGGGTGAAGTCCCGCAGGGCCGCCGGGATGTCGTCGAAGCGGTCGATGACCCGCAGGTACTCGTTCTTGGTCGTGAGCTGTTCGGCGATGCCCCGGTGCCAGCCGTCGACCAGGGCGAGGGACCACGTCCAGGCCAGGCCCGCCGCCCACACGGTCCAGAGCAGCGCGCGCCAGCGCAGGCGGGCGGCGAGGGCGGGGCCGTAGGCGACGACCGCGACCGCGACGGCCAGCGCGGCCGGGGTGCCCGGGCCGACGTGCGGCTCCCAGGTTGCGAGCAGCGGTGGCCACCTGACGCGCAGAGTGCCGTCCCGGTTCTCGATCGCCGTGCCCACCACTACGGCGGTCACGACGAGCACGGTGGCGGCCGCGGCCGCGTACAGGTCACGGAGGAGGTCGCGGTTCACGCCGAAACCGTAGGGCGCCGCGGCTGGCCCGGACGGCTGACAGGCGGCGACGTCAGAGATTCGTCATGGTTCGCGCACCCTTTCCGAGGGCTCCGCGGGCCTACCGTCGGGGCATGAAACGGTCTCCGATCCCGTCTCCCTCCTCGCCCGGCTTCTGGCGCAGCCCGCTGCGCGGCCCCTGGTTCACCTCCGTGCTCGGCGTGGCGCTGCTCGGCGGGATCACGGTGCTGTTCGTGACGGGACTGGTGTCGTACGCCGCCTACAACCCGAACCTGTCGCCGGTGAACGACAAGACCCCGGACAAGGGCATCCTCGGCTTCTACCTCTTCTCCTGGCCGACCGATCCGCACTGGCTGTACCGGCTCAACCAGGGCGTCCACGTCACCCTCGGGATCACGCTCATTCCGGTGCTGCTGGCCAAGTTGTGGTCGGTCGTGCCGCGGCTGTTCGCCCTGCCGCCGGCCCGCTCGCTCGCCCACGCGGCGGAGCGGATCTCGCTGCTGCTCCTGGTCGGCGGCGCGCTGTTCGAGTTCGTGACGGGCGTGCTGAACGTGCAGCTGGACTACGTCTTCCCCGGCTCCTTCTACCCGCTGCACTTCTACGGGGCGTGGGTGTTCTTCGCCGCGTTCGTCGCGCACGCCGTGCTGAAGATGCCCGTGGCGCTGCGCAATCTGCGGCAGTTGAGGGAGGAGAAGAACGACCTCGTCGCCCCGGAGCCCGCCGAGCCGACGGTCTCCCGGCGCGGTGCGCTCTGGTTCGTCGGCGGTGGCTCGCTGCTGCTGTTCGCCACCACGGTCGGGCAGAACTTCGACGGGTGGCTGCGCCGCACCGCGGTCCTCGCCCCGCACGGCGGCGCCGAGCCGGCGAGCGGGCCCGGTGGGTTCCAGATCAACAAGACGGCCGCGCACGTGGGGATCGACGCGGCCGAGACGAGCGAGGACGTCTGGCGGCTGACCGTCACCGGCCGCACCGGCACCGTACGGCTGACCCGCGCGGACCTCCTCCAACTCCCGCTGCACAGCGCCGCGTTGCCCATCGCCTGCGTCGAGGGCTGGTCGACCTCCGACCAGTGGTGGCGCGGGGTACGGCTGCGGGACCTCGCCGCCCTCGTCGGGTACGACGATCCGACCGACGTTTTCGTGGAGTCGCTGCAACGGCGCGGCGCCTTCCGCCGGGCCGCCCTGCGCGCCAACCAGGTCGCCGACCCGCGCTCCCTGCTCGCCCTGTTCGTCAACGGCGAGGACCTGACCCCCGACCACGGCCACCCGGCCCGGGTCATCGTGCCCGCGGCGCCCGGTGTGCTCAACACCAAGTGGGTGGCCCGGATGACGTTCGGAGACCTGTGATGCGCCGACCCCGCCTTGTCGTCGGCAGCCCGCTCCAACTCCTGCTGCTCGCCTGCTCGTTCGCGCTCGCCGGATATGCGGGGGTGCGGCTGCTGGAGGGGGACTGGCTCGGGATCGCGCTGTGGTTCGTGGGCGCGGCGGTCCTCCACGACCTGGTGCTGCTGCCGCTGTACTCGGCCGCGGACCGCTACCTCGTACGGCCCGCGGCCCGGCGTCGGGAGTGGGCGATGTACGTGCGGGTCCCGGCCGCCCTCTCCGCGCTGCTCCTGCTGGTGTGGTTCCCGCTGATCAGCGGGCGGGTGGCCGACCGCTACGACTCCTCCACCGGCTTGTCCGCGGACGCCTTCCTGCCCCGCTGGCTGCTGCTGACGGCCCTGCTGTTCGGGGGCTCGGCGGTGCTGTTCGTGCTGCGGCTGCGCAGGGCGGCGAAGGAGCGTCCGCCCACCGACCACTGACCCCCGGCACGCCAGCCGGCCCGCCGGGCGTGGCGCAGCAGGGCCGGGGTGCCGAGGCGGGCCCAGGGGAAGGGCGTGCCGGCGGCGCCGCGGGCGTCGGCGACATGCACGAGGACCCGCTCGTCGAGGTCCAGACCCGGGACCGTCTCCGCGATCAACAGGCCGCCGGGGAGGAGGAGTTCGGCCATGCGGTCGAGCAGGGCGCGCGGGTCGCCGCCGATGCCGACGTTGCCGTCGATCAGCAGGGCGGTGCCCCAGCGGCCCTCCCCGGGCAGCGGATCGAAGACGGAACGGCGCAGGGCCTGGCCGCCGAGGCTCACCGTGCGGGCCACGGCCGCCTCGCTCACGTCGATGCCGAGGGCGGGCCGGCCCTGGGCGCCGAGGGCCGCGACGAGCCGCCCCGGCCCGCAGCCGACGTCGAGTACGGGTCCCTCGCAGCGGCGCAGCACCTCCAGGTCCGCCGCGTCGGCCTCCGCGCACCAGCGCTCCACGTCCAGGGGGAGCAGCCAGCCGTCGGACCTGCGGAGGTAGAGGGGGCCGCGTTCGGTGCGGAGGGCGTCGGTGTAGGGGTCGGCGGACCAGGGGCGCTGGTCGACGTCGGTGGGGCGGCCCGGCCCTTGCCGGGGCGGCGCGACTGCCCGCGGCCGCGGGACGGTGCTCACGGGTGCCCCACCGCCGTCAGCCGTCCCAGCAGCTCGGCGAAGCGGCCGTTCGGGGCCGCCTCCGCGACCAGCCGGGCGTCGTCCGCCGTGTCCACGTCCCGCAGCACCGGCAGTTCCCGCACCCGCAGATCCGCGAGCCGGGCCCGTTGGGCGGCCCCCGTGTGCGGGGTCGACATCGGTACGCCGCGGAGGCGGGAGGGGTCCGGTTCGGCGAGGCCCAGGGCCCAGAAGCCGCCGTCCTCGGCGGGGCCGAAGCAGGCGTCGCAGTCGGTGAGGTCGACGGTGAGGAGTTCCGGCGTGACTTGGGGAGTGTCCATGCCGATGAGGAGCGCCGGTCCCTCGCAGCACGCGAAGGCCGCGGCCAGTCGCTCGTCGAGGCCGCCCGCGCACTGCGGTACGACCTCGAAGCCGGGCGGCAGCCACGGTCCCGGTGCCCCGTCCAGGACGAGTACGCGGCGCCGCGCGGGCGTGCGGGCCACGACGGACAGGGTGTCCGCGAGCGAGGCCTCGGCCAGCGCGGCCGCCTCCTCGGGGGTGAACGGCGGGGTCAGCCGGGTCTTCACGTGCCCCGGCCGCGGTTCCTTGGCGATGACGAGGAGGGTCGTCATACGGAGGACACCTCCCGCTCCGACAGCACCCGGCTCATGTCCCGCACCGCCTGGTAGGTGCCGCGCCAGGTGCCGGTCACCTTGGAGGCGCCCGTGCGCGGGCGGTAGGGGACGTCGTACTCGGCGATCCGCCAGCCCGCGTCGGCGGCGCGGACGACCATCTGGAGCGGGTAGCCGCTGCGCCGGTCGGTGAGGCCGAGGGCGAGCAGCGGTTCGCGGCGGGCGGCGCGCAGGGGGCCGAGGTCGTGCAGGCGCAGGCCGGTGCGGCGGCGCAGCAGACGGGCGAGCGCGAGGTTGCCGGCGCGGGCGTGTGCGGGCCAGGCGCCGCGGCCCTGCGGGCGGCGCCGGCCGAGCACCAGGTCGGCCCGTCCGGACCGCACCCGGTCCACGAAGGGGACGAGGTCACGGGGGTCCAGGGAGGCGTCGCAGTCGCAGAAGCACACGACGTCGGCCGTGGCCGCGGTCAGGCCCGCATGGCAGGCGGCGCCGAAACCGCGCCGCTCCTCGCGCACGACGGTCGCGCCCAGACGGCGGGCCAGCTCGGCGGAGCCGTCCGTGGAACCGTTGTCGACGACGATCGCGCGCCAGCCCGGCGGGATGCGCTCCAGCACCCACGGCAGCGCCTCGGCCTCGTCGAGACAGGGGAGTACGACGTCGACCGACGCCGGGTCCGGTTCTCTCACGGAAGAGCTTGGGGAAGAGGTCGTCACGCCTTCACCTTACGAGTGCAAAAGGTGCATAACGGAACTCGGCTCCTTACGAAACACGGACGTCAGAAGGGGACGGGCGCACATCCGCGCACGTGGTGCGAGGCTGGCGGCATGGAACAGCAGCAGCATCCGCAGACCGGGGCCCGGGTTCTCGTCGTCGACGACGATCCGACCGTCGCCGAGGTGGTCTCCGGGTACCTCGACCGCGCCGGATACGTCGTGGACCGCGCAGGCGACGGGCCCGACGCCCTCGCCCGGGCCGCCGCGCACTGGCCGGACCTCGTCGTTCTGGACCTGATGCTGCCCGGCATGGACGGCCTGGAGGTGTGCCGCCGGATGCGCGGACGCGGGCCCGTGCCGGTCATCATGCTCACCGCGCGCGGCGACGAGGACGACCGGATCCTCGGCCTGGAGGTGGGCGCCGACGACTACGTCACCAAGCCGTTCAGCCCCCGCGAACTCGTCCTGCGCGTCGAGTCCGTGCTGCGCCGCGCACGCCCGGCGCAGCAGCCGCCCGCGTCCGTCCTGCACGCCGCCGGCCTCTCGGTCGACCCGGCCGCCCGCCGCGCGGTCAAGGAGGGGGTTGAACTCGCCCTCACCATCCGCGAGTTCGACCTGCTCACCTTCTTCGTGCGGCACCCCGGCCGGGTCTTCAGCCGGGAGGACCTGATGCGCGAGGTGTGGGGCTGGGACTTCGGCGACCTGTCCACCGTCACCGTCCATGTGCGCCGGCTGCGCGGCAAGGTCGAGGACGACCCGGCCCGCCCCCGGCTGATCCAGACAGTGTGGGGCGTCGGCTACCGCTTCGACGCCACGACCGAGGAGGTCTGACCGTGCGTGACACCCTCCTCATCGCCCTGTTCGCGTTCGTCGGCGCCGCCGCGGCCGGACTGCTCGGCGCGTTGGTGCTGCGGCTGATCCGGCGCCGTTCGCTCATCGCGCATCTCGCGGTGGTCGCCGGCGTCGCCGTCACCGCGATGCTCGCCGGCACCCTCGCGGTCGCGCAGGCGATGTTCCTGTCCGGGCACGACCTGACCGTCGTCACCACCGTCGTCGCGATGGCCGCCGTGGTCTCCCTGGCCACCGCACTGCTGCTGGGCCGCTGGGTCGCCGCCCGCAGCCGAGCCCTCGCGCTCGCCGCCCGCTCCTTCGGCGACGGCGGCGACTTCACCTCGCCCGACGGGCCCGCCACCGCCGAACTCTCCGAGCTGAGCCGCGAGTTGGAGTCCACCAGCGCCAGGCTCGCCGAGTCCCGGGAGCGCGAGCGCGCTCTTGAGTCCTCCCGCCGCGAGCTGGTCGCCTGGATCTCCCACGACCTGCGCACCCCGCTGGCCGGACTGCGCGCGATGGCGGAGGCCCTGGAGGACGGGGTGGCGGCCGACCCCGACCGCTATCTGAAGCAGATCCGCATGGAGGTCGAACGCCTCAACGGCATGGTCGGCGACCTCTTCGAGCTCTCCCGCATCCACGCGGGCTCGCTGGCGCTGAGCCCGAGCCGGGTCTCGCTGTACGACCTCGTCGGCGACGCCCTGGCGGGGGCCGACCCGCTCGCGCGCGAGCACGGCGTGCGGCTCGTCGGGGACGGCGTGGAGCCGGTGCCGGTCGAGGTGGACAGCCGCGAGATGAGCCGCGTCCTGGGCAACCTGCTGGTCAACGCCATCCGCCGGACCCCGGCCGACGGCACGGTCGCGGTGGCCGCCGAACGCTCTGCCGCCGGCGTGGTGGTGTCCGTGACCGACGGCTGCGGCGGCATCCCCGAGGACGACCTGCCGCGCGTCTTCGACACCGGCTGGCGGGGCAGCCACGCCCGTACGCCGCCGGCGGGTGCGGGACTCGGCCTTGCGATCGTCCGTGGCATCGTCGAGGCGCACCGCGGCAGCGCCACCGTCCGCAACATCCCGGGCGGCTGCCGCTTCGAGGTGACGCTGCCGACGGCTGACGTGTGAGCTCAGTCGGATGGGGCGAACTCCCGCATCCCTTCCTCGGCTTTCCACACCGGCCGGCGGGGCAGCCACGCCCGTACGCCGCCGGCGGGTGCGGGACTCGGCCTTGCGATCGTCCGTGGCATCGTCGAGGCGCACCGCGGCAGCGCCACCGTCCGCAACATCCCGGGGGGCTGCCGCTTCGAGGTGACGCTGCCGATGGCTGACGTGTGAGCTCAGTCGGATGGGGCGAACTCCCGCATCCCTTCCTCGGCTTTCCACACCGGCTGGCGGGGCAGCCACGCCCGTACGCCGCCGGCGGGTGCGGGACTCGGCCTTGCGATCGTCCGCGGCATCGTCGAGGCGCACCGCGGCAGCGCCACCGTCCGCTCACTCGGACCGGGCGAACTCCCGCATCCCCTCCTCGAACCCCACCTCGGCCTTCCAGCCCAGCTCGGCCCGCAGCCGCGCGGAGTCGGCCGTGATGTGCCGTACGTCGCCCAGGCGGTACTCGCCGGTGACCACCGGTTCCGGGCCGCCGTGTGCCGCCGCGAGGGCGTGGGCCATCTCGCCGACCGTGTGCGGGGTGCCGCTGCCGGTGTTGTAGGCGACGAGCGCTGCCGGCGGCGAACTCGCCTCCAGCGCGGCGACGTTGGCCGAGGCGACGTCCCGTACGTGCACGAAGTCCCGCCGCTGGCCGCCGTCCTCGTACACGCGCGGGGCCTCGCCGCGGGCGAGCGCGGAGCGGAAGAAGGAGGCGACTCCGGCGTACGGGGTGTCGCGGGGCATGCCCGGCCCGTACACGTTGTGGTAGCGCAGCGACACCGCCGTACCGCCCGTCACCCGCGCCCACGCCGCCGCCAGATGCTCCTGGGCGAGCTTGGTCGTCGCGTACACGTTTCGCGGATCGACCGGCGCGTCCTCCCCGACAAGTCCGGGTGACAATTCCGCACTGCACTCCGGGCAGCGCGGCTCGAACCGGCCGGCGTCCAGGTCGGCCACGGCCCGCGGCCCGGGACGTACGACCCCGTGCCGGGCGCACGTGTACCGGCCCTCCCCGTACACCACCATCGAACCCGCCAGCACGAGCCGCTCCACCCCCGCCTCGGCCATGGCGGTGAGCAGTACGGCCGTCCCGAGGTCGTTGCGCGAGACGTACTCCGCCGCGTCGGCGAAGCCGGTCCCGAGACCCACCATCGCCGCCTGATGGCAGACGGCGTCAACTCCGACCAGGGCGCGGCGCACGGCCTCGGGGTCCCGCACGTCCGACGCCGGGTCGGCGCCGATGTCGTAGACGACGGGCTCGTGGCCGTGCGCCGCGAGCGCCTCGACGACATGGGACCCGATGAACCCGGCACCGCCGGTGACCAGTACACGCATGAGCCCACGCTAGGGGCGGGCACCGCCCGGCGGACCGGGCCGCGCCCGGCACGTCACGGCTTCGTAAGACTCAGCGGCAGCGACACCGTGAACACCGTCGCCCCGGGCTCGCTGCGCAGCTCGATCGTGCCGCCGTGGGCCTGGATCAGGGAGTTCGCCACGGCCAGGCCCAGGCCGCTGCCGCCGCGGTCGCGGCTGCGGGCCTTGTCGACGCGGTAGAAGCGGTCGAAGACGCGTTCGCGGTCGGCGGGCGGGATGCCGGGGCCGGCGTCGCGGATGCGGACCCGCGCCATGCCGGGGGAGGCCGACACCGCGACGGAGACCTCCGTGCCGGCCGGGGTGTGCACCGCCGCGTTGGTGAGGAGGTTGTCCAGCACCTGCCGGACGCGCTGCGGGTCCAGGCGCATCCGGAGTGCCTCGGGGCCCGGCTCCACCGTCAGGGGATGGTCGGCGTGGCCGGCGCGGAAGGCGTCCGCCGCCTCCTGGACCAGCTCCACCAGGTCGGCCTCCCGCGGCCGCAGCGGGGCTTCCACCTCCGCCGCGTCCAGCCGGGCGAGCAGCAGCAGATCGTCCAGCAGGAAGCCCATCCGGGCCGCCTCCGCGCGCAGCCGCGCCAGGTGCTTGTCCCGTTCCTCGGGGGCGTTGGCGGCCGCGTACTGGAACAGGTCCGCATAGCCCCGTACCGACATCAGCGGTGTGCGCAGCTCGTGCGAGGCGTCCGCGACGAACCGGCGCAGCCGCTGCTCGGCCTCCGTGCGCACGGCGAGGGACTCGTCGATGTGCTCCAGCATCGTGTTGAAGGCGGTGCGGAGCTCCTCGACCTCGGGGCCGCCGCTGCGCCCGTCGTGCCGCACCGGCAGCCGCGCCGAGTCCGTCAGATCGTGCGAGGTGATCCCGCGGGCGGTGTGCGCCATGTCGCTCAGCGGCTTCAGACCGCGCCGCAGCAGCGACCGCCCGGCCACCACCAGGGCCAGCAGCGCCAGCCCGAAGGTGACCGCCTGGATCGTGATCAGCTGTCCCACGGTGTCGTCGATGTCGTTCATGGGCGCCGCGCTGACCAGGATCACCCCGGGCTCCACCTCGCAGGCGCGCAGCCGGTACCGGCCCTCGCCCGCGAGGTGCTCGGTGCGCAGGACCTCCTCACCCGTGGCGACCCGCGCCCGGGCCACGGCCGTGAACTCCGCCACGTCCTTCGGCAGGTCGGTGGCGACCTCCGGCCTGCGCAGCTCGGGGGTGCCGTCCGGCACGTCGTACACGGCGTAGTACCAGCGGTAGTACTTCTTGCCCGACAGCGTGCCGTAGTCCGCGATGCTCTTGGACTGGGCGACCTGGGCCTGCGCCAGCTGCGTGTCGAGCTGCGCCGACAGGTAGTCGCGCATGTACGTCGTCAGCGCCGTGCCGACGACCGCGAACACCACCAGGGACAGCGCGCCGACCCCCAGCGCGAGCCGGGTGCCGAGCCGCAGCCTGCCGTACGCCCGGCGCAGCCGCCGGATCACTCCGCGGCCTGCCGGATGACGTACCCGAAGCCCCGCACGGTGTGGATCATCGGCGCGCCGGAGTCGTCCAGCTTGCGGCGCAGCCGGCTGACGACCAGCTCGACGACGTTGGAGCGGCCGCCGAAGCCGTACTCCCACACGTGGTCCAGGATCTGCGCTTTGGTCTGCACGGTCGGCGACTTGCGCATCAGGTAGCGCAGCACCTCGTACTCGGTGGGTGTGAGCGTGAGCAGCCGCTCGCCGCGGTGCACCTCACGGGTGTCCTCGTCCATCGTCAGATCGCCCACGCGCAGCACCGAGCGCTGGAAGCCGGGCCCGGCGCTGCGCCGCAGCACGGTCCGCAGCCGGGCCATCAGCTCCTCCACCGCGAACGGCTTGACCAGGTAGTCGTCGCCGCCCCGGGTCAGCCCCGCCACCCGGTCGGCCACGCCGTCGCGCGCCGTGAGGAACACCACCGGCACCATCGTCCCCGAGCGGCGCAGCCGGTCCAGCACGCCGAAGCCGTCCACGTCCGGCAGCATCAGGTCGAGCACGACGATGTCCGGGTGGAACTCGGCGGCCAGCCGCAGCGCCTCCTCGCCGGAGTTCGCGGTCACCGCCTCCCAGCCCTCGTACCGGGCGACCGTCGCCACGAGGTCGGCGATCGGCGGGTCGTCGTCCACGACCAGCAGTCGTACTTTTTCCACCCGCACATAGTGCGTCACCCGGCCCCCCGCGCCCCAGCCCGGCCGCCCCTCCCTGTCACATCGATAACCACTTGAAAGATGTACGACAGGTGATCGACAGCTTTCTGCGGACAAGCTCGGTACCCCGGCCCCGACCCCCATGAGGAGCTGCCGCCCGTGACGACCGTCCAATCACCCCCAGCGCCCCCGACGGCGATACGCCCCAGGGTGGTGGCCCGCACCGGTCTGTACGCCGTGCTGGCCGCGAACGCGGCCGTGGTGACCTGCTTCTTCGTCGCCGCGGGCTTCGGCGCCTCCAACACCCTGGTCGTCCTCGGCCGCCTCGCCGGTCTCTACGGCGCGCTGTTCATGGCCTTCCAGCTGCTGCTGGTGGCCCGGCTGCCGTGGCTGGACCGCCGGATCGGCATGGACCGGCTGACCTCCTGGCACCGCTGGACCGGCTTCGGCATCCTGTGGACGCTCCTCGCGCACGCCGTCTTCATCACCTTCGGCTACGCCGACTCCTCCGGCCTCGACCCGGTCAACCAGCTGGTCGACCTCGCCGAGACCGTCGAGGGCGTGCTGCGCGCCGTCGCCGCGCTGGTGATCATCCTCGTGGTCGGCGCGGTCTCCGGACGCTGGGCCCGCCGCAGGCTCGCCTACGAGACCTGGCACTTCATCCACCTGTACACGTACCTCGCCGTGGTGCTGGCCTTCACGCACCAGGTCGCGGTCGGTACGACCTTCACCTCGTCGTCGGCCGCCACGGCGTACTGGTACGGCCTGTGGGGCGTCGCCCTCGGCTCGGTGCTCGTGGGCCGCGTGGTCCTGCCGCTGTGGCGGAACCAGCGCCACCAGCTGCGCGTGTCGGCGGTGGTCCCCGAATCGGACAACGTCGTGTCGATCCACATCACCGGCCGTGACCTGGACCGCCTCCCGGCCCGGGCCGGACAGTTCTTCCTGTGGCGGTTCCTGACGAAGGACCGCTGGTGGCAGGCGAACCCCTTCTCGCTGTCGGCCGCACCCGACGGCCGCAGCCTCCGCCTCACCGCCAAGGCGGCAGGCGACGGCAGCGCCGCCCTGCGCCACCTCAAGATCGGCACCCGCGTCTTCGCCGAGGGCCCCTACGGCGCCTTCACCGCCCTGCACCGCACCCGCCCGGAGTCCGTACTCATCGCCGGCGGCGTCGGCGTCACCCCCATCCGGGCGCTGCTGGAGGAGCTGGACGGCCACGCCGTGGTCATCTACCGCGTCGCCACCGACCGGGACGCGGTCCTCTACGACGAACTGCGCGAACTGGCCGCCGCCAAGGGCGCGGAACTGCACCTGGTCACCGGCCCGGTCCACCCGGACAAGCTGGCCCCGGCCGAGCTCCTGCGGCTGGTGCCGGACATCGCCGACCGGGACGTCTTCCTCTGCGGGCCGCCCCCGATGATGAACGCGGTGCTGGGCAGCCTGCGCGAGCTGAACGTGCCGCGGCCGCAGATCCACTTCGAGCGTTTCAGCCTGGCGGGATGAGAGGGACACCGTGAAGCGAGCCATACCCGTCCTGGTCCTGACCGCCGTCGGTCTGGTCCCGCTGTGGCGCTACGAGCCGTCGACGGACCCGACGTCCACGACCGAGGCCGTCGCCCCGGCCCCCTCCGCGTCCTCCTCCTCGTCGTCGGGCAGTTCGGCACTGGTCGTCGAGGGCTCGGTGGTCAACACCGAGAAGGGCGCCGTGCAGGTGGAGGTGACGTTCGAGGGCGATGAGATCGCCTCCGTGCGGATGCTTCAGCAGCCGGACCATCCTCAGACGGCGGCGGCGGTGCCGAAGCTGATCGAGGAGACGTTGGAGGCGCAGAGCGCGGACATCGATACGGTGTCGGGCGCGACGATCACGAGTGACGGCTACAGGGAGTCGCTCCAGGCGGCTCTCGACGAGAAGGGCGCCTCTGCTTCGGAGCCCAGTTCGGAGGTCGTCGAGGGCTCGGTGGTCAACACCGAGAAGGGCGCCGTGCAGGTGGAGGTGACGTTCGAGGGCGATGAGATCGCCTCCGTGCGGATGCTTCAGCAGCCGGACCATCCTCAGACGGCGGCGGCGGTGCCGAAGCTGATCGAGGAGACGCTGGAGGCGCAGAGCGCGGACATCGATACGGTGTCCGGGGCGACGATCACGAGTGACGGCTACAAGGAGTCCCTCCAGGCCGCCCTTGACACGAAGGGTGCCTGAGATGCGGCGTGTTGAGCATGTGATGGGTTTCCCGGTCTCGCTGCGGGTGGACGACGAGGGCTTCCCCGCTGAGGCAGCGGACTCCGTCTACGCGTGGCTGCGCGAGGTCGACGAACGCTTCAGCCCCTTCAAGCCGGACAGCGAGGTCTGCCGGCTGGACCGGGGCGAGATCGGCCTCGGCGAGGTCAGTGCCGACCTCGCCGAGGTCCTCGACCTGTGCGAGGAGTACCGCCTCGCCACCGGCGGCGCCTTCGACGTACGCCTGCCGGGGCGGGGCCTGGACCCCTGCGCGGTGGTCAAGGGCTGGTCGGTGCAGCGGGCGGCGGAGCTGCTGACGGCGGCCGGGGCGCGGAGGTTCTGCCTCAACGCGGGGGGTGACGTGGTCGCCGCCGGCGGGCCCTGGCGGGTGGGCGTGCGCCATCCCGAGCAGGCCGACAAGCTGTGCACCGTCCTGGAGATCACCGACGGTGCCGTGGCCACCTCCGCGCTCTACGAGCGGGGCGCGCACATCCTCGACGGCCGCACCGGCCGCCCGGCCACCGGCCTGCTCAGCATCACCGTCGTCGCGGACTCCCTGACCGAGGCCGACTCCACGGCCACGGCGGCCTTCGCGATGGGCCCCGAGGGCATCGAGTGGGCCTCCGCCCGCCCGGGCTGCGAGGTCTTCGCGGTCGACGCGGCCCGCCGGGTGTTCCGCACGGCTGGCGTGCCGGTGGCGGGCAGCCTCAGCGCGGCTTGACCCCGCTCACCGTCCACGCCCGGGCCGTCAGCGCGATCGAGCCGTCCGGCTCTTTCGGTACGGCCGCGCCGAGGGCCTCCCGCAGCCGGTTCCGGGCGTCCGGGGTCAGGGAGGCGACGTAGCCCGGGGCCGGGCCCTGGCCCTCCAGGAACGGGGACCACAGGTCGGACAAGTCGGTGAAGACGGTCGGGACGACGACCGGGGTGACCCGTACGTCGTGCAGGCCCGCCTCCGACCAGAGCGCGTGCAGCGGATCGGGGCGGCAGAGCGGGAAGCGGCGGCCCTCGTCCAGCTCGGCGGCGGCCGGATCCGCCGCGGTGGCCGCGTCCCAGAAGTGGCACAGGAGGCCCATGCCCTCCGCGTAGTCCCAGACGTAGGCGGCGACCAGCCCGCCCGTCCGGACCGCCCGGGTCATCTCGGCGACCCCGGCGGCCGGTTCGGGCAGGAAGTTGAGCGTCAGACCGCTGACGGCCGCGTCGCACGCACCGTCCCCGACGGGCAGCGCCGTCGCGTCCGCCACGACGAACGACACCGGACCGTGCGCCGTCGCCCGGGCCGTGGCCACGAACCCGGCCGAGCGGTCGCAGCCCAGCACCAGCCGGGGCCGGCACCGCGCCGCCACAACCGCCGTCAACGCCCCGGTTCCACAGCCCACGTCCAGCCACCGCAGCCCGTCCGCATGCCCGGCGAGCGTCATGAACCGCTCGGCCACCAGTCGGCTCCACCGGCCCATGTACCGCTCATAGGCGGGCCCCGCCTGCCACACGTCGAACTCCATGGCTCCACCTTGCGGGACAGAGCCCCACGCGGCGAGGCTCCGCCCCGCGCGGCGCGGGAATCGCCCCACCGTGCGGGGCCGTGCGGTGTGGGCGGCAAACGCCCGGTCCCGGTTACCCCGCGGCGCGGGGGTCGGTCCACCGTGTGGGCTCGTGCCGTGTGCGGCGAGCGGCTCGGTTGCTGCGGGGTGTCGGAGTCCGCGGGGACTTGCGGCCCGGGCGGCAGATGTCCCGTCCCGGTTAGCCCGCGGCGCCGGAATCGGACCACCGCCGCGGGTCGCGTCCGGTGTGGCGAGGGCCCTGGCTAGCGTGCGGTGCCGGAGTCGTCCCAGCGGGCGAGGTCGCGTAGCCAGGCTCGGGCGTTTCCGTCGGAGGGGGCTCGCCAGTCGCCGCGGGGGGAGAGGGAGCCGCCTGCCGAGACCTTCGGGCCGTTCGGCATGGCCGAGCGCTTGAACTGGGCGAAGGCGAAGAAGCGGCGGCAGAACTCCTCCAGCCAGCGGCGGATCTCCGGGAGGTCGTAGGCCGTGCGCTCGGACTCGGGGAAGCCGGGAGGCCATGCGCCGGACTCCTGGTCGTGCCAGGCGTGCCAGGCCAGGAAGGCGATCTTCGAGGGCCGGAAGCCGTACCGCAGCACGTGGAAGAGCGTGAAGTCGTGCAGCGCGTACGGGCCGATCCTGGACTCGGTGGACTGCATCTCCTCGCCGGGCACCAGCTCCGGGCTGATCTCCGTGTCGAGGATCGCGGCCAGCGTCTTGCCCGCGTCGTCACCGAACTGGCCGCTGCTGATGACCCAGCGGATCAGGTGCTGGATGAGCGTCTTCGGCACTCCGCCGTTGACGTTGTAGTGGCTCATCTGGTCGCCGACGCCGTACGTGCACCAGCCGAGCGCCAGCTCCGACAGGTCGCCGGTGCCGAGCACGATGCCTCCGCGCTGGTTGGCCAGCCGGAAGAGGTAGTCCGTGCGCAGGCCCGCCTGCACGTTCTCGAAGGTGATGTCGTAGAGCGGCTCACCGGAGGAGAAGGGGTGGTCCATCTCCTTCAGCATCAGCCGCGCGGTCGGCGTGATGTCCAGCTCGGCCGCGGTGACACCGAGGGCCTCCATCAGCTTGTGCGCGTTGCCCTTGGTGTGGTCGCTGGTGGCGAAACCGGGCAGCGTGAAGGCGAGGATGTCGCTGCGCGGCCGCCCCGCCCGGTCCATCGCGCGCGCGGCGACGATCAGCGCGTGCGTGGAGTCCAGACCGCCGGACACCCCGATGACGACCTTCGGGTTCCCGATCGCGCCCAGCCGCTGCTGGAGCGCCGACACCTGGATGTTGTACGCCTCGTAGCAGTCCTGCGCGAGCCGCTCGGCGTCGGCCGGTACGAACGGGAAGCGCTCGACCCGGCGGCGCAGCCCCAGGTCGGTGGTGGGCGGATCGAGCCGGAAGCCCACCTGGCGGAAGTCGCCGGTGGCGTCCCCGTGCGTGCGGCGGTTGTCGTCGAACGTGCCCATCCGCATGCGTTCCTGGCGCAGCAGATCGAGGTCCACGTCCGCGACCGCGTACTGCTCGCCGAGCGGGAACCGCTCGGTCTCGGCCAGCAGCGCGCCGTTCTCGTAGATCATGGTCTGGCCGTCCCACGACAGGTCGGTGGACGACTCGCCAAGGCCGGCGGCCGAGTACACGTACGCGGCGATGCAGCGCGAGGACGCCGAACGGCACAGCAGCCTGCGGTCCTCGGCCCGCCCGACCGTGATCGGGCTGCCGGAGAGGTTCACCAGCACCGTCGCCCCGGCCAGCGCGGCCGGCGCGCTCGGCGGCACCGGCACCCACATGTCCTCGCAGATCTCGGCGTGCAGCACCAGACCGGGCACGTCCTCGGCGGCGAACAGCAGGTCCACGCCGAACGGCACGTCCGCGCCGCCCAGCCGGATCGTCCCGCCGCGCTCGTCGTCGCCCCCGGCGATCTGCCGCCGCTCGTAGAACTCCCGGTAGTTCGGCGGGTACGACTTGGGCACGACGCCGAGGATCCGGCCGCGGTGCACGATCACCGCGCAGTTGTAGAGCCGGTGGCGGTACCGCAGCGGGGCGCCGACGACGAGCACCGTCAGCAGCTCCGCCGACCCGGCCACCACGGTCGCCAGCGCCTCCTCGACCTCGTCGAGCAGCGGGTCCTGGAGCAGCAGGTCCTCGATCGAGTACCCGGTCAGGCACAGTTCCGGGAAGACGGCGACGGCGACCCCGTCCTGCGCGCACCGGCGGCCCTGCCTGAGCACCGCCTCCGCGTTGGCGGGCGGGTCGGCGATGGCGGCGTGGCCGGTGCACGCGGCGATCCGCGCGAAGCCGTGTTGATAGATCGACCAGAAGTTCACCAGGCCACCGTAACCGGCCGGGGCACCGAGAGGTCGGCTACCCAGGGTGGCACCGGCTACCCAGGGTGATCGGACCGTCATCGCCCCTGGTGATCCCGCCACGCATCCGCCAAGGCGCCGCAACACAACCGGTCTAGACTCTCCCCGCAACGGCCCGCTCAACCCCGGCCGGAAGCGGGCGAATTCAGCCAGACCCGAAGGGTATTCGGCGTTTTGATACGGATAGATTCAGTCACCAAGCGGTACCCGGACGGCACGGTGGCGGTCGACCGGCTGTCGCTGGAGATACCCGATCGCTCCATTACCGTCCTCGTCGGCCCCTCGGGCTGCGGCAAGACGACGACGCTGCGCATGATCAACCGGATGGTCGAGCCCAGCGAGGGCACCATCCTCCTCGACGGCAAGGACATCCAGCAGCAGCCCGTCAACACCCTGCGCAGATCGATGGGTTACGTCATCCAGAACGCCGGGCTCTTCCAGCACCGCACGATCCTGGACAACATCGCCACCGTGCCCCGCCTGCTGGGCTGGGGCAAGGAGAAGTCCCGGGCCCGGGCCCGCGAGCTGATGGAGCGGGTCGGCCTCGACGGCTCCCTCGCCAAGCGGTACCCCTACCAGCTCTCCGGCGGACAGCAGCAGCGCGTCGGCGTGGCCCGGGCGCTCGCCGCCGACCCGCCGGTGCTGCTCATGGACGAGCCGTTCTCCGCCGTCGACCCGATCGTGCGCAAGGGCCTCCAGGACGAACTCCTGCGCATCCAGGCCGAGTTGGGCAAGACCATCGTCTTCGTCACCCACGACATCGACGAGGCCGTCAAGCTGGGCACGATGGTCGCCGTGATGCGCACCGGCGGACATCTCGCCCAGTTCGCGCCACCCGCCGAACTGCTGACGAACCCCGCCGACTCCTTCGTGGAGGACTTCCTCGGCGCCGACCGCGGCATCCGGCGGCTCTCCTTCTTCTCCTCCGCGGGGCTGGAGCTGCTCACCGCGCCGGTCGTCGCGATCGACGCCACCGCCGAGCAGATCGCCGCCCGCGACACGGCCGACGCCCCCTACCTCCTCGTCACCGACCTGGACGGCAAGCCCCTCGGCTGGACCGAACCCCGAGACCTGACCCCCGGCGAGGTCCGCACCGACCAACTCCTGCCGTACGGACGCCCGTTCGTCGCGGGAACGGACTCGCTGCGGGCCGCGCTCGACTGCGCCGTACTCTCACCCACCGGCTGGGCCGTCGCCGTGGACGGCGAGGGCCGGGCGGCCGGAGTGGTCTCGCAGCAGACCATCGGCGAGGCGATCCGCGGCGCCCACGAGAACAGCGCCCGGACGGAGAAGGTCGCGCCATGAGCGAGTTCTTCGACATGCCCAGCGACCTCCAGAACAGCTACCTGGGCCTGGTCGTCCTGCACTTGCGCGAGGCGCTGATCCCGGTGCTGGTGGGCCTGCTCCTCTCCCTGCCCATCGCCCAACTCTGCGTGCGCCTGCGCTGGTTGTACCCGCCCGTGCTGTGGGTGACGACCGTCCTGTACGCGGTCCCCTCGCTCGCCTTCTTCGTCGTCCTCATCGACTACACCGGCCTGAGCGAGCTCACGGTGATGATCCCGCTGGCCGTCTACAGCCTGGTCGTGCTGGTCCCGGCGATCGTGGACGGCGTGCGCTCGGTGCCGCAGGAGACGCTGGCCGCCGCCACCGCCATGGGCTTCGGGCCCGTACGCCGCTATCTCCAGGTCCAGTTGCCGATCGCCGCACCCGCGATCATCGCCGGGCTGCGGGTGGCGTCGGTGTCGAGCATCTCCCTCG
The DNA here is from genome assembly GCF_040686775.1 of Streptomyces sp. NPDC079141. Classification (NCBI taxonomy): domain Bacteria; kingdom Bacillati; phylum Actinomycetota; class Actinomycetes; order Kitasatosporales; family Streptomycetaceae; genus Streptomyces; species Streptomyces sp. NPDC079141. The sequence goes on along the minus strand of NZ_JBFBLP010000019.1, from coordinate 78,613 downwards.
TCAGCGTCGGCATGCTGATCGGCAACCAGGGAGCCCTCGGCAACCTGCTCAACAGCGGCATGATCTACAACCAGCCGCGTCTGGTGTGGCTCTCCGTCCTCGGCACGGCCGTCCTCGCCATGCTCGTGGACGCCGCACTGATCGGCGTACGGCTGCTGCTGACGCCCTGGATGCCCCGCGGCACCGGCAGGAGCGCACGCACGCTCGTCCTGAAGGAGACCGCCCGGTGAACGTGCTGAACCACATCGGCGCCTTCTTCAGCGACGGCGCCCACTGGACGGGCTACGACGGCATCCCCACCCGTCTCGCCGAGCACCTCGGCTACACCCTGATGGCCCTCGGCATCGCCGCGGCCGTCGGCCTCCCGATCGGCCTGCTCACCGGCCACACCGGCCGCGGCGGCAACACCCTCGCCCTCATCGCCACGGCGGGCCGGGCGCTGCCCAGCTTCGGCCTGATGGTTCTGATGTTCGTGCTGCTGGGCCTGGGTATGGCCCCGGTCATGATCCCCCTGGTGGTGCTGGCGATCCCCCCGATCCTCGTCACGACGTACGAGGCGATGCGCTCGGTGGACCCGGCCCCGGTCGACGCCGCACGGGGCATGGGCATGGCCGAGCCGGAGGTCCTGTTCCGGGTCGAACTCCCGGTGGCGCTGCCCCTGATCCTCAGCGGCCTGCGCTCGGCGGCCATCCAGATCGTCTCGACGGCCACGATCGCCGCCTACGTCAGCTTCGGCGGCCTGGGCCGCTACATCGTCGACGGCCTGTACCAGCGGGACTACGAGAAAGTGGTCGGCGGAGCGACGCTGGTGGCGGCGATGGCGCTGGCGACGCTGGGGCTGTTCTGGGGGGTGGCAAGGCTGACGGTGTCGCGTGGCGTACGACAGACCTGACGTCACCCTTCGGTGCGGGCCAACGCCAACTCCAGGACGACCAGCAGAGCGTCCCGCACCGATCCCCGCTCCCGCGCGTCGAACACCACGACCGGCACCCCGTCGCTCACGTCCAGCGCCCACCGCACCTCGTCCAGCGCGTGCTCCACCTTCCCGTCGAACGCGTTCACCGCCACCGCGAACGGGATCTCCCGGTGCTCGAAGTAGTCGACGGCCGCATAACAGTCGTCGAGCCGCCGCGTGTCGACGATGACGAGTCCGCCCACCGCCCCCTCGACGATGTCGTCCCACATGAACCCGAACCGCTCCTGCCCGGGCGTACCGAACAGATACAGCTTCAGCGTCGGGTCGATGGTGAGACACCCGAAGTCCATGGCGACCGTGGTCGTCGTCTTCCGAGGTGTGTGCGTGAGGTCGTCCACCCCCGCCGCGACCTCCGTGATCGCGGCCTCCGTGGTCAGCGGCGTGATCTCGGAGATCGCCCCGACGGCCGTGGTCTTGCCCACGCCGAACCCACCCGCGATCACCATCTTCACCGGCAGCGGAGGTCGTACGGCGGCGGCCGGTTCAGTCAGTGTCACGGAGTACCCCCCGGGAGTCGGGGATGGCGCGCAGGCCATCGATCACTCTTCGCAGTACGGATGAGTCGTGGACGACATCGGCGTTCGGCACGTACACCGCCAGCCGCCCCTCGGCCCGCAGGTCCTCGGCGAGGACGCGGACCACGTTGAGGTGCAGCCGCAGCCGGGCCGCGATCTCCGCGATGGACTGGGGCTGCCGGCAGGCGGCGACGATGTCGTGCTGTTCGAAGGAGAGCCGGTCGAGCGCGTCGAGCCCCTCGGCGGTGGCCACCACCTGGGTCTCGACGGGCATCGTCCGGCCGGAGGCGCTGGGCGCCACCCGGCCGGCGGTGACCAGGAACGGCCGTACGGCGGGGGCGGGGCCGACCGGGTCGGGGCCCGGGGGTGTGGTGCCGTCCGCCATGGAGTTCGTACCGTCCTTCTCGGCCCGGTCAGCGGGCCGACGCGGCGCCGACGCTGTTCTTCAGTTCGAGGACGAGCTGGGGGCTGAGCGCGGCACCGGCACGGTTGGCGAACAGCGTCATCTCGTAGGCGATGTTGCCCAGCTTGGCCTCCTTGTCGGTGACCACGCCGAGGACGGCGCCGCTGCCGATCGCGGAGACCAGCACATGGCCGCCCTCCAGGTCGATGATGACCTTGTTGAGGCCGCCGAGGCCGTAGTTGCCGGAGGCGCCGGCGGCGAGGCTGGTGATGCCGGAGACGATCGCGGCCAGCCGCTCCGAGTCGGCGTGCTCCCGCAGTTCGGACACCGCGATGAGCAGCCCGTCGGAGGAGACGGCGATGGCGTCGACGACGCCCGCCGTCTCGGTCGCGAAGCGATTCAAGAGCCAGGTGAAGTCGGCCGCGGCGGCCTTGAGTTCGGCCGCGGTGGTGCCTCCGGCCGGCGTGTCACCTGTCGACGTACTCACTGCTCCGCTCCTTCCGGGAGGTGGTTCTGGTCGTGCTTGTCGGGGGTCGTGGACCGGGTGGTCCCGGGGATCGGGGTCTCACCGGTGGTGCTGTCGCGGTGCGCGCGTTCCACCGCGGCCTCGAACTCCTCCAGCGCGGACCGTACGGCGTCCGCGTCGGCGGGGTGAGCGGTCGGGCGTACGGCGGGCCGGGCGCCGGAGTGCTCGGCGGCCCGCAGGGTCGCCCCCCGGACGCGCCGACGGAGCGGCCGGGCACCACCCGGGGTTTCGGCGGGAGCCTCGGGGGAGGCGTCGGCGCGCGTCCCGGCAGGGGCCTCCGGCCGGTCGGCACGGGCATGGTCGGCGGACGGGTCCTCGGCCGCCGCCTCGTGCCGGGGAACCCGGCGGGGGAGCGGACTCTGTTCGTTGCCCGCCACCGCCACGGCCGGCAGCGGCCCGCCCCCGGTGGCGGACGAGCCCGTCGGCGTGTCCGCCGCGGTGTCCGCTGCCACCGTCGGCGGGGCGTGCTCCGCGGCGTCCGCCGCCATGACCGGTAGCTGACCGTCCGCGTCGGCGGACGAGACCCGTGGCGCGCCCGCTGCCAGGGCCGGCAGCTGACCGTCCGCGTCGGCGGACGAGACCCGCGGAGCGCCCGCCGCCACGGTCGGCCGCGGACCGCCCGCGTCGGTGGACGCACCTACCGGAGAGGCGTCCGGCGCGGCACCCACGGCCGCGTCCGGCGCCGGCGCCAGCAGCAGTGTCGACGGTACGGACACCTCCGCCGTCACGCCGCCGCCCGGTGTCCGGGTCAGGGTCACGCCGATGTCCCAGCGGCGCGCCAGCGTGCCGACCACGAACAGGCCGAGCACCTTCGTCGGCACCACGTCGAGGCGTTCGCGGCGGATCAGCCGGGCGTTCTCCTCGGCGAGCCGCTCGGTGCTCATACCGAGACCGTGGTCGGAGATCACGATCAGCGCGGCGGCGTCGTCCCCGCTGCCCACCGTCACCTCGACGGGGCTGCCCGCGGGGGAGAACGACACGGCGTTCTCCAGGAGTTCGGCCACCATCAGCGTCAGGTCGCCGATGACATCGGGTTCCACCACGGCCTCGGAACGCGCGTGCAGCCGTACCCGCTGGAAACCCTCGATCTGGCCGAGCGCGGCCCGGACGACGTTGGTGAGGGCGAGCGGGCCGGAGTCGAGGGCCGACTCGCGGATGCCGGCCAGCAGCATCAGGCTGTCGGCGTTGCGGCGCAGCCGGACCGCGATGTGGTCGATGCTGTAGAGGCGCTCCAGCAGGGCCGGGTCCGTCTCACCGCGCTCGACCGCGTCGATCAGGGCAAGTTGACGTGTCGTCAGATTGCTGACGCGGCGGCCGACGTTGCCGAACATCTCCGCGACGTTGCGCCGGCTGAGCACCTGGCGTTCCAGCAGCGCGGCCGCGGTGGTCTGCACGCGGTTGAACGCCTCGGCGAGGTCGCCGATCTCGTCGCGCGCGGTGACCGGCATCTCCCGCAGCCGCGGCGGCCCGTCGTCCTCGGCGTCGTCGTCGGCCACCCGGGCCAGCTCGCGGCCGGCGATGTCGGCGACCTCCCGGGCGGCGCCGGTCAGAGCCTGCACCGGGCCCACCACCGAGCGGCGGACCGCCACCGACAGCGCGAGCCAGAGGGCGAAGCCGAGCAGGGCCAGGCCCAGCAGCAGGCCCGCCCGCCAGGCGGCGTCGGTGGAGGACTCGTCGGCGCGGTCGGCGATCTGGTCGATCAGGGAGGCGGTGATGCCGAGCCGGACCTCCGCCTGCTCCCGGTAGACGGGGTACGACTCAAGGGCCGCCTCGAACGCCTCGCTGATCTCGGCGGGGGAGTCGGCCTGGAGCGAGCTGGGGTCGATCTGGAGCTCGGCGTACTGGCGGCCGATGGTGGCCTGCGGCGAGCTGTGCTCGATGCCGTGCAGCTCCTCGGCCTGATCCGCCGTGGCGAACCGGGCGAAGCGGTCGGCCTGGTAGGTGTACACCTCGTAGGAGCCGACCGCGCCGATGAACTCGATCAGGGCGTTGGAGTCACCGGTCGCCGCGGAGAACACGCCGGTCTCGAAGGCGCTGTGGGCGGCGTCGGCCCGCAGCAGGGAGTCCAGCAGGTTGCCGGTGAAGGTGGCCGCGAGGGCGGCGTTGCGGTCGAGGCCGAGGCCGTCGATGACGCCCTTGGCCGCGCTCGCGTACGCGGGGTCGATGTTGTCGGCGGGCAGATAGCCCTGCTCGATGGTGTCGCGCAGACTGCCGAGGGCGCTGATCTCCCGCAGGGCCCGCGCCTCGGTGTCCGGCAGCCGGTCGCCGAAGGTCTCGCGGACCTTGATGACCTGGGAGTCCACCGCGGTCTGCGCCTTGTCGTAGGCGGCCGTGGAGGGCCGGGTGTCGCCGTCGGCCGCTTCGTGGCGCACGGAGAGCAGGATGGCCTGCTGGTGCTCGGCCTCCACCCGGTCCACCAGCGTGGCGACTTCGGCGCTGGCCCGGACCAGCCGGGCCGCGTCCGACGCGGAGGAGGACTGCCCGAGCTGGTCGGTGATCAGGTAGGCGAGCAGGACGGCGACCACCGTGAGCGGGACGCCGACCAGGACGTTGAGCTTGCGCCGGAAGGGCCAGCGGTCGGTGAGGCGCCGTATGCCGGGAGGGGAATCGTCTGTCGCGGTGGACGTGTCCACCTCTTTCGTGGACACCTTTCCTCCTCGAAGTGATCGGGCACCTGGCGTCAACTGCGGGGAGACTATCGCCTCTTGAGTCATACGTCTTCACATGCGATCACAACTGACTACTCATTGAGGCCAATCGGTGACCCGGATTCACTTGACTGATCAAGAAGCCGCTGGATTGGATCAGTTCAAGAACTGGAGATCTACCGTCATCCAACCTCCGAGTCCGGATCGGGAATCGTGACTTCTACCGCTTCACGCAGCAGGTCCATCATCGTGCTCGCCGCCACCGCGGCCCTGCTCGCGGGATGTGGCTCCTCCGACGACGAGTCCGACAACCCGCTGACGGAGGACAAGGCGAGCGGCGACACCGTCGTCGTCGGCTCCAACAACTTCGCCGAGTCCATCCTGCTCGCCGACATCTACGGCGAGGCCCTGAAGGCCAAGGGCATCAAGGTCAGTTACAAGCCCAACATCGGCAGCCGCGAGACCACTTACGGCCTGCTGAAGAACGGCTCCATCACGGTCCTGCCCGAGTACAACGGCTCGCTGCTGGCGTATCTGGACCCGAAGGCCGCGCAGGAGTCGGCCGACGCCGTGAACGCCGCGGCCAAGACCAAGCTGGACGCCAAGCTGACGCTGCTGGAGTCCTCGCCCGCCGAGGACAAGGACTCCGTGAGCCTCAACGCGGAGACCGCGAAGAAGTACAGCCTCACCTCCGAGTCCACGCTCGCCGACCTCAAGGACATCGCGCCCGAGATGGTCATCGGCGGCTCGCCGGAGTTCCAGACCCGGCAGCAGGGCCTGGTGGGCCTGAAGGACGTCTACGGCCTGGAGTTCAAGTCCTTCAAGGCGCTCGACGCGGGCGGCCCGCTGACCACGGCGGCGCTGGCGAAGAACACCGTGCAGGCCGCGGACATCTTCACCACGGACCCGAACATCACCAAGGAGAAGTTCGTCGTCCTCCAGGACCCGGAGAACCTCTTCGGCTACGCGAACGTGACCCCGCTGGTCTACAAGTCGGGCCTGTCCCAGGAAGGCGTCGACGCGCTCAACGCGGTCTCCGCCAAGCTCGACACCGAGACCCTGCTGGACCTGGACTCCCAGGTGCAGCTGGAGAACAAGGACCCGCTCGACGTCGCCAAGGCCTGGCTGAAGTCGGCCGGCCTGGACTGAGGCCCGCACACCGACCGCGTCGGCCGCTGATCCCCCGGGCCGGCAGCCGACGCGGAAGGTCGCGTCCCGCTGTTCGGTGCCCGTGGAGACGGGGTCGAACAGGGGCGTGATGCGTACGCGCCAATGAGATCGGCCGTGCCGGCCGACTTCCGATCGTTACGCCGCCACCCCGGCGGACACAGGACACCCGCTTAATGTGGTGGTATGCCCCACCACCCCACCGGCCCCGACGTGCCGCGCGCCCCGCTGCGGCGGCTCGCCGACGCGCTCGGCGCCGTCGTGCCCGAGGCTGCCGGGAGCGGCGCCGTCGAGATCACCGAGGTGGTCATCGCCGAGCCCGGCGACCCGCTCGCCGGTCTGCCCGGCGCCCTGGTCCTCGCGGTCGGCGCCCGCGGGGACGACGCCGTGGCTCAGGTGACGGCGGCCGCCGCGGCCGGCGCCGCCGCCGTAGCCGTACGCACCGACGGGGACGAGCTGCCCGAGGCGGTGCGGCAGGCCGCCGAGCGCGCGGGCGTCGCCGTACTGGGCGTCCCGGCCGCACTGCGCTGGGACCAGGTGGCGACACTCGCCCGCGCCGAGCTGGCCGGCGCCCCGGAAGCACCGCGGGGCGATCTGTACTCCCTCGCCCAGACCCTCGCCTCGCTCACCCACGGCCTGGTCAGCATCGAGGACACCGGGCACCGCGTCCTGGCCTACGCCGGGACGCCGGACGACGCCGACGAGATGCGCCGGCGCTCCATCCTGGGGCGCAGCTGTCCCGAGCCGTATCTCGCCCTGCTGCGCGAGTGGGGCGTCTTCCGGCGGCTGCGGGAGAGCGACGAGGTGGTCGACGTCGAGGAGTGGCCCGAGCTGGACGTACGGCGGCGGCTCGCCGTCGGGATCCGTGCCGGGGCGCGGCCGCTGGGCACGATCTGGCTCCAGCAAGGCAGCGGCCCGTTCGCCGACCGCGCGGAGGAGGCGCTGCGCGGCGCCGCCCGGCTGGCCGCGGCCCAGCTCGTCGACCACTACTACCTCGGCGACTCGGGCGGCCGGGTGCGCTCCCGCGAAGACTTCGCGCACGGCCTGCTCACCGGCCGGTTCAACGCCTCGGCGCTCGCCGTCCACCTCGGCATCGTGCCCACCGCGGGCGCCTGCGTCGTCGCCCTCGACCTGCGCGACGACCCGGGCCGCGGCGATGCCGCCTGGCGTGACGCGCGGCTCGCCGAGGCCGCCGAGATGGTCTCCGTGCATGCCGCCGCGTTCCGGCGCAACGCGCTCGTCGCCCAGGCCTGCGGGCAGATCTACGCGATGCTCCCGGAGCCGCCGGGCGGCCAGGATGCCGACAAGGCCCTCCTGCGCTGGGCCACCGACCTGGTCGCCGTGCTCCGCGGCCATCTGCGGACCCCCGTCCAGGCGGTCGTCGCCGGTACGGCCGCCCGACTCGTCGACATCCCGGCGGTGAAGCTGCGCGGCCACCACGGCCTGGAGGTGCTGGCCCGCACGCCCGACCGCATGGCGGAGACGCACGGGCGGCTCACCTCCTCGCTCATGGTCCGCGAGACGCTGGACGTTCTCGCCCGGCACGGCGGCATCCGCCACGAGGGTCTGGAGGCCCTGGTCACCCACGACGCGGCCCACGGCACCGAGACCGCCCGCTCGCTGCTGATGTACCTGGACGCCTTCGGCGAGGTCGGCACCGTCGCGAAGGAGCTGAACGTCCACCCCAACACCCTGCGCTACCGCGTCCGCAAGGCCGCCGGCCTCGCGGGCCTGGACCTCGACGACCCCGAGCACCGGCTGGCGGCGATGATCGGGCTGCGGCTGCGGCTGCTGATGCGCGAGGGGGCGGAGGGGCGCGGCGAGCCGTTCTTCCCGCACTGAGCGCCGTTCTTCCCGCACTGATCGCCCGTGAACGGGATCCGGCGAGACCGGAGGAAGAGCCCGGTTCAGGCGGGCTCCTCCTCCGGTGGCGCAAAGAGGGGCGGCGCGGTCCGGGCCTGCCTCCTGCGCTGCCGCCGGCCGCGGCGCGGCTCCTGGTCCGGGAGCCAGCCGAAGGCGAGGCAGCTGCCCACGACGCCGAGCAGCAGACCCACGAGGAAGCCGCCCAGGTTCGAGGTGAGCCAGGTGCCCAGGGAGAGCAGCACCCCGGTGAGCGAGTAAAAGAGCCGCTGGGCGGGGTTGAAGAGGATCAACAGGCCCAGCAGCAGCATCAGGGCGGGCAGCAGATAGCCGGCCAGGCCCTGCATGCCGATGTGCAGGACGACCTTCAGGGACGCCTTCTCGGTGAACAGGATCTCCGCCCCGCCGAGGGCGAGCAGCAGCCCGCCCCAGAACGGCCGCGCGTGCCGCCAGCGGCGGAAGGACTGTCGCACCGTCAGCAACCCGAGTCGCTGAAGCGGAGTTTGAGGCCCGGCAGCTTGAACACCCCAGCCGTGGTGGCGTAGTTGGTCTGCCGCAGATTGGCGATGCGCACGGTGTCGGCCTGCTGGCTGAACACGCCCTTCGGTCCCTGCACCCCGCCCTTGGTCAGGGTGCTGGCGTCGTTGCCGATCTCGATGTTGTCGAAGGCGGCGTCGCCCGACAGCTCGGTGGAGTCGGTCGCCAGGTCGGTCGCGGTCACCTTCTCCGCCCCGCTGCCCGCGGTGATGAGCAGGTTGGTGCCGCCGAGGTCGACGCTCTGGCACAGCTTGGTGAGGGTCGCGTTCTTGATCACGGAGGTGACGACCAGCACCTGGCCGCCGGTGTCCCCCTCGTTGGGGCTGCCTGGGGCCATGTTGTCCAGGCCGCCGAACTGCTCGAAGCCGGTGCCGTTCAGCTCGGTGGCGGTCACCGTGAACGGCATGCCGGAGATGGCGAACTGCACACCGAGCGCGCCCTCGGCGGTGAGCACCGCGAGGCCTGCGGCGGCCAGGGCGGCGGGCACCGCCATCACGGCGGCCCGGCGGGCACGGACGCGGCCGCGTCTTGCGGGGACTTCGGGGTCCTCGGTGACTTGAGGGGTGGAACCGCTTGCCATGTCAGCTCCCGGATGATCGGGGACGTTGTCCTGGCGCGGACAGCGGCGGGTGGAAGGGCTTTCTCGTACTCCCCAGTAGCCGAGGAAGTTACCCGGGGTTACATTTGGGAGTCAAGAAGCTTGTGAGGAAAGGGTGTTGAATATGTGTCAGCTGTGAGTGGACCTCAACTCCCTTGATTTTCCTTGACGTTGACCGCCACACAGGTCTACAACTCTCACTGACCGCACCCGGATCCGTGGCGCCGGACCGGGCGGCCCTCCCCTCCCGCGGCCCAGTCCGCGTCTCCCCCCGGCACCCGCACGATCGCTTCCCCCCTTGGACCGTGCGTGGCTGCCGCGCTGCCGTCGCCGGTCCGTGACGTACGGAGAAGGCGTCACGGACCGGCGACGGCGCAGGCCGCACCCCCACCTCTGAAATCCCACCCCCCGCTTCGGAGAAGAGGCCCCCGCATGCGCACTCGCACCCTCGTCACCCTCGCCGGCACCGTCGCCGCCCTCACGCTGCCGCTCACCGTGCCCGCCCACGCGGCCGACATCCCCGTCCTCACCACCGGCAGCGTCGCCGGCACGCCCGTCGCCGTCGGGGACGTCCTCACCGCGCCGCTCGCCGCCGGCACCACCGCCACGCTCCACTCCAGCGCGACCGGCACCAGCGGAATCTCCTGCACGTCGTCGCAGTTCACCGCCACCATCACCGACAACCCGGCCGCTCCGGGCACCGCCACCGAGTCGCTCGGCGCGCACACCTTCGACAGCGAAAGCTGCTCCAGCAACGTCGTCGGCGTGCTCGGCGTCAGCGGCATCACGGTCGACAACCTGCCCTACACCACCACCGTCGCCTCCGACGGCACGGTCACCGTCACCCCGGCGAGCGGCTCCACCATCCAGACCACGGTCCGGCTGCGCACCCTGCTGGGCACCATCACCTGCGTCTACCGGGCGCCGAGCCTGACCGGCACGGCGAGCAACGCCGACAACAGCATCACCTTCACCGATCAGCAGTTCACCAAGTTCTCCGGCTCCTCGCTCTGCTTCGCCAACGGCTACTTCACCGCCAAGTACGCCCCGGTGACGGACGGCGACGCGCTGGTCTTCGTCAACTGACCTGCGCAGGCGTGGAGTTCACCTGCGGCGCAGACGCAGGGCCAGGGCGGCGCCCCCGGTGAGCACCAGCACCGTGGCGGCACCGCCCGCCAGCAGGGGCGCAGATGGGCCCGGGTCCGAGGCGGGTGCCGAGGCCACCGGGCTGCTGTCCGGGGACCGCGGGGCCGGGGGCGTCGTCGGGGGAGCGGTCGTACGGGGCTCCTCCGTCTCCTTCGGGGCAGCCGTCCTGCGGCGCTGCTCCGCCGTGGGAGTCGCGCTGCGGTCCGCCGCAGCCGCCGCGCTCCCACTCGCCGGGAACTCCACGTCGGAGCATGAGTAATAGGTGTCCGGCGTGCTGCTGTTCTGCCAGACCGTGTACAGCACATGCCGCCCGCTCCGGTCGGCCGGCAGCGTCGCCCGGATCCGGTACGCGCCGTCCGTCAGCGCCGGGTCCCGTACCTCGGCGAACGGCCGCTCCGGCAGATCGGACCAGGTCAGCGGGCGAGTCGGGGCATAGCCCGGCTTGGTGAGGTACAGCCGGAACGTGCCCGTGTGCGGGATCGTCGAGACGTACGTCATCGTCAGCGCCGCACCCGGCCGCAGCCGTGTCGCCGGCCAGTCGGCGCGGGCCAGGTCCAGGCCCCGGTAGGCGGGCAGTCCGCCGCTGCACAGTTCGCCGTCGGGGACGGTCTGCCGGTCCCGGCCGTTCACGTTCGCGATGCGCAGGTTGTCCCAGGCGGTGAACGGGGCGCCGTTCGCGGCCACGGCCGCCCGGCACGCCGCCGAGCGGGCGGCGCTTTCGCCCTCGGGGGAGCAGGCGTACACCCGGCTGACCGGATCCGTCGGCGCGCCGTGCGCGGCGGCCGGGGACGCGGCCCACACGGCGAGCAGCAAGGGGGCCGCCATGACCGTGGCGCGGCGCGCACGCGTCCGGTGCAGCGGGGAGGTCTGAGGCATCCGGGGTGTCTCCTCGGCCGGTGCGGAAACGGTCTGCTCCCCAGGAGTACGAGCCACCGGCCCGGCGCGTTCACCGCCCGACGGGTCATGCAAAACAGGGCAGAAGCGGTCAACTTGGCGATGTAGAGGGTTGGTTTCCGGCCGGATCGAGGGTTTCCCCTGTATCCGGACGACCTTCCCTTTGCCTATCGTTCGACCACAGCCGACCCGCAGGTAACCCCGAACGGGTCGTCCCCCCGCGCCTGGCCGGCCATCGCACACCGCTTTTCGGTTCACCCCCCTCCGCTTCGAGGACGAAGCGCATCGACCGCCGCTCCGCGCTGCCCGGAGTCGGCCACGAAAGGCAAAGCCCTTGCGTACCTCTCCCTCCGTGCGACGGAAGCTGATATCCGTCGCCGCGGTCTCCGCCGCACTGTTCACGGCCGCGACCGCCACCGTCGCCGTCGCCCAGGAGTCCGCCGCTCCCCAGGAAGCCGCCCCCGCCGCGGCCGCCGCCGAGGCCACCCCCGCCGAGCGGCTCATCGTCGGCTACAAGTCCGGCGCCGCCGAGGCCAAGTCGAACAAGGCCGCCGCCGCCGACGCCGAGACCAAGGGCGAGGAGGCGGGCGAGAACCTCGACTTCCAGCGCCGCCTCGGCACCGGTGCCGCCCTCGTCGACCTGGGCGCCGACCTGACCCGGTCGGACGTCGCCGACGTCATCGCCGAGTACCAGGCCGACCCGCAGGTCGCCTACGTCGTACCGGACCGCCTGAACAAGCCGCTGGCGACCCCCAACGACACCGAGTACACCAAGCAGTGGGACCTGTACGAGGCCACCGCCGGCATGAACGTGCCCGGTGCCTGGGACGTCGCCACCGGCAGCGGCGTGACCGTCGCCGTCATCGACACCGGCTACGTCACCCACTCCGACCTCGGTGCCAATGTCGTCGCGGGCTACGACTTCATCACCGACACCGCGGTCTCCAACGACGGCAACGGCCGTGACAGCAACCCGGCCGACCCGGGCGACTGGACCTCGGACGGCGAGTGCGCCACCGACTGGACGGCCACCACCTCCTCCTGGCACGGCACCCACGTCGCGGGCACCATCGCCGCCCTCACCAACAACAGCAAGGGCGTCGCGGGCGTCGCCCACGGCGCCAAGGTCTCCCCGCTGCGGGTCCTCGGCAAGTGCGGCGGCTACGACTCCGACATCATCGACGCCATCACCTGGGCGTCCGGCGGCACCGTCTCCGGTGTCCCGGCCAACAGCAATGTCGCCAAGGTCATCAACATGAGCCTCGGCGGCAGCGGCACCTGCTCCTCCGCCACCCAGAACGCGATCAACGCCGCCGTGAACCGCGGCACCACGGTCGTCGTCGCGGCGGGCAACTCCAACGCCAACGCGGCCAACTACTCGCCGGCCAGCTGCAACAACGTCATCTCGGTGGCCGCGACCAACCGCGCCGGCTCCCGGTCGTACTACTCCAACTACGGCACGGTCGTCGACATCGCCGCTCCCGGCGGCGAGACCCGCACCACCCAGAGCGGCGGCATCCTGTCCACGCTCAACAGCGGTACCGCGGGCCCGGGTTCCGAGAACTACACCTACTACCAGGGCACCAGCATGGCCGCCCCGCACATCGCGGGCCTGGCCGCGCTGATGAAGTCGGCGAACTCCACGCTGACCCCGGCGCAGATCGAGTCCGCGATCAAGACCAACTCGCGCGCTCTGCCCGGTACTTGCTCCGGCGGTTGCGGCGCGGGTCTCGCGGACGCGGCCAAGACGGTGCAGGCGGTGAGCGGCAGCTCCGGCGGCTCCACGGGGGGCACCACCTTCACCAGCACCTCGGCCGTCGCCATCCCGGACAGCAGCACGATCGAGTCCCCGATCACCGTCTCCGGCCGCAGCGGCAACGCCCCCTCGGCCCTCCAGGTCGGGGTGGACATCACCCACACCTACCGCGGTGACCTGGTCATCGACCTGATCGCGCCGGACGGCACGAGCTTCCGTCTGAAGTCCGCCAGCTCCTCGGACTCCGCGGACAACGTGAACACCACCTACACGGTGAACGCGTCCGCGGAGGTCGCCAACGGCACCTGGAAGCTGCGGGTGCAGGACACGGCGGCGCAGGACACGGGCACGCTCAACAGCTGGAAGCTGACCTTCTAGCGAGGCGTGCGCCTTGAGGCGGGCGGGCCGGCCGGTGCGGATGGGGCATCGGCCGGCCCGCCGTCATGTCCGGAACATCTCCAGGTGGTCGCTCGCCCACGCCCGGTAGCTCCCCGCGGGCCTGCCCAGCAACTCGGCGACGGTCGGGTCCACTTGGGCCTTCGCCCCGGCCCGTGCGCGTGCCGCACTCTCGGCGAGGGCCTCGGCGATCGGCCCGGGGTAGCGGTCGCGCAGCCGGCGCAGCGCCTCCGCCTCGGTCAACTCCTCGAAGGCGAGCGGCCGTTGCAGCAGCTCGCCGAGGATCTCCGTCTGCCGTACGGCGCTGACGGCCTCGGGGCCGGTGAGGGCGTACGCCCGCCCGGCGTGCGCGTCGGGGTCCAGCAGCACCCGCGCCGCCACCTCGGCGATGTCCCGCGGATCGACAGTCGCGTTGACCGCGGTCCCGCCCGACCCCCGTACGACACCCTCCTCGCGGACGGAGCGGGCCCAGCCGAGGGTGTTGGTCATGAAGGCGCGAGGCCGGAGCAGGGTCCCCGACAGGCCCGATGCTTCCAGGAGTTGCTCGTTGCCCCGCTGCCAGGCCGTGATCAGGTCCGTGGCCCCGGGATCGGTGACCGCGAGCGCCGACAGCTTCACCACGTGCGCCACCTCGGCCGCGCGGGCCGCCGCCAGGAAGTTCTCGTCGTGGGCGTGCGTCAGCGGGTTCGCCGTCACCAGCAGGGCGGCCCGTACGCCGGCCAGCGCGTGTCGCAGGCTCGCCGGGTCCTCGAAGTCGGCGGCCACCACCTCGACTTCGGGGTCGCTGATCCGCTCCGGGCGGCGGGTCATCAGACGCAGCGGCACGGTGCCGCGCAGCCGTCCGGCGACCAGCCGTCCGACGGTGCCGGTCGCCCCGGTCAGCAGGATCACCGTTCGGCCTCCGGCATCGAGGCGCGGACGCGGACCCCGCGGTCGGGCCGGGAGTCCAGGCGCACCAGCAGACCCGGCACCGCGACACTCGGCAGAACGTGCGCCCACAGCACGGAGATCCGGTGCGCCAGGTCCTCCCGTCCGCTGAGCGCCCGGGACATCAGCTGAATGCCGGCGAACGCCCCGACCAGCAGCTCCACCGTGTCCCGCGGCTCCACGGCGGGCAGCAACTCACCCTGTTTCCGCGCCTCTTCCATCAGCCCCGTCAGATGCTCCGCCCACAGCCGGAACGGCCCGGAATGATCGACCCCGGGCGGCGCGCACTGGTCCACGGTCAGCCGCACACTGCCCTGGAGCAACGCGTTGTCCAGCAGGCGCTGTCCGAAGACGAACGTGATGTCGACGATCTCCTGGAGTTTGCACGGGTGCGGCGGCACGGCGCCCAGCCCTAGTTGCTCGTCCAGCACAGCCTGGGCGAGCGATTCCTTGGATTGGAAGTGGAAATACAGGGCGCCCTTGGTCACTTCGGCCCGCTCCAGCACCATCGCAATGGTGGTCGAGGTGTAGCCGTGCTCGTCGAAGACCGCCCCCGCGGCTTCCAGGATTGCCCTGCGCGTCCTGATGGCGCGCTCCTGCTTCGCCATAAGAGCCCCTCTGCTGCGCCGAGTCGACCGCGTGGCCGGAAGCGGCCGGGCCGGGTCGGCGCCGATCCCCAGTCACCTGGGTCTCATTGAAAACAAACCGGTCGGCTCGTACTCTAGCGCTCACGGCACGGGCACCTCGCCGTCTGCCACCGCTGTCGCGGGGAACCCAGGGAGGGACATGCCTCAACTGCCGCAACTCGCCGAATTACCGACGGCGTCCGAGGTTCTCACGGCCACCGTGCCGCGCCAACTTGTCCATCGCGCGGCCGTCGCCGAGACCTTCCTCACCGGCTGGCGCCGCACGGGCCCCGACCTGTTCGGGGTGTCCGCGCAGTGGCCGCGGGCACACCAGTTGCACGTCTCGCCGGACCGGTCCGCCTACGAGCCGCTGCTCGTCGCCGAGACCGTCCGCCAGTGCGGCGCACTGCTCGTGCACGCCGAGTACGAGGTGCCGCTGGACCAGCAGTTCGTGCTTCAGGAGCTCCGGGTCACCACGTACCCCGAGCGCCTCGAAGTCGGCACCGTCCCGGCCGAACCCGAGCTCGCCATCGCCGTCTTCGACATCCGCCGCCGTGCGGGCCGCCCGGCCGCGATCCGCTACAACGCGGACGTCCGGCTGGACGGGGTGCGGGTCGCCACCGGCCATGTCGCCGTGTCCTGGATGGGCCCGTCGGTCTACCGCAGGCTGCGCGGCGGCCGTACCCCCGCCACCGTCTCCTCGCTCGCCGTGCCGCCCGCGCTGCCGGCCATCTCCGTCGACCGGGCCCTGCCCGCGGACGTCGTGCTGGCGCCGCCGGACCGGCCCGGGTGCTGGCAGCTGCGAGTCGATACCGAACACCCTGTTTTCTTCGATCATCCCCTCGATCACGTTCCCGGCATGCTGCTGCTGGAGGCCGCCCGCCAGGCCGCCGGGGCCGTGCATGCCGGGCAGCGGGCGCCGGTGTCGTTCCACGCCGCCTTCCATCGGTACGCCGAACTGGACCTGCCCACTTGGATAGAGGCGGAGCCCGGTGTGGGCGGTGAGGTCAAAGTCGTAGGAAGGCAGGTGGAGTCGACGGTCTTCGAATGCCGGGTCGGCACGGTGGCGCGGTGAGCTATCGTGTACGGGCAGTAAAAAACAAACGGCATGACCCGTTCTTTTCCGCCCCAGGAGTATCCAGTCAATGCCGAGGCAGTTACGCGCTGAACAGACCCGCGCGACGATCATCACGGCCGCAGCCGACCTGTTCGACCGCCACGGCTACGAATCGACCAGCCTGAGCGACATCGTCGAGCACGCCCAAGTCACCAAGGGAGCCCTGTACTTCCACTTCGCCGCCAAGGACGACCTGGCCCAGGCGATCATGGAGCTCCAGTCCCGGGCCTCGCGTCAGGTCGCCGGCGAGATGGACGCCCGCGGCTACTCCTCCCTGGAAGCGCTGATGCGCACTACGTTCGGCGTCGCCCGGCTCTCCGTGGAGGGCCCGATTCCACGGGCCGGACTCCGGCTGGCCATCGGCGGAGTCCCCGTCAAGTCCCCACTCCAGCACCCCTTCACGGAGTGGCTGGAGCTCGCCTCGCGCAAGTTCCTCGGCGCGGCCAAGGAGTCCGACGTCCACCCGGACGTGGACATCGACGCCGCGGCCCACTCCTTCGTCTGCTTCTTCGTCGGCACCCGAGTCGTGGGCCGCTCCCTGGAGCCGGTCGCACGGCAGCCCCGCCGGGTGGCCGAGATGTGGCACATCCTGATCCGCGGCCTGGTCCCGGTACCCCGTCGCGCCCGCTACCTCACCCTCGCCACGCAGCTGGAACGCGAGGCGCGGATCGTCTGAGAGCCAGGGCGGACGGTGCGCGATACGGTGAGCCGCATGCCCGACACCCCGCCCGTGATCCTCGGCAATGAACCCGGCTCGTTCCCGCACAGCGTCCTCGCCGAGCGCCACCCGGCCATCATCCGGCAGGTGCGCGAGGCCTTCCCCTACGGGCCCGAGCAGCGGGACGCACTCGACGCCCTGCTCGCGAACTGCACCAAGGGCACGATCGAACCGCTCCCCGCCGACGCCCACGACGCGGACCGCTGGCGGGCCTGGGGAGTGGACACGTACACGGGCCGCCCCTGGTTCGACGTGCCGTGGCTGTGGTCGGAGAGCTACTTCTACCGCCAACTCCTGCACGCCGTGGACCACTTCACCCCCGGCCCCTGGCAGGGCATCGACCCCTTCCGGCCGGCCAAGCTGGCCGAGCTCGACGCCCCCGAGACGGACGAGGAACTGGCCGCCCTCGACGACCTCGCACGGCTGCCCGCCGGCGACCGGGCGCAGGCCCTGCTGCACGGCTCCCTGTGGGGCAACCGCGCCGACCTCGGCTTCCGTCTGTCCGCCGCGCACGGCGCGACCCCGGACGGCACCCCGCCCCTGGTCGCCGACGACAGCGACGCCCTGTGGTCCCTCCTGCCGCCCGCCGCGGGCACGGATGCGCTGCTCTGCCTGATCGCCGACAACGCGGGCCGTGAACTCGTCCCCGACCTGCTGCTGATCGCCCACCTCCTGGACACCGGGCGCATCGGCCGGGCCGTCCTGCACGTCAAGCCGTACCCGTACTACGTCTCCGACGCCACGCCCTCCGACGTGCTCGACGCCCTGCGCAGGCTGCGATCGGCCCGGGGTGCCGCGGCAGCCTACGGCGACGTGCTGTGGACGGCGCTGACCGACGGCCGCCTCACGGTCCGCGCCCACGCCTTCTCCTGCGCGCCGCTGCCGTACGCCCGGATGCCCGAGGACCTGCGTACGGAACTCGCGCAGGCCACCGTCACCGTGCTCAAGGGCGACCTCAACTACCGGCGCCTGGTCGGGGATCACCGGTGGCCGCCGACCACCCCGTTCGCCGATGTCACGGCGTACTTCCCCGGCCCGGTCGCCGCCCTGCGCACCCTGAAGTCCGATGTGATCACGGGACTCGACGCCGGGACGGAGGCCGCCCTGGTCGCCGCCGAGGGACAGCGCTGGCGGACCGGAGGGACGCATGCGCTGATCCAGGTGCGCCGGTGAAGACACTCCGAACGGCCGGGTCCGCGGCGGCAGTTCACCGGGTTCTCTAAGGTGATCTTCATGCGAACGAAGATCAGCGCCGCCTCGATGACGCTCCTCCTGATCACCGGCTGCAGCGGCACGAGCGAGGACCCGCGGCCGGCCCCCTCGTCCTCGGCCGAAAAGGGACTCGGCGACATCGTCGTCGACGGCAAGGCCGTCACCGGGAGCAAACCGAGCGGCAACAAGAAGATCCCGTATCAACGCACCTACACGGACGGCGCGTTGTACGCACCGATAACGGGCTACCGCTCCCTGGCCTACGGCACGTCCGGGCTGGAGGCGATCTACGAGTCCGAACTGACCGAAGCGGTGGGCGACGTGACCACCACCATCGAACCGGCAGCCCAGAAAGCGGCGTTCACTGCGCTCGGCGCAGACAAGGGGGCGGCGGTCGTCCTCGACGCGACGAACGGCGACATCCTCGCCATGGTGAGCACCCCCTCGTACGACCCGGGCGCGTTCGCCACGAACGACCCCGGGTCCAAGGCGGCCTGGGAGAAGGCCACCGGGGACGAGCGCGAGCCGATGCTCAATCGCGCCCTGCGCGAGGCGACCGACCCCGGTGGCACATTCGGCGTCGTGATCGCGGCCGCCGCCCTGGAGCACGGTCTGTACACGTCGGTCGACGAGGCCACCCGCGGGGGCCGGGGCAGGTGCGCGGGCGCCACCCTCCGCGAGGCGCTCACCGAGTCCTGCGACGACGCCCTCGCCGCCGTCGCCGACGAACTCGGGCCGGACAAGGTCGGCGAGACGGCCCGGCAGCTCGGCTTCGGGGAGGCGGAGGCGGCCGTGCCGATCCGGGCCGCGGAGAGCACCTACGAGGACGGCGCCGCCAGCGCCACGCCGCTGCAGATGGCCAGGGTCGCCGCGGCACTCGCCGACGAGGGACGGCTGGCCGCCCCCCGGCTGGTGCGGGAGGCGGAGGAGCCGAGCCCGAAGGTCGTGTCCGTGTACACCGCCGAGTCGCTGCTGCCGCTCCTGCGCACGACGCTCCAGTGGTCGCCCGCCGAGGCGGCGGACGGCGCCGCCCTGTCCTGGTCCCTGACCACCGCCCGCACCACGGACGGCCGGACGCTCGCCGTCGCCGCCCGCGTCGAGAGCGACGACGCCGGCCTGGCGACCCGGATCACCGACCGGATCGCCGAGGCGGTGTCCTGAGCCTCATGTCACCCGCACCGGCAGCGACTTGATCCCGTTGATGAAGTTCGACACCAGCCGACCGGCCGGTCCCGCGGGCCGCAGAACCGGAAACGTCCGCAGCATCTCCTGGTGCAGCAGCCGCAGTTGCAGGCGGGCGAAGTGCGCGCCCAGGCAGACGTGCGGGCCGTCGCCGAAGGAGACGTGCGGGTTCGGATTGCGGGACAGGGTCAGCCGGTCCGGAGCCGGGAAGGCCCGCTCGTCGCGGTTGGCGGAGGCGTGGAAGACGACCACCTTGTCCCCGGCGCGGATCCGCCGTCCGGCCAGCTCGGTGTCGCACCCGGCGGTACGCCTGAAGCTCAGCACGGGCGGATGCCAGCGCAGCAACTCCTCCACCGCGTGCCCCGGTTCGGCCTTGCCCGCGCGCAGCCGCTCCTGCGCCTGCGGGTGCTCGGCGAGGGCCAGCAGGCCGCCCGGGGCCGCGCTGCGCACGGTGTCGTTGCCGGCGACGGTGAGCAGGAAGAAGAACATCTCCAGCTCGTCGCGGGTGAGCTCGGCGTCGTGCGCGAGCGTGGTCATCACGTCGTCGGCCGGATAGCGCCGCTTGAACGACGCCAGCTGCTGGGCGTAGTCGAACATGTCCCGCAGCAGCGCGGGCGAGCGCGGATTGACCGGCCGGCCCGCCCGGTCCAGCACCGGGGGACCGGCCTCGTCCGGGTCCTGGTAGCCGATGACCCGCTGCGTCCAGTTCAGCAGCAGCCCGCGGTCCCGCTCCGGCACCCCGAGCAGATCGGTGAGGTTGAGCAGGGCGTAGTCGTCGGTGACGGCGGCGACGAGGTCCACGGTGCCGTCCGCCGCCCGGGCCGTCTCCAGCGCCTGCGCGCACAGGGTCCGGGCCCGCCGCTCGGCGATCACGGTGAACCGCTCCAGCCGGCCCGGGGTGAACGCCCGGCTCACCAGCCGTCGCAACCGGCCGTGCTGCGGCGGATCCTGATTGAGCATCATGCGCCGGATGAACGGCAGGTCCGCCGGATCCGGATCCCGGATCTGCGTGGCACCGATGTACGAGGAGTACGTCGACGAATCCTTGAGCACCCGCACGACATCCGCGTGCCGGGTCACCGCCCAGAACCCGGGCCCGGCCGGCCAGCCCAGCACCTCCGGCTCCTCCTGCCACGCCACCGGATGGTGGTCACGCAGGACTCGGTAGGCGTCGTACGGCACGGCCGTCCCGTACTGGCGTGGATCGAAGACGTCGGGGACCGGCGGGGACGGACTGACGGTCACGCCGGTCCGCCCTTGCCGTCGGCGGCCCGCAGGAAGTCCTCCACCACGCGGACGACGTCCAGCGGGGTCTCGTCCATGCCGTAGTGGCCGGCGGCGCTCAACTCCCGTACCTCGCCGAGTGGATACCAGCACTGCCAGGTGTCCCGCAGCAGCGCGGCGGACAGCGCCGGGTCCAGGCGGCCCGCGACGGCCAGCGCGGGCACCCGTACGCCCTCCACCTCGGTGTGGAAGTCCTCCCCGGCCCAGGAGTCCAGCCAGGCCCGGAACGCCTTCTGGTCGCTGACCGCGAGGGAGCGGGCCACCATGCGGTCGAGCCAGGCGGCGGGGCGGTGGCCGCCGGTGGTGAAGTCGATGATCGCGCGGCGGTTCTCCGGCTTGTGCGCCGCGTCCGCGAACAGGTCCCACTGGTCGCCCGGCAGCGGCAGCCCCGAGGCGGGCACCGGCGAGACCCCGACGATCCGGCGCAGCCGCTCGGGGGCCAGCGCCAGCAGCCGCTGGGCCACCGACCCGCCCATCGAATGCCCCACCACCGAGAAGCGATCCCAGCCGAGCCGGTCGGCCAGCTCCAGCAGATCCTGCGCCGCCTCCGTCGTCGTGTACGCGCCTACGGCGTCCTTCGCCTCGCCGTAGCCGCGCAGATCGACCACGGCGTAGGCGAAGGACGTGACGTCGAGGTCCGGCAGGACGCTCGCGTACGCGGACCGGTCGGCGAACCAGCCGTGCACCGCGAACACCTTGTGGGCACCGTCGCCGTGCAGCTCATGAGGGAGCGTGAAGGAGGTCATGCGACCACGGTGGACCGAGGACGGGGGCTCGGCAAGGGCATGCGGTCACCCGACGTGTACGTCCTGCCACACCAGCCGGTGGTCCGACGTCGGCTGCGCCGCCCCGCCGCCCACGAGCCGGTACAGCGGATCGTCCGAGGCAGGCCAGAACACCCCGTTCGCGCCGGGGACCAGTCCCCGGGACGGAATGACATGGTCGACCCGGAGATTGCCGGGCGCGGTGTCGTTGAAGTCCGAGGTGTCGTACGCCGGGTCGCCGGTGTGCGAGGCGTTGGCGCCGCCCTGGAGCCGCGCCGCCTCGACGCCGCCCGCGCTGGCCGGGGGAGTGCCGGGCAGCCGTACCGCCGGGTGGTCCAGCAGTTGCCGTACGGCGTGGTCGTAGCTGTCGCCGTCGTACGGATCGGCGTTGAGGTCGCCCGCGAGCACGAACCGGGCGCCGGGCCGCAGTCCGCCGCGCACGCCCCGGTCGTCGTACAGATAGGCGCTGCGCCGCGGGCCGCCGATGTAATCGGCCCACAGCCGGATCTCGTCGTGGTTGCGGCGGCCGTTGCGGTCCTCGGGCCCGTCGAAGGTGGGCGGCGTCGGATGCGACACCAGGAAGTGCACGCGCGCGTGCCCGATGCACACCGGCACGTCCCAGTGGCTCTTGGAGGACAGCCGGAAGACCGCCGTCGCCTCGTCGCTGTAGTAGCCCGGGGGCATGACATGGCCCGGCATGTCCTTCCACAGGAAACGCTGGAAGGTGCGCACCGCGCGCGTGTCGATCGGGTACTTCGAGTAGACGGCCATGCCGTACTGTCCCGGGAACCAGCCGTACCCGAAGGCGTCCTGCGCGTACGCGTCCGAACCGGGCGTCGTCACCGCGCCGTTGCGACCGTCGAAGTCGATGCCGGAGGCCACGCCCGTGTTGACGGGGGCGGTGAAACGGTGGCGGTAGCGGACCGGTTCGGCGCCGCGCTGCCCTACGGCCAGGTAGTTGTCGTGGAACAGCCGGACCGCGGCGCCGCCCGCGACGTGGTCGAACTCGTTGACCAGCAGCACGTCCGGGTCGACCCGTTGGATCGTCTCGGCGACATTGCGCGCCTGTTCGTTGTCCGGCGTGGACAGGTCCGTGACGAGCGCGCCCTCGGTCGCCCGGTTGAGGGAGGCGTTGAAGGTGGCGAACCGGACGGTACGGCCCTGTCGTTCGGCCGCCGCGGCCTGCCCGGCGGTGGCGCCGGCCAGCGCCGCCCCGGCGAGCGAGGCGAGCGCGGTGCGGCGGGAGAGAGGTCTGGGGTGGTTCATCGGGACTCCGGTGAGGGAGGGGACGAGAACCTCCGTAGTCTGCGCGCGTAGAGGTGAACGCCACAAGGGCCCGGCAGGATCCAGGGGTTCATGCCCGATTCACGCGATGGTGTGATCATGTCCCGGCCCGAGGATGGGCCTTGGAGCCGCCGGGTAGGGCCCCGGCCATGACGCAGCCCTTCGAACTCCCGCACTTCTACATGCCGTATCCCGCGCGGCTCAACCCGCACCTCGACGAGGCGCGCGCGCACTCGACCGTCTGGGCGCGCGAGATGGGCATGCTGGAAGGTTCCGGGATCTGGGAGCAGTCCGACCTCGACGCGCACGACTACGGACTGCTCTGCGCCTACACCCACCCCGACTGCGACGGCCCCGCCCTGTCCCTGATCACCGACTGGTACGTGTGGGTCTTCTTCTTCGACGACCACTTCCTGGACATGTACAAGCGCACCC
The DNA here is from genome assembly GCF_040686775.1 of Streptomyces sp. NPDC079141. Lineage (NCBI taxonomy): Bacteria > Bacillati > Actinomycetota > Actinomycetes > Kitasatosporales > Streptomycetaceae > Streptomyces > Streptomyces sp. NPDC079141. The sequence continues at coordinate 55,642 of NZ_JBFBLP010000019.1, read as the reverse complement.
AGGACCGCGCCGCGGGCAAGGCCCATCTCGACCGGCTCCCGCTGTTCATGCCGATGGACCTCGCCACTCCCATGCCCGAGCCGGAGAACCCGGTCGAGGCCGGTCTCGCCGACCTGTGGCGGCGCACGGTGCCGGCGATGTCCGCCGACTGGCGCCGCCGGTTCGCCGTCGCCACCGAGCATCTCCTCAACGAGTCCCTGTGGGAGCTGTCCAACATCAACGAGGGGCGGATCGCCAACCCCGTCGAGTACATCGAGATGCGCCGCAAGGTGGGCGGTGCCCCCTGGTCGTCCGGTCTCGTGGAGTACGCGACGGCCGAAGTCCCCGCCGCCGTCGCCGAGTCCAGGCCGCTGAGGGTCCTGATGGAGACGTTCTCCGACGCCGTGCATCTGCGCAACGACCTGTTCTCCTACCAGCGCGAGGTCGAGGACGAGGGCGAACTGAGCAACGGCGTCCTGGTGTTGGAGACCTTCTTCCACTGCACGACCCAGCAGGCCGCCGACGCCGTCAACGACGTCCTCACCTCCCGGCTGCACCAGTTCGAGCACACCGCGCTCACCGAAGTGCCCGCGCTGGCCCTGGAACACGGCCTCACCCCGGACGAGGTCGCCGCCGTCGCCGCGTACACCCAGGGACTTCAGGACTGGCAGTCCGGCGGCCACGAATGGCACATGCGCTCCAGCCGGTACATGAACGAGCGCGCGCAGTCCACCAGCCCCTGGCAGGGCCTGACCGGCCGAGGCACCTCCGCGGCCGACGTCGGCGCGCTGCTCGCCGCGGCGGGAGCGGAGCGGCTGCGCGCGTACGCGCACGTGCCGTTCCAGAAGGTCGGCCCCTCCCGGATCCCCGACATTTGCATGCCGTTCCGGCTGGAGCTGAGCCCGCACCTCGACGGCGCCCGGCACCGGCTCACCGACTGGGTGCAGCGCATGGGCATCCTCCAGGAGGGCGTCTGGGACGAGGACAAACTCGCCGCCTACGACCTGCCGCTGTGCTCGGCCGGCCTGGACCCGGACGCGACCCCCGAGGCCCTCGACCTCAGCTCGCAGTGGCTCGCCTGGGGCACGTACGGCGACGACTACTACCCGCTCGTCTTCGGCCACCGCCGCGACCTGGCCGCCGCCCGGCTGACCACCCAGCGCCTGTCGGACTGCATGCCGATCGACGGCGAGGCGCTGTTGGTTCCCGTCAACGCCATGGAGCGCGGGCTGGCGGACCTGTGGCAGCGCACGACCGCCCGGATGACGCCCGACCAGCGGCGCTCCCTGAAGGACGCGATCAACGTCATGACCGAGAGCTGGGTGTGGGAGCTGTCCAACCAGCTCCAGAACCGCGTCCCCGACCCGGTCGACTACCTGGAGATGCGCCGCGCCACCTTCGGCGCCGACCTCACCCTGAGCCTGTGCCGGATGGGGCACGGCCCGGCCGTCCCGCCGGAGGTCTACCGCAGCGGCCCCGTGCGCTCCCTGGAGAACGCCGCCGTCGACTACGCGTGCCTGCTCAACGACGTGTTCTCGTACCAGAAGGAGATCGAGTACGAGGGCGAGATCCACAACGCGATCCTCGTCGTGCAGAACTTCTTCGGCATCGACTACCCGACCGCCCTCGATGTCGTCCACGACCTGATGACCCAGCGCATGCAGCAGTTCGAGCACGTCGTCGCACACGAACTGCCCGTCGTCTACGACGACTTCGAGCTGTCGCAGGAGGCGCGCGAGATCATGCGCGCCTATGTGGTCGACCTGCAGAACTGGATGGCGGGCATCCTCAACTGGCACCAGGAGGTGGACCGTTACCGGGCCGACTGGCTGGCCGGCCGGGCCCACGGCTTCCTGCCGGACCGCCCGCCCGCGGTGCCCGTCATCGGCTGACCGGCTGCCGCCGGCCCGCGTGGCCGACCGCGGCTCGCGCCAGTGCCCGGATCATCGGGTGCGGGCGCGAGCCGTCGCCGGACAGCTCCGGCTGGAAGAGCGAGGCCAGGAAGAAGGGGTGGCCGGGCAGTTCGGCGATCCGGACGTTTCCGTCCTCGTCCCGCCCAGAAAAGCGCAGGCCGTGCGCGCGCAGCGTGTCCAGGTGGCGGGAGGGGCCGTAGGCGCAGAAGTAGCGCTCGACCGTGCGCTCCGAACCGATCACCGACTGCGCGAGCGAGCCCGGCTCGACGGTGATCGCGGCCTCGTGGCCCACCAGGGAACAGGCCAGCGGCTCGATGATCGGGTCGGCCGCGGACGGGTCGTTCTCCGCATGCGCGGCGTGGGAGAGACCGCAGACGTCACGGGCGTACTCCAGCAGCGCGTGCTGGAACCCGGCGCACGTCCCGAGGAACGGGATGCCCGTCTCGCGCGCGGTGCGGATTGCCGCGAGCACCCCGGCCTCGCTGCGGTACGGGCTGCCCGGCAGCACCCACACCGCGTCGAACCCGGCCACCGCGTCCGGGGCCACGGCGTCCTCCGATCCGATCCAGTAGGCGTCGAGGACCAGCCGGTCCCGGGAGGCGAGGGCGTCGAGCAGGAGCGGGACGCGGGTGTGCGAGGCGACATTGGGGGAGCGGTCGCCGACCAGGGCGATCCGTGCGGGAGTCTCGGTCATGCCGTTCATCCTGGGCGCGAGGGCGAGTTCACGTCCAACGATGATCTCTGCACCCCTGATAAGCAGAACTGATGCAATGCTGGCGGGCATGGACCCGCACCTCCTGCGTACGTACGTCACCGTCGCCCGCCTCGCCTCCTTCTCCGAGGCCGCCCGCACCCTCGGCTACACCCAGTCGGCGGTGTCCCAGCACATCGCGGCGCTCGAACAGGACCTCGGCACACCGCTGCTCACCCGCCGCCCCGTCGCGCCCACGGCCGCCGGCGAGCGGCTCCTGGAGCACGCGGACCCGCTGCTGCTGCGCCTGGAGGCGGCCCGCGCCGACGTCGTACGGATGGCGGCCGCGCCCGCCCACGGACTGACGCTCGCCGCCACGCCCACCGCGCTCGGGCCCCGGGTGTTCGCCGCGCTCCCGGCCGCGGGCGTGACCCTGCGGGTGACCGCGCGCGAGGAGATCCCCGCCGCCGTCGCCACCGGCGCGGCGGACCTGGGCCTGATCGACGGCCTGGCCGCCCCCAGCGACCCGCTGCGCCTGCCCGACGTGGCGCCGCTGACCACGTACGGCGCGGGGGAGGAGCCGGTGTGCGTCCTGCTGCCCGGCACGCATCCGCTGGCCGGGCGCGCGGGCCTGCGCCTGGGCGACCTCGCCGACGCCCGCTGGCTGGACGCCCCCGACGCGGGCCTGCCGCTGGCCCAGCTGCGCGCCGCGAACGGAGGCCACGGCTTCCGCCCGGCCCTGCGCTACGAGGGCACGGACGTACGCGTCCTGACCGCCCTCGCCGCTGCGGGCCACGGTCTGACTTTGCTGCCCCGCTCGGCGGCGACGGGAATCGCGGACACGGCAGCCGTGCCGGTCGTCGAACCGCGCGTGGTCCACCGGACCGAACTGGTGTACGCGGGCTCGCTCTCGACAGCCGCCGGAGCGGTGGCGGCCGCTCTGGGCGTACCGGCCTTCCGTTCCTGACCGCGGGTCAGTCTCACTCGTTCGTGGCTCGTCGTGCGCCGGTGCCCCGGGTAGTCCTCCAGCCGGAGGCGATCCATGGAACAGACTGCGTTGCGTCCCAAGCCGATGCCGGGCCAGGAGCCCCGCGGCGGCACCAGGCCCGGTCCCGCCCGGCGCCCGCACGCCGCACGCCGGCGCGGCCGCCGGCTCACGACCCTGCTGTTCGCCCTGTTCGTCGGCACGGTCCTGGTCCTGTCCGGGGTCGGACTCGGCACGGTCGGGGCCACGGTGATCGGCATGAGCAGACTCGCCGAACTCCAACGGCAGGCGGAGCGCACCCCGGCGGCCTCCCGCCCCGCTCCGCCTGCGTCGCCGTCCGCCGTGCCCAGCCCGACGCCCACCCCCGTCGGCGCCACCCTCGGCCTGGAGGTCGTGGACGCCGAGAAGACCGGCGCCCAGATCGTCGGCGTCCATGTGCCCGGGCCCGGGTACACGGCCGGCCTCGTGCGCGGCGACGTCCTGCTGGTGTTCGGCACGACCCGGATCGACTCGGCGGCCGACCTCGCGCGCGCCGTCAACCGCGCCCGCCCCGGCACAGAGGTCACCCTGACGGTGCGTCACCGCAGCGGCGGCTACCAGCAGCTGACGGCGGTCCCCGGGGTCGTCACCTGAAAACCCCTGGTTCCGGAGGTGCGCCGGGGCCACCATGGCCCCATGCCGACCACGCTCACGCCTCGGAGCCCGCACCCGCACAACGGCCGCGCCCGACCCCGGCACGGTGCCCTGGAGAGCCGACCGGTGCCCGAAAGACCGGCCGACCGGCTCGCGCCGCCCCTGTCCTACGGGCAGGATGCTGCCCGTAGTCCCTTCACGCGCCCAGGGAGGCCCGGATGACCGGCACCGCACCCGCGCCCTTCACCGCCGACGACTACCGGGCCCGGCTGGAACGCGCCGCGCGCGCGGCCGTCGACGCCGGACTGGCCGGGCTCCTGGTGGCGCCCGGACCGGACATGGTGTGGCTCACCGGCTACGCGCCCACCGCGGAGACCGAACGGCTCACCCTACTGGTCCTCACCCCCGGGCAGGACCCCGTCCTCGTCGTCCCCACCCTGGAGGCCCCGGACGCCGCGAAGGCCGCCGGCGCGCCCGCCCTCACCCTGCGCGACTGGACCGACGGCAAGGACCCCTACGCCGCCACCGCGGCCCTCCTCGACGCGAGCGGCCGGTTCGGCATCAGCGACAACACCTGGTCGATGCACCTGCTGGGCCTGCAGCGGGCACTGCCGGGCACCTCCTACGCCGCCCTCACCGACGCCCTGCCGATGCTCCGGGCCGTCAAGGACGCCGCGGAGCTGGAGCTCCTGGCGGCCGCGGGAGCGGCCGCAGACGCAACGTTCGAGGAGATCCGGAATGTTCCCTTCGGCGGGCGCCGCGAATCCGAGGTCGCCGCCGACCTCGCCGCACTGCTGCGCCGGTTCGGCCACTCCCAGGTCGACTTCACCATCGTCGCTTCCGGCCCGAACGGCGCCAACCCGCACCACGAGGTCGGCGACCGGGTCATCGAGCGCGGCGACATGGTCGTCCTCGACTTCGGCGGCCTCAAGGACGGCTACGGCTCCGACACCTCCCGCACGGTCCACGTCGGCGAACCCACCGACGAGGAGCGCCGGGTGCACGACCTGGTGCGCGCGGCCCAGGAGGCGGGCTTCCGTGCCGTGCGGCCCGGGGTGGCCTGCCAGGAGGTCGACCGGGCGGCGCGCGCGGTCATCGCCGACGCCGGGTACGGCGAGTACTTCATCCACCGCACCGGCCACGGCATCGGCGTCACCACGCACGAGCCGCCGTACATGATCGAGGGCGAGGAGCGGCCGCTCGTGCCGGGGATGTGCTTCTCCGTGGAGCCCGGCGTCTATCTGCCGGGCCGCTTCGGGGTGCGCATCGAGGACATCGTCACCGTCACCGAGGACGGCGGCCGCCGCCTCAACGACACCACCCGCGAGATGGTCATAGTGGACTGAGCGGCCCTCGGCAGGCCCCTCTCTTCGGGCATCCCTCTAGTGACTACGGCGCGACCATGACCCAGGCACCGACACCCACCGCGGACACCGTCCGCCGACTGGTCCGCGCTCTCCTGAAGGAGGGCGCGGACGACAGCGCCGGACCCGAGGTCCGGCCCGTCGCCGAGGGCGCCGAACCCGCCACCTGGTGGGTCGGCACCCGCCATGTGCTGCGTCTCGCCCCCGACCGGGAGGCCGCCGTCCGCCAGCGCCGGGAGCTGCGCCTGCGCGACCTGGTCCGCCCGCACGTCCCCGTCGCGCTCCCCGTGAGCGTCGCGCACGGGGAGTGGGCGCCCGGACTGACGTACACGCTGGACACGAAGGTGCCCGGCGGGTCGGCCGAGGAGCACGACGTGTCCGCCGTCGGCGAGGCCGATCTGGCGGCGCTGCTCACCGGGCTGCGCGAGGTGCCCGCCCGGCAGGCCGAGACGCTCGGCGTGCCGCGCACCGCCCCGCGCTCCCTGGAGGGGCTGCGCCGCAACGCGGAGCGGGCCGCCGGGCGGCTCGCCGCGGCCGACGAGTTCGACCCCGCCCGGCTGCACCAGCTCACCCAGCCGGCCGCGGTCCAGCTCGCCGCCCAGCCCGGCAGCGCCGTCCTCGTCCACCACGGCCTGACCGGCGAGCACCTCGTGGTCAGCGCGGACGGCCGGGTGCGCGGCGTCCTCGGCTGGACCGAGACGGTCCTCGGCGACCCCGCCGAGGACATCGCCGGCCTCGCCCGCGCCGTCGGCTCCCCGGCCGCCGTCCGCGCCGCCACCCTGGCCGGCTACGGCGCCCGCCCCTGCCTGCGCGGCCTGTGGCTCGCCCGCTGCGACACCGTCGTCCGTCTGGCCGAAGCCCTCGCCGGCACGCGCGGCACCCCCCTGGCGCTGCTCCAGCACCAGCTCCGCCTCGCCTGGGAGGCGATCCTGCTGGAGCGGGTGACCGAACTGAGAGAGGACGACGACCCGGACGGCGAGTCGTAGGGCGCGCTCACTCCTGGAGCAGCACCACGCTCGACTCCCCGGGCAGGTGCAGCACCCCGTCCGCTCCGGGGGCCTCGACGGGCTCCCACGCGGCCAGTACGCGTGCCTGACGGGGGCCCAGCGGGATCGCGGCCGGTCCCTTGGCGAGGTTCACGGCCACCCGTACGTCCCCGCGCCGGAAGGCGAGCCAGCGCTCCCGTTCGTCGAAGGCCACCTTGGTGTCGGCGAGGTCGGGATCGGTGAGGTCGGGCTGCTCGTGGCGCAGCGCGATGAGCCGGCGGTACCACGCCAGCACGCGCGCGTGGGGCTCGGCGTCGAGCTCCGCCCAGTCCAGGCAGGAGCGGTCGCGCGTCGCCGGGTCCTGCGGGTCGGGCACGTCCTCCTCGGCCCAGCCGTGCGCGGCGAACTCCCGGCGCCTGCCCCGCCGTACGGCCTCGGCGAGTTCGGGGTCGGTGTGGTCGGTGAAGAACTGCCAGGGCGTGCCCGCCGCCCACTCCTCGCCCATGAACAGCATCGGCGTGAAGGGCGCGGTCAGCGTCAGCGTCGCCGCGCAGGCCGCGAGGCCGGGGGAGAGGGAGGCGGCGAGCCGGTCTCCCTGGGCGCGGTTGCCGACCTGGTCGTGGGTCTGGCTGTAGCCCAGCAGCCGGTGCGCGGATACACGCGCGCGGTCAAGGGCGCGCCCGTGGTGGCGGCCCCGGAAGCTGGAGTACGTGCCGTCGTGGAAGAAGCCGCCGGTGAGGGTCTTGGCGAGGGCCGCGAGCGGGGCGCGCGCGAAGTCGGCGTAGTAGCCCTGGGACTCGCCGGTCAGCGCGGTGTGCAGGGCGTGGTGGAAGTCGTCGTTCCACTGGGCCTGCAACCCGAGGCCGCCCTCCTCGCGCGGGGTGACCAGACGCGGGTCGTTCAGGTCCGACTCGGCGATCAGGAACAGCGGCCGGTCCAGTTCGGCCGACAGGCCGTCCACGGCCGTCGACAGCTCCTCCAGGAAGTGGCACGCGCGCGTGTCCCGCAGCGCGTGCACCGCGTCCAGGCGCAGTCCGTCGATCCGGTAGTCGCGCAGCCACGCCAGTGCGCTGCCCACGAGATAGTCGCGCACCTCGTCGGAGCCGGGCGCGTCCAGGTTGACCGCAGCGCCCCAGGGCGTGTGGTGCCGCTCCGTGAAGTACGGCCCGAAGACCGGAAGGTAGTTGCCCGACGGACCGAGATGGTTGTGCACCACGTCGAGCACCACACCGAGGCCGAGTCCATGAGCCGTGTCGACAAACCGCTTCAGTGCCTCGGGGCCGCCGTACGGCTCGTGCACCGCCCACAGCGACACCCCCTCGTACCCCCAGCCGTGCCGGCCGGGGAAGGGGCACAGCGGCATCAACTCCACGTGGGTGACGCCCAGTTCGACGAGGTGGCCGAGGCGCTCGGCGGCCGCGTCCAGGGTGCCCTCGGGGGTGTACGTGCCCACGTGCAGCTCGTAGAGGACCGCGCCGGGCAGCGGGCGTCCGGCCCACTCGGTGCGCCAGGTGTGCCGCGTGTGGTCGACGACCGCGCTGCGCCCGTCCGGGCCGTCCGGCTGCCGCCGCGAGCGCGGGTCGGGCAGCACCGGCCCGTCGTCCAGCGCGTAGCCGTACCGGCTGCCGTCATGCGCCTCGGTCTCCCCCCACCACCATCCCTCCCGTTCCGGATCGCGCTCCAACGCGCGCGTGGCGTCCTCGCAATGGAGCGTCACACGGTCGGCCTGCGGTGCCCACACCTCGAACTGCACGGACGGTTCCCCTTCGTCTGCTCACCGTGATGTAGCCCGTCCATGGTGCTTCAAACGAGATCAATCCGCTTTTGAATCTTCCCGTTTGTGGCAGGTGTCGTCGGCTGTCATCGCCCGTGCGCGTACGGGGCGGGGGTTTTCCCGATTTCTGGACACTCCGGCGCGGCTGACCGACAATCACGAGCGTGACGTCGTCCTTCGAGTTCAACACGTACCCCGCGCGGCTCTCCGACGCGGAGCGCGACAAGGCGCTGAAGGTGCTCCGTGACGGCGTCGCCATGGGCCGTCTCTCGCACGACACGTTCATCCGCCGGATGGAGCTGGCCCTCGCCGCCCGCCGCTCCGAGGAGCTCGCCGTCCTCACCGCCGATCTCCCCCAGGAGAGCCGTGTGGCGCGCCTGGTGTTCGGCACCGTCGAGGCGGTCTCCGGCTTCTCCGTACGGCTGCGCAGGGCCTGGCAGGCGGAGCGGCTGCCCAAGCTGCTGCTGCCCCATCCCGGGAACGGCCATCCGCTGCGCATCGGCCGCGACCCCGCCAACGGTCTGCGGCTGACCCATGAGACGGTCTCCCGGGTGCACGCCGAACTCAGCCGTCAGGGCGGCATGTGGGTGCTGCGGGACCTCGGCTCCACCAACGGCACGACGGTCAACGGCCGGCGGGTCATCGGGGCGGCCGTCGTCCGCGAGGGCGACCAGGTCGGCTTCGGGCGGATGGCGTTCCGGCTCGCCGTGAACTGAGGCAGGCCTCAGTTCGGGCCTGGGCTTTACCGGGCGTATCGAGTGAAATCCCTTTGCTTTCCGTGGTGTTGACGTAAGCGAAGAGCCGTGACTGACTGTGCGTACATCATGCACACCAGGTGAATCGACGGCACCGGAACGTGGAGGTGTGCCCTGCCGCCCCTCCTTCGCTACCCGACCGTCGACGAGCTCGGCGCCCGGGCGGCCACGCTCGTCACCCGCCACCCCCGGGACGCCCGGCTGCGGCGCGCGGGGACCTCCCGCGAGGGCAGACCCCTGTGGCTGCTGTCCGTGGGCCACGGCAGCCGCCACGCACTCGTCGTCGCCGGCCCCCACGCCAACGAGCCCGTGGGCGGTGCCACCGCCCTGCGGCTGGCCGAACGGGTGCTCGCCGACCCCCGCCTGCACCAGGGCGCCGACGCCACCTGGAACCTGCTGCTCTGCGTCGACCCCGACGGACTGCGCCGCAACGAGGGCTGGCTGCACGGCCCGTACACCCTCGGCCGCTACTTCCGGAACTTCTTCCGCCCCGGCTTCCTGGAGCAGCCCGAATGGCTGCCCGACGGCGCGGACCGTGCGGCGCTGCCCGAGACCCGTGCCCTGCTCGACCTCCAGGACGAGCTGCGGCCCTTCCTCCAGTGCTCCCTGCACGGCGTCGACGTGGGCGGCGGCTTCGTCGAGCTGACCCACCCCCTGCCGGGCCTGCCGCGCCGCGTCGCCCACACCGCGGCCCGCCTCGGCATACCCCGCGAACTCGGCCCGTACGACACCCTGTACTGGCCCCGGCTGGGTCCCGCCGTCTACCGGATCCCGCCGCCGCGCCGGGGCGACCTGGCCGCCGCCATCACCGAGGCCGCCGTGCAGTCGACGTGGTTCCACCCCTACCGGCACGGCACGGTCACCGCCGTCGTCGAGGCGCCGATGTGGGGGGTGGCCGGCGTGGAGGACGGCACCGCGCCCGCCGACGCACCGGGCGTTCTGCGCGCCGTCAGCCGCACCCTGCGCCACGACCACCTGCTCCTTGAGCGCCTCCTCGCCCGGCTCCGCCCGCACCTGCCCGCGACCGACGAGGCGGCGCGGTTTCTCGCCCCGGTCGACGACTATTTACTGGTCTGCCCCGGCCTCGCCGACGCCTGGGACCCCGACGTCGTCACCGTCGGCGCCCAGCCGCTGCCCCCGCTCAGCACCGCCCACCTGGCCACCCTGCGCATCGCCGGACGACGGCTCGCGCTGCGCACGGCGGGGCTGCTGCACCGCCTGGTGACCGACGCCGGCCGCGACCCGGCCGGGGTGCTGCCGGAGCTGGACCGGCTCATCGACCTGTGGTGCGCCGACTACCGCGACGGCTGCGGCGCGTCCTGGATACCGGTCGCACGCCAGGTCGAGTACCAGTCACGGGTGGTGCTCGCCGCGTTCGACCTGGCCGCACAGCACGCGCACGCGGGCTCCCGTTCGGGTGAGCCGGGGTGGGGTTCCGAGGCGGCCGTGCCGATGCATCGGGAATGACACTCTCCACCACAGCGACAGCGGTACGGGGCGGCCTGTTCGCGGCGGCCGCCTTTCTTGCCCTCGGCGTTCCCGGCGCGGCACCGGCGCAGGCGCAGGCGCAGGCCGAACGGGAGGCCTTCCCGGGCAACCACCTCTACCTCACCCTCACCACGGGCGACACCCACTCCAGCGACACGCGCGGCACGCTGCTGATGTGCGACCCGCCCCAGGGCCACTCCCGGGCCGCCGAGGCCTGCGCCGAACTGGCGGCGGCCGACGGCGACATCGCCGACCTGGCGCAGCAGGATGTGTACTGTCCGATGATCTACGCCCCGGTCACCGCCCAGGCGCGCGGCGAGTGGAACGGCCGGCCGGTCGAGTACACGCAGACCTTCTCCAACGCGTGCGAGATGGGGGCGCGCACGGGCGCGGTCTTCGCCCTGGACGGCTGACGCGTACGGCGGCGGCCCGCACGCGCGCGTGTGGCACGCCGCTGCTCACGCTCTCACGTCGCGCGCGTGCAGGGCCGCTGCGACGACCGTGCAGGCCTGGTGCTCGACCTGGTCCGCCAGGGGCACCCAGCGGGCCCGGAACCGCTGCTCGAAGGAGCTGCTCCAGGAGGCGACGAGTCTTCGGAGCCTCGGCGCCGCGCGGTCGTCGGCCTCCAGCAACACCCGCAGCAGCATGGCCGCGGCCCGCAGGGGCAGCCGGCGGGCGAAGGCGTCCACACTGCCGACGTAGGCCCGCGTGTTGTCGGCCGGAGCCATGTCGACCCAGTCCGCGGCCAGCCCCGGCACCAGCTCCAGCGTCCAGGTCGCGGCCCGCAGCAGCGGCCCGTCGACGCCCTCCAGGCGGGGCAGCGCGTCGATGAGTACCCGCTCCACCTCCAGCGCGTCCCGGCGCAGCCGGTCCGCCAGCCGCCGCATCGCCGTCGCCGGGGCCGGATGCGGCGCCGGGTCGTCCACCAGGTCGCTCGCCCACATCGGCACCTCCACCACGGCGGTCAGACCGCCGTACCGGTGCACGTGGTGCCAGGTGCTGTGCCGCGCGTCGTCCGGCATGCTCGGGTACGCCGCTCCCGCCCCGAGCGCCGGCATCACATGCACCCCGGGCCCGGAGGCGGGCCAGCCGGCGGCGTCCGAGGCGCCGGTCTCCACCGGGATGTTCAGCTGCGCCGCGGACTTGGCGAACGGCTCGGTGAGCCCGGGCACGTCCTTCGTCAACTGCACCCAGCTGCCGCCCAGATCGGTGCCGTGCAGGGTCGCCTGGAGGTAGGGGCGCAGTTCGTCGATGACCCCGGTCAGCGCGCGCGTCTCGGGCGGCAGACGGTCCGGGGGCAGCACCGCGGGCGACCACTCCGGCTGCTCGTGTCCCGCCGGCCGGTAGAAGCCGAGGTGGTAGTCGAACAGGCTGCGCGGCGCCGGGGTGACGTGCAGGCTCGCCCCGTCGGGGTCGGCGCACAGCAGGAAGTGCCAGGAGGTGCCGGACCGCAACTCCCGCTCGCCGAGCACCCGTTCGGCGAGCGCGAGCAGCGTCGCGCCGCCGGTGGGCTCGTTGGCGTGGGCGCCCGCCACCACCAGCACGGCGGACCGGGCCCGGCCCACGGACAGCAGGTGCAGAGGGCGGCCCGCCCGGGAGGCGCCCACCTGCCGCAGGGTGCACAGCCCCGGCCGTTGTGCCACCAACGCCCGGGCGGACGAGACGAGTTCGGTCACTGTGGGGTAGCGCAGCTCCGGCAGGAGACTCACCCCCGACACATCCGCCCGGCTTCGCAATCCGCAGTACCCCACGGTCTCGGTGCACTGTCAAGGACACCCAGGGGGAGGCTCCAGGGGGCGCCCTGAGGCATGCGCCGTGGGCGGAACGGCCTGTTGGCGCCATTGGTGGTGCCTGCGTTCGGCAGGCGTGCGATCGGCATGCGCGCCCGGCACACGCGCCTCGCGCGGGCTCCGGGGCGCGCACGCCTCACTCCACCCGCTCCAGCAGGGCCACCGGAAGCCGCGCGAACAGCTCCTCCACGCGCGCGTGCCCCTCGAACTCCCGCTCCGGCGCCAGCACGTCGGCCCACCGCCCGGGCGGCAGCGGCAACCGGGTCTCCCGCCAGCCGCCCGCCTCCGCCAGCCGCAGCGACAGCCGGGTCACGGCGGTGATGACCTCCCCGGACCGCGCGAACGCCGCGCAGTGGGCGGCCGCCGGACCCTCCGCGGTCAGCGGCACGTACGTCGCCGCGTCCCCGAAGACGGCCGGCCGGCGAGCCCGCAGGCGCAGCGCCGCCGCGGTCAGCTCCCCCTTGTCCCCGGGATCCTCCGGCGGGAACCGCACGGGCCGGCGGTTGTCCGGGTCCACCAGCGCCCGGTACTCGGCCTCGGTGCCCTGGTACACGTCCGGCACCCCCGGCATCGTCAGATGGACCAGGGCGGTGCCCAGCACGTTCGCCCGGATGTGCGGCTCCAGCCGCTCGCGCAGGGAGGCCACGCGCGCGCCGGCCGGCCCGCACGGCCCCGCCGCGACGAAGGCCGCCACCGCCTCCTCGTAGGGCGGCTCCTGCTCCGTCCAGCTGGTGAACAGCCCGGCCTCCCGCACATGCTTGAGCAGGGCCTGCTGCACGCGCTCGGCGTCCGCCGGTCCGAGCCCGAACACCGTCTGCCAGGCGGCCCACGCCAGTTGGGCGTCCGGCACCCCCTCCCCGGTGCGGGTCACCTCGGCCAGCAGGTCGGCCCAGCGCTGCGGGCACTCGGTGAGCACCGCCAGCGCCGCCCGTACGTCGGCACTGCGTTTGGTGTCGTGCGTCGACACGACGGTGCCGGTGGCCGGCCAGTCGCGCTGCACGCGCGCGCAGTAGGCGTGGAACTCCTCCGGGGACAGGGCCGGAGCGCCCGGGTTCCCGCCCACTTCGGTCGCCGACAGCAGCGGCACATAGCGGTAGAACGCCGTGTCCTCGACGGACTTGGCGCGCAGCGCCGACGCCGTCTGCGCGAACCGGGTACGCAGCTCCAGGTGGTCCGGTCCGTCTCCGGCCAGCCCGAGCACCAGGTCCCGCACCACGTCGACGGCCTCGGCCTCCTCGGGTACGACGAAGGCGTGCCGCGCCTCGGCCGCGGCCTCCTCGGTGACGACGGCGGCCGCGTCCCCGGAGGCGTAGGGCCGGTAGACCTCCAGACGGACCAGGAGCTCCTGCGCGGCGGTGCGCAGCGTCCAGGGCGCGCGGTCGCGCAGCGCGGGCTCCGGAGAGGCGGCGCACACCCGGTCCGCCACCCGGGTCAGCCGGTCGGTCTCGGTGGCCAGCTCGTGCGTGAGCACCTTGTACGCGGCACGTCGCACCGTCGCCTCCCACTGCCCGCCCCGGTCGGTCTGCGGGGCCGCGAACCGGCGGTACTGGCCGAGGAGTTCACCGAACCCCGCCGGGTCCGTGAAGAGGCCGTCGACATGCCGCAGCGCGTCGTATCCGGTGGTGCCGGCGACGGGCCAGGACGCCGGCAGGTGCTCGCCGTCCGCCAGGATCTTCTCCACGACCGTCCAGCGGCCCCCGCTCGCCTCGTGCAGCCGCCGCAGATAGCCGTCGGGGTCGGCGAGCCCGTCGGGATGGTCCACGCGCAGGCCGTCCACCACGCCCTCGCGGAGCAGCGTGAGGATCTTGTCGTGCGTGGCCTCGAACACCTCCGGGTCCTCCACCCGCACCCCGATGAGCTCCGAGATGCTGAAGAACCGCCGGTAGTTCAGCTCGGTGCGGGCCAGCCGCCACCACACCGGGCGGTACCACTGGGCGTCCAGGAGCTGCGGCAGCGGCAGCTCCTCGGTGCCTTCGCGCAGCGGGAACTCGTGGTCGTAGTAGCGCAGGACGTCGCCGTCGACCTCCAGGCGGTCGATCTCCCGGCCGAGCGGACCGCCGAGCACCGGCAGCAGGACCTGTCCGCCCTGCGCCTCCCAGTCGATGTCGAACCAGCGCGCGTACGGCGACTTGGGGCCCTCGCGCAGCACCTCCCACAGGGCGCGGTTGTGGCGCGGAGCCATGGCCATGTGGTTCGGCACGATGTCCACCACCAGCCCGAGCCCGTGCTCGCGCGCCGTGCGCGCCAGCGCGCGCAGCCCCTCCTCGCCGCCCAGCTCCTCGCGCACGCGCGCGTGGTCGACGACGTCGTAGCCGTGCAGCGAACCCGGCACGGACTCCAGGACGGGGGACAGATGCAGATGCGAGACGCCGAGCGAGGCCAGATACGGCACCGCCGTCGCCGCGGCTGCGAACGGGAACTCGGGCTGCAGCTGCAGCCGGTACGTGGCCGTGGGCACCACCGGGTCAGGTCGCTCAGGTGTCATGGAAACGTACGTACCCGCCCTGCCGCCCTTCGTGTCATCGTCCCCTCCACGTACCTCGCACGCGTGGCTAGCTTCGAGTGATGGGGACTGTGGGACGGCGCGGCGCACTGGACACCTACCGCGAGGTGATCGGCCTGGCCGGACCGCTGCTGCCGGTGGTGTCCTTCCTGGGGCGGCTGCCCACGGCGACCGTCCAGTTCGGCAGTGTGCTGCTGGTGGCCCGCACGAGCGGCTCGCTGGCCGCGGCGGGGCTGACCGGCGGTGCGCTCGCGCTCGGGCAGGTGCTCTGCGGTCCGCTGGTGGGCCGGCTCGCCGACCGGCACGGCCAGCGCACGGTCGTGCTGGTCTTCTCCCTCACCAACGCCCTCGCGATCACCGCCCTGGTGGCCGGGGCGCTCGCCGGCCTGTCCACGCCGCTGCTCGCGCTCCTCGGCGCGTGCGCGGGCGCGAGCGTGCCGGTGATCGGACCCCTGGCGCGCACACGCCTGGTCGCGCTCGCCCGGCGGGGGGAGGCGCCCGAGCCGGTGGTCGGCGCCGCCCTCTCCTTCGAGAGCACCCTGGACGAGATCTCCTTCGTCCTCGGCCCGGCCCTGGTCGGCCTGGCCGCGGTGCTGTCCCATCCCGCCCACGCCCTGCTCGCCGCCGCGCTCCTCGTGGCCGTGTGCGGCAGCGGCTTCGCGCTGCATCCGACGGCGGTGGCGACACGGGCCACGGCAGCACCCCGCAAGGCTCCCCGCGCGCGTGTGCCCATGCCTCGCTCCGTGTACTCCCTGCGGGCCGCCCTCGCCCTCCAGGGAGCGATGTTCGGCGCCTGCCAGGCCGGGATCACCTCGCTCACCGAGCGGATGGGGCGCCCGGAACAGGCGGGCCTCGTGTACGCCGCCATGGGCGTGATGAGCGCCGTCGCGGGGCTGTCCATGGCCGCCGTGCCCGCGCGCGTCGGGCTCACGGCACGGTGGCGGGCGGCCACCGCCGCCGCGTGCGCGCTCTCGCTGCCCCTGCTGTGGACGGACGGCCTGGGCGGGCTGTACGCGACGGTGACCGTCCTCGGTGTCGCGTACGCCCCGCACCTGATCACCGTGTTCGGGCTCACCGAGCGGGTGGTGCCGCCCGTCCGGCTCGC
The DNA here is from genome assembly GCF_040686775.1 of Streptomyces sp. NPDC079141. Lineage (NCBI taxonomy): Bacteria > Bacillati > Actinomycetota > Actinomycetes > Kitasatosporales > Streptomycetaceae > Streptomyces > Streptomyces sp. NPDC079141. The sequence goes on along the minus strand of NZ_JBFBLP010000019.1, from coordinate 39,676 downwards.
GGAGGCGATGGCCGTGGCGACCAGCGCGCTGGTCGGCGGCCAGGCCCTCGCGGTTGCCGTCACCGGACGCCTCGCCGAGTCGCACGGCCCCGCCGCGGCCTTCGCGGCGGGAAGCCTGGCCGCCGCCCTCGCCTGCGTCCTCGCGCTGACGGCGCGCCCGGCGTCGTACACCGGGCCCGCCGCCACCCGCGCGCGTCCCGCTACACCGGCCGCTGAAGTACCGTCAGGCTCCGGTCCACCAGCGTGAGCCGGTCCCCGGCCTGCACCTTCGGACCCGTGCCGGGCGGGGCGCCGTCGGTGCGGGCGGTGTCCACGACCACCTGCCACTGCCGGCCGTGGTTGACCGGCACGACGAAGTCGAGGGTCTTCGGCGAGGCGTTGAACATCAGCAGGAACGAGTCGTCGGTGATGCGCTCCCCGCGTGCGCCCGGCTCGGAGATCGCGTTGCCGTTGAGGAACACCGACAGCGCGGAGGGCTGCGTGGAGTTCCAGTCCCGCTGGGTCATCTCCTTGCCCTGCGGGGTGAACCAGGCGATGTCCGACAGCTCGTCGTGGGTCCCCTCCACGGGACGCCCGTGGAAGAAGCGGCGCCGGCGGAAGACCGGATGGTCCCGCCGCAGCCACACCATCGCGCGCGTGAAGTCCAGCAGCTCGCGGTCGGCGTCCTCGCCGTCGGGCCACGCCAGCCAGGCCAGCTCGCTGTCCTGGCAGTAGGCGTTGTTGTTGCCCTTCTGGGTGCGCGCGAACTCGTCGCCGTGACTGATCATCGGCACGCCCTGGGACAGCATCAGCGTGGCGACGAAGTTGCGCATCTGGCGCCGGCGCCGCTCCAGCACCACCGGATCGTCGGTCTCGCCCTCCACGCCGCAGTTCCAGGACCGGTTGTGGCTCTCGCCGTCGCGGTTGTCCTCGCCGTTGGCCTGGTTGTGCTTGTGGTTGTAGGCCACCAGGTCGTGCAGGGTGAACCCGTCGTGGCAGGTGACGAAGTTGATGGAGGCCAGCGGGCGTCGCCCGTCGTCCTGGTAGAGGTCGGAGGAGCCCGTCAGCCGGGACGCGAACTCCGCCAGCGTGCGCGGCTCGCCGCGCCACAGGTCCCGTACGGTGTCGCGGTACTTGCCGTTCCACTCGGTCCACAGCGGCGGGAAGTTGCCCACCTGGTAGCCGCCCTCGCCCACGTCCCACGGCTCGGCGATCAGCTTCACCTGGGAGACCACCGGGTCCTGCTGCACCAGGTCGAAGAACGACGACAGCCGGTCCACCTCGTGGAACTGGCGGGCCAGGGTGGCCGCGAGGTCGAAGCGGAAGCCGTCGACATGCATCTCGGTGACCCAGTACCGCAGCGAGTCCATGATCAGCTGAAGGACGTGCGGGGACCGCATGAGCAGGGAGTTCCCGGTGCCCGTGGTGTCCATGTAGTACCGGCGGTCGTCGGTGAGCCGGTAGTACGAGAGGTTGTCCAGGCCCCGGAAGGACAGCGTCGGGCCCAGGTGGTTGCCCTCGGCCGTGTGGTTGTAGACGACGTCCAGGATCACCTCGATACCGGCCTCGTGCAGCGCCTTGACCGCCGACTTGAACTCCAGGACCTGCTGGCCGCGGTCGCCCCAGGAGGCGTAGGCGTTGTGCGGGGCGAAGAAGCCGATCGTGTTGTAGCCCCAGTAGTTGTTCAGGCCCATGTCCACCAGGCGGTGGTCGTTCACGAACTGGTGTACGGGCATCAGTTCCAGCGCCGTGACGCCCAGTTCGGTCAGGTGCTCGATGACCGCCGGGTGTGCCAGTGCCGCGTAGGTGCCGCGCAGTTCCTCCGGCAGCCCCGGGTGGCGCATGGTGAGGCCCTTGACATGGGCCTCGTAGATCACCGTGTGGTGGTACTCGGTGCGCGGGCGCCGGTCGTCGCCCCAGTCGAAGTACGGGTTGACCACGACCGACGACATCGTGTGCGGGGCCGAGTCCAGGTCGTTGCGCCGGTCGGGTGCGTCGAAGTGGTAGCCGTACACCTCCTCGCCCCAGCGGACCGAGCCGCTGATCGCACGCGCGTACGGATCGAGCAGCAGCTTCGCGGAGTTGCAGCGGAGCCCGCGTTCGGGGGCGTACGGCCCGTGCACCCTAAAGCCGTAGCGCTGTCCCGGCATGATGCCCGGTAGGTACGCGTGCCGCACGAACGCGTCGCTCTCCCGCAGCTCCACCGCCGTCTCCGAGCCGTCGTCGTGCAGCAGACACAGCTCTACTCGGTCCGCGGACTCCGTGAAGACCGCGAAATTGGTGCCGGCGCCGTCGTACGTGGCACCGAGTGGATACGCCTCTCCAGGCCAGACCTGCATGGACTCGACTCTTTCAGGTGGAGCGCGCCGTGGGTGGCGCCTTGGCGTCGAGTCTCCCCGAAAGTGATGGAACCACCTATGACTTACGCCCCTCTTACCGAGCGACCAGGCATACGCGGTATGCCGAACCAGTGGGGCAATCACATACTCCCGAGGACCCAGGGGGAGTAGGGGGAAGAGACGTGCGCGAGATAGTGCACCGCCATCTCGGCAAGGTGGTGGCCGGTGCGGCCATCGCGGTGGCCTCCACCGCCGTGATGGTCGGGATCACCCTGCCGGGCACGGCGGGGGCGGACGACACGGGTGGAACCAGGGCGGACGGCCGGACCGGCACCGCCCAGCAGCAGGGCCAGGACGCGCAGGGGGCGCAGGGCGCGGCCGCCGAGCCGGGCGTCGTCGAGCAGGCCCCGGCCGAAGGGGAGAAGGGCACGGGGCGTGACCCCCTGACCGACGACGAGCTCCAGCGGGTCGCCAAGCTCGCCCTGAACCGGCAGCTGTTCAACGCCAGCGAGGACGTCGACGGGGACCGCGGCCCGCAGCAACTCGGGGCGGAGCTCGCCCAGCCCGAGGCCGAGGAGCTGGACAACCCGGACGCGCCGCGGCGCGCCGAGGTCACGTACTACGACTACAAGGACGACACCCTCGTCACCCGGACGGTCAACCTCGACACCGGCAAGGTCGAACAGACCGTCACGCACCACGGTGTGCAGCCGCCGTTGAGCCGGGCCGAGGAGACCGAGGCGGCGCGCCTGCTGCTCGCCGACACGCTGTCCGCGGGTCTGAAGGGCGACTACAAGGACGCCACCGACAAGGAGCTCACCTCGCCGGAGCAGCTCCAGCTGAACAGCATGGTCTTCATCGCGGACCCGGGCATCAGGCCGGCCGCGCTCGCCGCCTGCGGTGAGCACCGCTGCGCGACGCTGTCCCCGAAGGTCGTGAACGGTCCGTGGATCGACGTCCGGCACCTGGTCATCGACCTGAGCGCCGGCAAGGTCGTCGCGATCCAGCGCGGCTGAGCCGCCGCGGCCCGCCGCGGCCGCGCGATTCCGTCCATTCGCTTTTCCAACTTGCTCCTCCTGTAAGGGAGTCACTTCTTCATGCGCGTCAACAGAATGAGCCGTGCCCGCAGGCGGTCGGCCCTGGCCCTCGCCGTCGCCGCGCTGGCCGCCGGCGTGACGACCGGTGCGGGCCCGGCGACCGCCCAGCCGAAGAGCGCCCCCGCCGCGCCCGCGGCCGAGTGCAGCACGGCCTACCAGATCGAGCAGAAGCTCGCGTCCGGCACGACCTGGCGGATGTGCTGGCGCTTCGAGTCCAAGGCCGGGATCGTCCTGGAGCACATCTCCTACCAGCCGCCCGGCGAGGCCAAGCCGATCAAGGTCCTCAACAGCGCCAAACTCGCCCAGATCCATGTGCCCTACGACGACGGCCTGAGCGAGTACAACGACCTGACGCGGTACAGCTTCGGCAACGGCCTGATGAACATGGCCGCCGGTGAGTGCCCCGGCGGCACCATCAAGACGGTCAAGGTCGCCAACCCCTCGTACTACGAGGACGGCAACATCAAGGGCCTGTGCACCACGACACGCGCGCGTGGCCACGCCTACCGCTTCCTCAACAGCAACCAGGACGGCAAGGTCTACCAGGCCCAGGGCAAGGACCTGCTCGTCTACACCGTCAACAAGGTCGACTGGTACGAGTACATCACCGAGTGGCGCTTCCAGGACGACGGCACCATCACCATGAACGTCGGCGCGACCGGCAGCCTCTCGCCGTACGACTACGACGGCGGCGACGGCCGCAGCTGGCCCATCGGCAAGGGTGCCGCCGGGAAGGCGGACAGCCACAGCCACAACGTCTTCTGGAAGCTCGACTTCGCCCTCGACGGCTCCTCCAAGACCAAGGTCGAGCAGTACGACTCGAAGGTCAGCCCGCCGGCCGGCAACGGTGAGGGCCCGACCGCGACGACCACCCGCACCAAGGTGACCAAGGAACTGGCCGGAGACCTCAAGAACCACCGCTGGTGGCGCGTGGTGAGCACCGCGGGCAAGAACAAGGACGGCCACCCGCGCTCCTACGAGCTCGTCCCCGGGCCCACCAGCAAGTACTCCGGGCGCGGCTTCACCAAGCACGACGTGTACTTCACCGAGTACAAGAAGTGCGAGCAGTACGCCAGCGAGAACAAGCCCTGCGCCACCGGAACGGGCAGCTCCGTCAACAAGTTCGTGGACGGACAGACCCTCACCCGCCCCTCGCTGTGGATGAACGTCGGGTTCCACCACATCGCCCGGGACGAGGACCAGCAGCCGATGCCGGTCCACTGGCAGGGCTTCTCCATCGCCCCGCGCGATGTCACCGCTATGAATCCGCTCACTCCGCCCGCCCTTGCCGGGCAGAACGGCGACTGGAACAACGGTAGTTGAGAAACGACCCTGTCCATCCGGCTGCACCGTCGACCGCTCCCGGAGTACCCTTCCTTGATCGTTGAGACGGGGAGTGCTCGGGGGAGCGGAAGGCGGTGCGCGGGTGGGCTCGGGAGGGCTGGAGCTGCCCCCTGGTGACGAGGGTCACGAGGGGAACTCCACAGACGTCCCGCCCGGCACGGTGTCCCTGGCACGGCCGATGGACGCGGGGGCGATCGGGCCGGAGCTGGACTGGGACGCCGACGCCTGGCACGAGGTGCGCACCCGCGCCCAGCGGGCCGGCCGGGCCTACATCTGGCTGAACCTCGTCGAACAGCGGCTGCGCGCGGTCGTGGCCGCTGTCCTGCGCCCCATCTACGAACCCGTCCACGGCGACGACTGGGTGGTCGCCGCGGCCGGCCCCGCCGGACAGGAGTGGGTCCAGCGCGCGGTTGCCGTACGCGAAGTCAGCCGCCGCAAGGGCTACTTGCTCGACCCGGCCGACGACAACGTCCTCAGCTTCCTCACCCTGCCGCAGCTGCGCGAGCTGATGGTGCAGCACTGGCCGTGCTTCGAGCCCTACCTCGACGAGCGCCGCGACGTCGAACTGGCCCTGGACGAGCTGGAGGTGACCCGCAACGTCGTCTCGCGCAACCGGGCCCTGTCCGAGGCCGTCCTCGGCCAGGCCGAACGCGCCTCGGCACGGCTGCTGGAGATCCTCGGCGCGGGCGGCGACGTACCGTCCGCGCGGCGGCTGCCCGTCGACGCGGTCGAGGACCTGGTCGGCGACCGCTACGGCGACGTGGTCGCGGTCCATCCCGACCGGGTGCGGCTGCTGCGCCAGTTCCCCGCCGAGGACATCTTCGGCGGCGCCCGCCGGCTCGACGCCATCGGCATCGGCCTGAACCTGCTCGTGCAGAACTTCTCCGGCCGCCGCCTGGTGCGGCTCGCCGAGACCGGCTGCCGGGTGCGGCTGCTGTTCATGAACCCCGCCTCCAGCGCGGTCAAGCGGCGCGAGCGCGAACTGGGCCTCAAGCGCGGGGAGCTGGCCCGCGCCGTCGAGATGAACATCCTGCACATGCGCCGGGTGCGCTCCCGGCTGCGCGACCCCGGCGCCTTCGAGATCCAGGTCTACGACGAGACGCCGCGCTTCACGGCGTACCTCGTCGACGGCGACGGCTCGGACGGCATCGCGGTCGTGCAGTCGTACCTGCGCCGCAGCCGCGGCATGGAGGCGCCGGTGCTGGTGCTGCGGGGAGGGAGCAAGGTGGTCAAGCCGGGTGAACTGGATAAAGGGGATGAGGGCGGGCTTTTCCCGACGTACCGCGAGGAGTTCGAAGTGGCGTGGGTCGATTCGCGGCCTGTGTCCTGACCTGCCCCGCGGCTAAGCGGAACGCGGCCCTCTGATTGTCAGTGGCCCATGGGAAGGTGGAGACCACTGGGGGAAAGCACCACCAAGAAGGGGGACCGCCCATGGGCTGGCACCGTGAGCTGCTGATCGGCTTCGACCTGGAGACGACCGGCACGGATCCGCGCGAGGCGCGCATCGTCACCGGCGCCGTGATCGAGGTCAGGGGCGGACAGCCGCTCGGACGCCGGGAGTGGCTGGCGGACCCGGGCGTCGAGATCCCGGCGGACGCGGTGGCGGTGCACGGGATCAGCAATGAACGCGCCACGGCCGAGGGCCGCCCCGCCGACCAGGTCGCCGACGCCATCGCGGACGTCCTGACCGGCTACTGGAGGACGGGCGTCCCGGTCGTCGCCTACAACGCCGCCTTCGATCTGAGCCTGCTCTCCGCCGAGCTGCGCAGACACGCCCTTCCGTCACTGCGCGACCGCCTGGGCGGCGCGGACCCGGCGCCCGTCATCGACCCGTACACCATCGACCGCTGGGCCGACCGCTACCGCCGCGGCAAGCGCAACCTCGAAGCGGTGTGCACGGAGTACGGCATCCCGCTCGACGCCGCCCACGACGCCTCGGCCGACGCTCTCGCCGCGGCCCGGCTGGCCGGCGCGATAGCCGAGCGCCACCCCAAGGTCGCGGCGCTCGGCCCGGCCGAGCTGCACCGCCGCCAGATCCAGTGGTACGCCGAGTGGGCCGCGGACTTCCAGAGCTTCCTGCGCCGCAAGGGCGACACCGAGGCCGTGGTGGACGGCACCTGGCCGCTGCGGGAGCCGGCCGACGAGACGGTGTGATCACTCCGGGGCGGGACCCGCGATCCGCTCGACGCGGGGCTCGGCCAGCCGTGCGTAGTCGGCGCCCGACATCAGCAGCGACCGGTCAAGCCGGGCCGCGTTGAAGTACAGCTTCGGCTGGGCCACCACCTCGGGATCGGCGACCACTTCGAGCTCGGGGTCGAAGCTGAACGGCAGGACGGTGCCCGGCACCGAGCGGGCCAGCCGCTCGGCGGTCTCCGCGTCGCTGAAACCGGCGTAGCGCGCCGCGTACAGCGTCCGGACGGCGTCCAGGTCCACCCGCCGGTCCCCGGGGACCACCGCAAGGACATGGCGGGTGGTGCGGCGGTCGACCTTGACCCGGAGCACGATGCACTTCGCGGCCTGCGAGGCGGGGTGACCGCGCAGCGCGCAGACGGCCTCGGTGGCGCCCTCGGGCTCGTGGTCGAGGAGCTGGTAGTCGACCCCGGCGGTGTCGAGGAGGGCGATCAGGTGGTCGTAAGTGTCGTGGTTCGGCATGCGGGGTCCTCTTCGGTGGGGTGGGACTCGGGAGGTTCGGGCGCGGGGGCCGTGCGGTGGGCTCGCTCCACGGCCTGCCCCCAGTAGGTGCCGGTGAGCATCAGGGCCGCGCCCAGGCCGGTGAGCGCGGTGAGGTGCTCGCCGCCGACGGCGATGCCCACCGCGACGGCCCACAGCGGCTCGGTGCCCAGCAGCAGGCTGGCCCGGCTGGCCGAGGTGCGCTGCACGGCCCACGTCTGCGCCAGGAAGGCGAACACACTGCAGAACAGGGCGAGATACACCAGCTGAGTCCAGGTCGCGGCGTCGGCGTGGACCAGGGTCGGCAGGTCCAGTGCGGCGGCCGGCAGGAACAGCACCGTGCCGACGAGCGTCTGCACCGTCGTCAGATGCAGCGGACGGATCGCCTTGCCGACGGTGAGCCGTCCGACGAGGACGACATGGCCGGCCCTGACCAGCGCGGCGCCGAGCATCAGCAGGTCGCCGAGGCGAGGGGCGTGGAAGCCGTTGCCGGACATCAGCAGTCCGACGGCCAGGACGCACACGCCGGTCGCGGCGTAGAAGCGGGCGGGCAGTCCGCTGCGCCGGCCGCCGCGGTCGAGCAGCGGGGTGAGCACGATGGTCAGGCTGATGATGAGCCCGGCGTTCGCGGCGGTGGTGTGGGCGACGCCGTACGTCTCCACGACCAGCACCGCGGCCTGGGTCAGACCGAGCGGCACACCGGCCCGCAGCTCCTGGCGGGTCCACCGGCGCGGCCCCCGCCGGGAGGCGACGAGGCCGAGACAGGCGAGCGCGGAGAGGGCGTAGCGGGCGAACAGCACCAGCAGGACGGGCAGGGCGGCGGTGGCCGTCTGGGCGGACAGATAACTGGATCCCCAGACGATCGCGACCAGGAGGAGTACCGCATCGGTACGGCGTACGTCGGACACCTCCCTACGGTGCACCGGAGAATCCTTGAAGCCCAGTACGTGTTTCTTAAACGATCTTTTAGTGCTCCTACATGGACCTCCTACACTGAGGAGATGGACGAACGGCAGTTGCGCATCCTGCGCGAGCTCGGCGAACTGGGCAGTGTCACCGCGGTCGCCGAGGCCCTGCTGGTGACCCCGTCGGCGATCTCCCAGCAGCTGCGGCTGCTCCAGCGCTCGATCCCCGTACCACTCACCGAGCGCCAGGGCAGACGGCTGGTGCTGACCGACGCGGGACAGGCGCTGGCGGGCGCGGCGGTCGAGGTGGAGACGGCACTGGCACGGGCCCGCGGCAGCGTCGAGGAGTTCGTCGGGCGGAACGACGGGCAGGTCTCGGTGGCCGCGTTCCACAGCGCCGGCGGGGTGTTCTTCCCCCTGCTGCTGCGCGCCCTCGCCGGCCCCGGCAACCCGGTGCTCGCGCTCGCCGACGAGGACGTCATACAGGACGACTTCCCGCGCCTGACCCGCGAGTACGACCTCGTCCTCGCCCACCGTCTCGCCCACGCCGCGCCCTGGCCGGACTCGGTGACCGCCACCACGCTGCTGCGCGAGCCGCTGGACGTCGCCATGCCCGCCGACCACCCGCTCGCCACCAAGCGCCGGGTCACCCCGAACGACGTGGCGGACGAGCCGTGGATCACCGTGCACGACGGCTTCCCCGTCCTGGCGACCATCGAGGCGATCTCCGCGGCCGCGGGCCGCCGCCTCCACCTGGCCCACCGCATCAACGAGTTCGTCGTCGTCGCGGAAGCGGTGGCGGCAGGCGGAGGCCTGGCCCTGATGCCCCGCTTCACGGTGCGGCCACACCCGGCACTGGTCCTCAAACCGCTCACCGGCGTGCAGGCCACCCGCCACGTCGACGCCCTCTACCGCCCCGAGCGCACGGCGAGAAAGGCGGTGCGCACGGTCCTTGCGGAACTGAGGCGGGCAGCACAAACCATCCAGGGTGAGCTGACGCCGCCAGGGGCGCGGGGCCGTGTCGATATGCGGCTCCGCCGCGGGGCGCGACAAGCCACAACAAGCCCGCAGCCGCCCACGAAACGACAGCCCCCTACCCCTTAGGCGCTCAGAACGAATACCACCGCACGCTCTCGTCCCCGTCCCGCAAAGACGCGACCCGCCGCCGAAACTCCACCAGCGCCTTCGGATTGCTCCCCGCATGCTGAGCCACCCACGCACAGCTGGCGGTCTCCCGCGCCCCCCGCAGCACCGAGCACCCCTCCCACTCCCGCACATCCCACCCGTACGCCGCCACGAACCCGTCATAAGCCGCCGCAGGCAACCCGTACCGGTCCCGGGACAGCGCCATGACCACAAGATCGTGCTCCCGCAGATCGAAGGAGAACGTCTCCAGATCGACCAGCACCGGCCCCTCGGCGGAGACATGCACATTCCGGGGCAGCGCATCCCCGTGAATCGGCCCCACCGGCAACCGCGGCGTCAGCCGGGCCGCCGCCCCCGCGAACCCGTCCCGCCGCTCCCGCAGATACGCCGCGTCCGCCGGATCGATCGCGTCCCCCGCGAGCCGCAGCCAGCGCTCCACCCCGCCCAGCAGTTCCCGCGGCGGCAGTGCGAAGGGAGGCGCGGGCAGGGCGTGCACCACCCGTAGCAGTTCGGCCAAATCCCGTGGCTCGGCGGGCCGTACCGGATCGGGCAGCCGGTGCCACACCGTCACCGGATGTCCCTCGACCAGCAGCGCCTCGGCGGCAGCCGCGCGCACCGCGGGCACGCCGGCCTTCGCCAGCCACTCCGCGATGTCCAGTTCGCGACGCGCCCGGTCCAGCAGCTCGGCGTCGCGTCCCACCTTGACGACCAGGTCACCGGCGGCGAACACGGCGTTCTCGCCCAGGGCGAGGAGAGTGGCGTCCCGCGCCGCACCGGGCGGCAGCACCCCCGCCGCGGCCAGTACCTCCCGGGCCCGCAACTCGTCCATTGTCCGCCTCCATGTCGCCCTCGGTGAGTGGTCGTCTGTCGGCCAGTCTTGCATTCCCACAGGTCGGACCGTGTGCGCGGTGTCTTGACGCCGGATACGGCTGTCACGACCATGACCAGGCCCAGTCCGAGATCGTCACGAGCCCTGCGAGGAGTCGATCACGTGACCCTGGTGACCGCGACGAAGCGGTCGGTGTCAGGAGGGCCGCGTGCGGGCGGCGCCTGGTTCCTGGTGCTGCCCGCGCTGATCCCGATCCTGCTGCTGAGCGTCGGACCGCTGCTGTACGGCATCCTGCTCGCCTTCACCGACTCCCAGTCGGGACGCACCCGGTCCACCCAGTGGATAGGCGGTCTCAACTTCAGCGACCTCCTTGAGGACACGCTGTTCTGGGAGTCGTTCCGGATCGGCCTGGTCTGGGCCGTCGGCGTGACCGTGCCCCAGTTCCTGCTCGCGCTGGGCCTCGCCCTGCTGCTCAACCAGGACCTCCGGCTGCGCTGGCTGGCCCGCGCCCTCGCCATCGTCCCCTGGGCCATGCCCGAGGTCGTCGTCGGCGTGATGTGGCGGCTCGTCTACAACCCCGACGCGGGCATCCTCAACGAGACCCTCCGCGACCTGGGCCTCGGCGACGGCCGCGACTGGCTCAGCGGCCTCGCGACCGCACTGCCCGCCGTGATCGTCGTGGGCGTCTGGGCCGGGATGCCGACCACGACCGTCGCCCTCCTCGCCGGCCTGCAGAACACCCCGCGCGAACTCCACGAGGCCGCCGCCATGGACGGCGCGGGCGCCTGGCGCCGCTTCCGCACGGTCACCTGGCCCGCCCTGCGGCCGGTGGCCCTCGCGATCACGGCGCTCAATTTCATCTGGAACTTCAACTCGTTCGCGCTGGTCTACGTCCTGACCGGCGGCGGACCCGGCGGCCGCACCCGTCTGCCGATGCTCTTCGCCTACGAAGAGGCCTTCCGCTACGGGCAGTTCGGCTACGCAGCGGCGATGGGATGCGTGATGGTGGCCCTGGTCTCGGTCCTGCTCGCGCTGTTCCTGGCCGGGCGGCTGCGCGGAGGTGACGAGTCATGAGAACCAGCACCACGGGCCGTGTCGGCCAGTACGCCGCCCTGCTCGCCTATCTCGTCTTCCTCGCCTTCCCGTTCCTCTGGCTGATCTCCACCGCGTTCAAACCGCCCCGCGAACTGGGCAGCCTGCACCCCACCTGGATCCCCGAGAACCCCACCCTGGACAACTTCCGCCAGGCCTTCGACGAGCAGCCGCTGCTGGAGGCCGCGTCCAACTCCCTGATCGCCGCGGTCTCCGCCGCGCTGATCGCCGTGGTGATCGCGACCCCGATGGCGTACGTCATGGCCCGGCACCGCACCCGGCTCGCCCGCGCCGCCTCCGGCTGGGTCGTCGTCAGCCAGGCCTTCCCGCTGGTCCTGTTGATCATCCCGCTGTTCCTCGTGCTGAAGGAACTGCGGCTGGTCAACTCCCTGTTCGGGCTGATCCTGGTGTACGTCGTGTGGGCGCTGCCGTTCGCGCTGTGGATGCTCGTCGGATACGTCCGGGCCGTGCCGGCCGAACTGGAGGAGGCGGCCGCCGTCGACGGGGCCGGGCGGCTGCGCACCCTGGTCTCGGTGACCGCGCCGCTGCTGGCGCCGGGGATCGCGGCGACCGCGATGTTCGCCTTCGTCACCGCCTGGAACGAGTTCTTCTTCGCGCTGGTGCTGCTGAAGACCCCCGAGAAGCAGACCCTGCCGGTGATCCTCACCCACTTCATCGGCGCCGAGGGCGTCGCCGACCTGGGCCCCCTGGCGGCCGCTGCCTTCCTCGCCACGCTGCCCTCGCTGATCGTCTTCGCGGTCGTCCAACGACGGATCACGGGCGGCATGCTCGCCGGGGCGGTGAAGAACTGATGCGCAAAGTCGCGGGCATCCTCGCGCTCCTCCTGCTGCTGGCCGGCTGCACCGGCGACGACGCGTCCCCGGACGGCCGTATCACCCTCCGCTTCCAGTCCCTGGCCTGGCAGGAGGAGTCCGTCGAGGCCAACAAGGAGCTGGTGAAGGAGTGGAACGACACGCATGCCGACGTCAAGGTCGAGTACGTGCAGGGAAGTTGGGACAGCGTCCACGACCAGCTGCTCACCTCCTTCGAGGGCGGTGAGGCGCCCGACATCATCCACGACGCCTCCGACGACCTCGCGGACTTCGCCTACGGCGGCTATCTCGCCGATCTGACCGACCTGCTGCCCGATCGCCTGAAGTCGGACATCCCGCAGCGCAGTTGGGAGACGGCGACCTTCGGCGACGGCATCTACGGCGTGCCGTTCCTCCAGGAACCGAGGGTGATCGTCGCCAACGCCACCTGGCTGAAGGAGTCCGGCGTACGCATCCCGACGCCCGAACGCCCCTGGAGCTGGCCGGAGTTCCGGCAGATCACCGAGGAGCTGAGCGGCGCGGGGAAGTACGGGGTCGCCTGGCCGCTGAAGGACCCGGTCTCCGCGAGCCTCAACCTGTCGCTGTCGGCGGGCGGGCAGCTGTTCCACCGGGGTGCGGACGGCAAGGTGACCGTCCGCTTCGGGGCGGGCGACGAGGTGATGCCGCGTACCGTCCACGACCAGGTCAACACCGACCGCAGTGCCTCTCCGACGACCCTGGGCAGCGGCGGCTCGGACACCCTGCCGGGCTTCTTCGGCGGCAAGTACGCGATGGTCCCGCTCGGCTTCTCCTACCGGCAGCAGATCGTGCAGCAGGCGCCGGAGGGCTTCGACTGGCAGGTGCTGCCCGCCCCGGCGGGCGCCGAAGGGCTCACGCAGGGCGTCAGCCCGCAGACGCTGTCCATCGCCGAGGACAGCCCGCACCAGCAGGAGGCGGCCGAGTTCGTCGACTTCCTGCTCCGGCCCGCGAACATGGTCCGCCTCGCCCTCGGCGACTGGATGCTGCCCACCGGCACCGAGGCCCTGAAGGACCCGGCCCTGCGCACCCCCGAGCACGACTGGGCCACCGGCACCGCCCTCGCCGCCCATCTGCGCTCCGCGCCCGCGCAGTCCGTGCGCGGCTACCCGGAGTGGAAGGACAAGGTCGCCACCCCCGCCTTCCAGGAGTACTACAGCGGCGCGATCGGACTCGACGAGCTGCGCGACCGGCTGGAGGACGACGGGAACCTGGTCCTGGCGCGCTATCAGCGCTGAGCGGCAGGCGGGGGCTGGGTCTTCTCGGCGTCGGCGTCGGCGTGCGGGTGAGAGGGACGGGAAGGCGGGGCTCGCCCGCCATCACCGCAGAGCGGCGCGCAGGGCGCGGGGCTCCTCGACGTCGGCGTGTGCGGTGGCGCGTTGTTGGTTGGTGGTGGGTGCGCCGGAGTGGTCGAACAGGGCCCGGCGGGCGGTGTCGCGCCCGGGGCTGGGGCGGGGTGTGGAGGCGGCCGGGTCCGGGGCTCGCCCGCCATCACCGCAGAGCGGCACGCAGGGCGCGGGCCTCCTCGAAGTCGGACTGCGCGGCGGCGAAGTGATGGTCGGTGGTCAGCGCACCCGCGCGGTCGAACAGGGCCCGGGCGAGCGGAGCCGCCCCCGCCGCAGGATCGAGGGCGTGGAGGCGGCGGGCCAGGGCGACGCCTTCCTCGAAGTGGGGACGTACGGATTCCAGGAAGCGGTACCCGTGCCGGTGCTGGGCGTGCAGCGTGGCGCGGACCGTCAGTCTGCGGTGCCGGCGGATCCGCTCGGCGAGGTCGTCGTCGCAGGCCGGTTCCGTCAAGGCGGTTTCCAGGGCGGGCAGTCCGGCGAAATAGCGCTCGCGGACGTCACGGGCCCAGTGCAGCGCCTCCGAGCCGAACGGCGGGGCCGGGCGGCCCGGTGCCGCAGGTTCCTCGGCGCGGCCGGTCAGCCCGAACAGGACCGCCCAGAAGGTGTACCGGTAGCTGCCCGCCGAGTGCGGATCACCGTGCGAGGCCAGCTCCGCGTACAGTTCGCCGGCCTCCGCCAGCGCGGCCGAGGCCTCCTCCGACTCGCCCTGCCCGTCCAGCACTTCGGCGAGCCGGACCAGGGCGAACAGCAGCAGGGCGAGGGAGGCGTTCCGTCCGGCCAGGTCCTCCCGCTGCAGCGCGACCAGCTCGCGGGCCGCCTCCACCGCGGCTGCCCCCAGCCCGGCCGCCTCCGCCTCCGCACCCCACTCGATGAACACCCAGGCGGTACCCCCGCCCTGCGGTCCGCGCGGCCGGCTGCGCCGGGCGAACTCCTCGTACAGCGCGGCCGCCTCGCCATGGCGGCCCTCCTCCGCCAGGGCGCGCGCCCACGCGTACAGTCCGCCCGCTTCCGGAGCGCCGGCGTCGACGGCCCGGCGGCTCACCCGGGCCATCTCCTCGCACACCGCAAGCCCTTCCGGGCGCCGTCCCAGGCCGAACAGCTCCCGCTGCTGCCAGTCGAGCGACGACAGCAGTACGTCGGCGCGCTGCGGGTCCGTCTCGTCCATGGCGTACGCGGCCTCGACGGCCTCCTCGAACAGCGTCAGCCGGATCTCGGGCTTCTCCCGCAGCTCGGCCACGAACGCGAGCTCGTACAACGCCTTCGAGAGGCGCGGCAGATACGTCGCCGGGCTCACCCGCGCCAGCACCCGGCACGCGTCCACCGCCCGGCGCGGGCTCGGCCGTTCCGTGCCCAGCAGCACGTTCCGCGCCCACAGCACGTCGTCCTGGTCGACGCCCTCAGTCATCGTCCCCGCCCCCGATCCACCCGCTCGACCGAACGTTTATACGTCATGCGAAGCCCAGGTGCTCCGCGATATAAGTTGCACGAGACGTCTCGTCTCGCCTAGAGTCGTCGGCATGACCACTCCCGCACACATCGCCATGTTCTCCATCGCCGCCCACGGACACGTGAACCCGAGCCTTGAGGTGATCCGCGAGCTCGTGGCGCGCGGGCACCGGGTCACCTACGCGATCCCGCCCGCGTTCGCCGAGAAGGTCGCCGCGACCGGCGCCGAGCCCAGGCTCTGGAACTCCACCCTCCCCGGCCCCGACGCCGACCCGGAGGCCTGGGGCAGCACCCTGCTGGACAACGTCGAGCCGTTCCTCGCCGACGCGATCCAGGCGCTGCCGCAGCTGATCGAGGCCTACGACGGTGACGAGCCGGATCTCGTCCTGCACGACATCACCTCCTACCCGGCCCGCGTCCTCGCCCACCGCTGGGGCGTGCCCGTCGTCTCCCTCTCGCCGAACCTCGTCGCCTGGGACGGCTACGAGAAGGAGGTCGCCGAGCCGATGTGGGAGGAGCCGAAGAAGACCGAGCGGGGGCAGGCCTACTACGCCCGCTTCCACGCCTGGCTGGAGGAGAACGGGATCACCGAGCACCCGGATCCGTTCGTGGGCCGCCCGGCGCGCTCCCTCGTCCTCGTCCCCAAGGCCTTGCAGCCCCACGCCGACCGGGTGGACGAGACGGTGCACTCCTTCGTCGGCGCCTGCCAGGGCGACCGCACCGCCGAGGGCGACTGGCAGCGGCCCGCCGACGCCGAGAAGGTGGTGCTCGTCTCCCTCGGGTCCTCCTTCACCAAGCAGCCCGGCTTCTACCGCGAGTGCGTCAAGGCCTTCGCCGGCCTGCCGGGCTGGCACCTGGTGCTCCAGATCGGCCGGCATGTGGACCCCGCCGAGCTGGGGGACGTACCCGAGAACGTCGAGGTGCGGTCCTGGGTGCCGCAGTTGGCGGTCCTGAAGCAGGCCGACCTGTTCGTCACCCACGCGGGCGCGGGCGGCAGCCAGGAGGGGCTGGTCACGGCCACCCCGATGATCGCCGTACCGCAGGCCGTCGACCAGTTCGGCAACGCCGACATGCTCCAGGCGCTCGGTGTCGCCCGCCGCCTCGAAACCGAGCAGGCCACTGCCGAGGCACTGCGCGAGGCGGCCCTCGCCCTCGTGGACGACCCGGAGGTCGCCGGGCGCCTGAAGGAAATCCAGGCCCGCACGGCCGAGGAGGGCGGCACGCGCCGGGCGGCGGACCTCATCGAGGCGGAGCTGGCCTCAGGACAGCGGAGCGGTCTCGGTCAGCACCGGTGAGCCGTACTGGGAGCGCACGGCCAAGGAGAGCCGGCCGGTGACGTACGGCGGCAGGACCGGGGCGACGAAGGCCGGGTTGGACTCGTCCATCCGCGTCTCCGGGCGGTCCCACTCGGCGAGCAGTGCTCGGCGCAACTCCTCCGCCGTGCCGCCCCATTCGTCGACGCCCAGGTAGAGGGCGAGCATCCGGCGGGCCCGGTCCAGGTCGCCGTCGTGCAGGGCGATGAGGGACGCCAGCCAGGTCTTGCCCTCGCGCGGCTTGGGCCGGGGGCTGTTGGGGACGCCCCCGGGGAAGCTGGTCAGCGCCTGCTGCGCGCGAGCCGGGTCGCCCGCCCCGAGCCAGCCGAGCGCCTCGTAGACCGCCAGATGGATGAAGGTGGCGTACTCCCGGCGACGGGACTGCGCCATGCGCGCCGAATCCGGCCACTTGCCGTGCCGTTGCAGCAGCAGGACCTCCGCCATGTACGCCTGCGCCCGCAGGGCCGGGTCTTCCCGGACCCAGGCCGCGGTCTCCTCCAGCGGCCCGGCGGTGGGTTCGGCCGCCGCGTACTGCACGGCGTGCTCGGCGAGGCGGTAGGCGTCCTGCCTCTTGACCCGGGCACAGCCCTCGCGCAGCGTCTCCAGCGCGTCCGCCGCACGGCCGAGCCGGATCTGGCACTTGGCGATCTCGTCGTAGACGACGAACGCCCGGCCGTCCTTGATGTGCTCGATCGCGTCCCATCCGGCTTGCACGGCCGCCTCCGGCCCCCGCACGTCCCGCAGGAGCTTCAGCAGCAGGCTCCACGGATACACGTCGGACTGGCCTCGGGTGGCCGGCCGGGCGTGCTCCAACGCCCGTTCCAGGTCCCCGGGTTCGGCCCGGTGGCGCAGCAGCCGCGCCAGGTGGTGGTGGGTGAAGGGCGTGCCGTCCTCGGTGTGGTACGCGTCCAGCAGCTGGATGCGGGCGGTCACCTCCGCCGGGGAGGAGGGCGGCGGCAGCTTGAGCCGCTCCTTGCCGAACTCCCGTTCCATGTACCGGCCGAGCGCCTGCACCGCCCGGGCCAGCTCGCCGGGCAGCTGTCCCTCGACGAAGTGCAGCCGGGCCGCCGACAGCGCGAGCGCGAGCCGGAGTTCGCCCGCCCGTGAGGGGTCCCTCGCGAAGAGCGGCCGGGCGTGCCAGAGCCCGGCGCGGCGGTGGGCGGCGCTCCAGCTCTTGGCGTCGTGGCGCATGCGGACGCAGACGATCTCCCGTACGGCGGGATGGACCTGGTAACGGGTGCTGCGCGCATGCGTGGTCTCGTTGCTCACGCTGCGGACCTGGAGCAGGAAACGTTCCTGGAGCTGTTTGCGCGCGGCGGGGAAGTGGCCCAGATGCCCGGTCATCGCCTCCACCAGGTCCTGCCCGGCCCAGTCCGTCAGGACCGACAACTGGCGCAGCGCGCCCGCGGCCTCGGCGGTCAGCCGCTCGGTCGCCTTGGTGACCAGCTCCTTCTCGACCAGATCGACCAACTGGAGGTCGTACGGCGCCTGCGGCACCGCACTGGGCGGTCCGAGGACCTCCTCCAGGGAGTAGTCGGACGGCCCCACCAGGCTGTCCAGCAGCGACAGGGCGAAGGGGTTGCGGCCCAGCCGCTCCACGACCTCCACCCGCCGTTGTTCGGGGAACCACTGCTCGGCGTCGTACGGATCCTTTCTGCTGAGCAGGATCCGTACGGCGTCCTCGACCGGGGGCGGCGGCAGCTCCACGGGATGGAACGCCTGCGCCCACACGGGGTGCACCTTCTGGCTGGACACGAGCCACAGGCAGCCGTCGCCCCGCGCCCCCGGACCCGAGGCCGCCTTCAGATCGTCCGCGACGGGCTGCACCGGGCGGCCGTCGGGGCCCAACAACCGCTGGAACTCGTCGACGACGACGAGCACCCCGAGGTTCAGCAGGATCACCAGCGCCTTGTCGAGCCGCCGTTCCGAGGCGATGGCGGACGCCGGTCCGTAGTGGCCCTGGAGATCCAGTTGCGCGTGCAGCCGGGCGAGCAGCTCCTTCGAGGCGTTCACGGGATGCTCGGGCGCGTCGACGAGGACGGTGACGCGGTCGTGCAGCAGCCTCGCCTCGTCCAGCAGCGGGCGCACCACACGGTCGGTCTTGCCGACGCCGGGGAAGCCGTAGAGCAGCGCGGCGCTGCGGCGCTGTTTCGTCCACCGCTCCCACAGGGTGAGCGCGGCCTTGCGCCGCTGCTCGCCGTCGAGGCCGTCGTCCCCGTCGAGCCGGGGCGGATCGGCATCGGGGAAGAGGGGCCCATGACCCGAACGACGGGCCACACCGAGTGGAGTGGGCACCCCGCTGGGCTGTGAGCGGACCTGGGGCGGCAGGACGCCCGCCGCGCCGGACCCGGACGGAAGGCCTTCGGGCGGGCGGTGCTCGGAAGCGCGGTCCTGAAGGGCCGCCCCTGGACGGCCCGCGGGCGGGATCGCGACGAACGGCGGCACGCGGCCGGTCAGCGCGCCCAGGCTCAGGTTGATCTGCTGATAGCCGGGCCGTTCCGGGTCGTCGTTCATGTGCTGGACGAGCCGGTCCAGATCCAGCGCACCCGTGCCGCCCTCCGCGGCCGACGCCTCCACCGCCCGCTCCAGCAGCCGCGGAAACGCTCCGGACTCGGCCTGCTCGTGGGGCTGCGCGGAGGAGATGACCGCGAAGCCCGACCCGGCCTCGGTCCAGCCCTGCCCCATCTGCTTCAGCGCCGAGGCCACGACCTCGTTGCCGCCCCGCCCGGAGTAGCAGGTGTCGAGCAGGAGCAGCAGGCGGCGCACGGGCGTTTCGAGCAGCAGCTTCTGCGCCAGCCGGAGCGTCGGCATGGCGTCGGCGATGTCGTCCGAGCGGCACTCCGAGGTGAGCAGACGGTGCTCGCCCGTCGACTCCACGACCTCCCCGTGCGCGGCGACGTACAGCACGACCAGGTCCTCCGCTCGCCGGCCCGGGTCCGTACTGAAGCGCCGCAGCGCTCCGGTGAGGACCGGTTCCGTCGGATTCGTGCCGAGCGTGTGGTCGAGTTCGTAGCCCAGCCGCTCGGTGAACAGCCGGACGACCTGGTCCCGGGCCTGAACGAGCTCCGGCCGGTTCAGCGCCGGATCGGCGCTGTAGTGGGACACGGCCGTGGCCAGGAGCAGGCGTCGCGCGCCCGGCTCAGCGGGCATGCAGCCCTCCCCGGACGGCCTCGCCGGTGCGCCGGTCCGTGAGGTAGGCGGTGGCGTCGTGGGCGTGCGCGCCGTTGTGCACCAGCACCGAGGTCAGCCGCTCGCCGAACTGCGGGGCGAGATCCTTCACCAGGGCCACCACGTCGCCCTCGTCGGCAAGGTTGGTCCAGGCCAGCGACTCTCCGCCCGGCCAGACACCGGCGGGCGACAGCCGGTCGTGGACCATCCGGATGCCGAGCGGGGAGCCCAGGGTGACCAGGGCCCGCACACCGTGCCCGGGCAGGGCGCACAGCGTCTCGTACGCCACCACGGACCCCAGGGAGTGCGCCACGACGACGCGGGTGTCGTCGCCGATCGCGTCCGCCACCCGCTGCCGGGCCGCCTCGCGCACCTCCGGCTCCAGCAGATAGCGGGTGGTCTGCTTCAGGTCGGACACCAGGGTCCGCAGGGCGAGCCCGGAGAAGAACCGGGACGCCGACAGCGCCCGCAGCGCGGCCTGCGCCGAACGCGGCGCACGGGCCAGGGTGTTGGCGCCCGGCGGCACGACCCGCTCGTCCACCGCGGCGGCGGCCTCCCACCACGTGTACAGCAGCTCGGTCTCGGGCCCCTCGGCCACGTCGGCGGCCGTGTAGCGGTGGTCACCGACCGACAGGGTGCGGCCCGGCGGGCGGAACAGGTCGCCGTAGAACGCCATGGCCAGGTCGTCCGCGCCCAGGTCGGGGCCCCCGGCGCGGCGCAGGCCGTCCTGGAGCGCCGGCCGCCAGTCCTTCAGCAGGCTCTCCTCGCCCAGCAGCTGCTTGCCGACTCCGTGCACGGCTACCACAGCGGCCATCCTGCCCCTCCCATGCCCCCAGCCCATCCGCCCACCTTAGACGAACTCGCTGTGGCAGACCCGCAGTTCACAGCGGGTGCAGCACAAGGGCCCGTCGGTACCCCCGAGACCGACGGGCCCAGCTCAGTGCGGAGGTGTCACACCCGGACGGGCTCCGCCTCGTCCTTCCGCTCGTGGGTGATGGCCTCCGGCGCCTCGTCGTGCGTCATGTCCGGCAGCCAGCGAAGCGACTTCGGCAGGTACCAGTTGCGCTCGCCCAGCAGCGCCATGACCGCCGGGAGCAGCACGCCCCGGATGATCGTCGCGTCGATGAGCACCGCGGCCGCGAGGCCGACGCCCATCTGCTTCATGGACTGCATGGACAGCGTGCCGAAGATCGCGAACACGGCGACCATGATGACCGCGGCGCTGGTGACGACACCGGCCGTGGTGACCACACCGTGCTGGATCGCGTCCTTCGTGCTGCGGCCCTTCAGACGTGCCTCGCGGATCCGCGAGACCACGAACACGTGGTAGTCCATCGACAGGCCGAACAGGATCACGAAGAGGAACAGCGGCAGCCAGGTGATGATGGCGCCGACGCCCTCCGCGCCCACCAGCGACGCGCCCCAGCCGTGCTGGAAGACGGCGACGAGGATGCCGTAGGCCGCGCCCACCGAGAGCAGGTTCAGCACGATCGAGGTGACGGCGATCGTCAGCGAGCGGAACGACAGCAGCATCAGCAGGAAGGCGAAGACCACCACGAAGGCGAAGACCGGGGCGACCGCGCCGGTCAGCTGCTCGTTGAAGTCGTGGCTGCCGGCGACCTGTCCGCTGATCGGCGCCTCAAGGCCGTCCACCTTGCCGAGCGTTGCCGGACGCACCTCGTCGCGCAGCTTCTCCAGGTTCGCGCCCGCCTTGTCGAGGTCGGAGCCGCCGACCAGCGGGACGTACACGAAGGCGAGGTTCTGCTCCTCGTGCAGCTTGATCTCGACCGGGCCGCGCGAGGCACCCGAGGCGACGGCCTCCTTCTTGAAGTCGGCGAGGGCGCCCTGCACTTCGGGGGCGTTGATGTCGTCCGCCTTGACGACCACCTCGGCCGGCTCGGAGCCGCCGGGGAAGGCGTCGTTGACGCGGTTGTACGTCTGGACGATGGGCAGCGAGTCGCCGAACTCCTGGTCCAGCGTGAGGTTCTGGGTCTTCATGCCGAGCGCGGGCGCGGCTACGGCGAGCAGCACACCGGCCGCCACGACCACCGAGACCACGGGCCGCTTCAGCACACCGCCGAGGACGGCCGTCCAGAACCGGCTCTCCCGATTGACCCCGCCGCGCTTGCGGCGCCACTTGCTCTCCGGGTGCAGGAAGGGGATACGGCCCTTCTCCACGCGGTGGCCCAGCAGCGACAGCATCGCGGGAAGCACGGTCACCGAGCCGACCATGGCGACGGCCACCACCATCAGCGAGGCCAGGCCCATCGCCTCGAAGGAGGAGATACCGGTGAACAGCATGCCCGCCATCGCCACGCACACCGTGATGCCGGAGACGACGATCGCGCGGCCACTGGTGGCGGCGGCGATCCGCAGTGCCGTCTGCGGGTCGCGTCCGGCGGCCCGCTCCTCGCGCTCCCGGCGCAGATAGAACAGGCAGTAGTCGACGCCGACGGCCAGACCGACCAGCAGCATCACCGAGTTGGCGGTGTCGTCCATCGGCATCACATGGCTGACGATGCCCATCAGGCCCATGGTCGCCATGATCGCGGTGATCGCCAGGAGCACCGGCAGCAGCGCCGCGACGAGCGCGCCGAAGGCGATGAGCAGAATGCCGAGGGCCACGGGCACAGCCGAGTACTCGGCCTTCTGGAAGTCGTCCCCGAACGCGTCGTCGAACGTCTTCATCATGCTGGCGCTGCCGATCTGCTCGATCGTCAGCGACGGGTTGTCCTTCTGGACCTTCTCGACGGCGTTCAGCACCGGCTCGACGCGCTCGCCCGCAGTCTCCGCGTCGCCCTTCATGTCGAACTGCACGAGCGCGCTGCGGCCGTCCTGGGAGACGGTGTCGGTGTCGTACGGCGAGGTGACGTCGGTGACCTTGCCGGTGGCGTCCACGGCCTCCATCACCGCGGTGACCGCGGAGCGGAACTCCTCGTCCGTGGCCTTGAGGCCGCCGTCCTTCGCCTGGACCAGGACCGTCTCACCGGCCGGCTCGTCGATCCCGGCGTCCTCGATGATCTTCGATGCGGTGTACGTCTCACCCTTCAGCGACTGACTCTCGTCCACGTCCACCCGGCCCACCGCCGAACTGAGCCCCATCGCCAGCACGACGAACAGCACCCAGATTCCGACGGCAGCCCATCGGTGCCGGGCGCTCCAGCCGCCCGCGCGGGCGGCCAGGCCCCGCACCCGTATGTCTCCGTTCCCCATGACGGGCTTGCCCCCTTGTGCACGGTGGAGGCCCCCTGCCGCCACCTTTCGTTTCGAAGGTATGGGGCGGATAAAGCCTGCACGTCGTACTGCCCGGTGAAGTGGAACCGGCGGGAATCATCCCCCCGGACCCCGGCTCCTCCCCACTGGGGAGGAGGAGGCCCCTTACATCTATTTGGGTCCCCTTTGTTATTACAAAGCCTTGTTGAATAAGTCACAGGTGCGTGTAGCGGTTGATCGACGACCGCTGGATCGGCCAGAGTTCAGCGCAGTCCGCACCCGCGGACCCGGCCGTCGTGCCCACCCCCACGGGGCACGACGGCCCCCTAAGGTGTCCGGATGACGACGACGTATGCGGCCCTCCTGCGCGGGATCAACGTGGGCGGCGCCAAGAAGGTCCCGATGGCCGAACTGCGCAGCCTCCTGGAAGGCCTCGGCCACGGCGCCGTACGGACCTACCTCCAGAGCGGCCAGGCCGTGTTCACCGCCGACCACGGCGACGAGGACTCCCTCGCGGCCGAGCTCGCCGAGGCGATCGAGAAGCAGTTCGGATTCGCGGTCGACGTCATCGTGCGCGACCACGCGTACCTGGAGGCGATCGTCGAGGCCTGCCCCTTCCCGGCCGCCGAGCTGGAGGCGAAGCAGCTCCACGTCACCTACTTCTCCGCACCGGTCGACGCCGAGCGCTTCGCCGAGATCGACCAGGACGCCTGTCTGCCCGAGGAGTTCAGGCTCGGCGACCGCGCGCTGTACCTGTACGCCCCGAACGGCCTCGGCCGCTCCAAGCTCGCCGAGCACCTCTCCAAGCCGCGCCTGAACAAGGGCGTGATCGCCACCAGCCGCAACTGGAACACGGTCGTCAAGCTCGTGGAGATGACAGCGTGACCCTCCGCAGCTCGCGGTAGCCGGTACGGGCGGCGTACGAGCCGATCTCGTCCGGCACCGTGAGCCGCGGATCCTCGTACAGCCGCCGCAGCTCCTCGTCGGTGCGGGCCGCGGCGACCGCGTCCACCAGGGCCAGGTCGTCCTCGGTCAGGTCGGTGTCGGAGCGGATCTCCCGGCCCCAGACGTCCCAGGGCAGCAGTTCGACGCGGTTGACCGCGGCCAGGTCCAGCAGGACGTTGGTGCGGATGTACCACAGGCCGTCGAAACCGCCGTACCCCCAGACCCCGAACGACCGGGGGTCCGCCCCGCCCCGACGGCACCTCAGCCAGGCGTCCCCGGCCACCAGGAAACGGTCCCTGGGCACGTCCAGCGGGTCGAAGTCCAGTGCGTAGGCGGGGTGCAGCACCTGGGTGTCGATCAGCCGCCAACTGCCGTCCGGCAGGCGGTACTCGGTGACCCAGTGGTCGTCGTGGTAGCCCTCGGCGAAGTAGGTCGCGAAGCCGCAGCGCAGCCGGGCGGGGGTGCCGGTGGCCCGCAGCAGCCCGCACAGCAGCAGCGAGAAGTGCCGGCAGGTCGCGGTGAACCGCCGCTCGTACGGCCGCTGTTCGGTGAGCGGGGTGTCCCCGCGCTCGCGCAGGATCCGCAGGATGCCGCGGACCCGCCGTTCCTCGGGCTCGTCGAGCTGCCGGTCCTCGGGGACCGGGTGGCCGAGGCGATCGCCCTCCGCCCGATGGATCATCAGACCCCTGGTCAGCAAGGCCAGTTGGGCGGGATCGCGGGGCAGGGACGCGACGTCCAGGTCGCCCGGATCGGTGAACACGGTCTGTCCCAGGTAGAAGTCGTCCATGGCCCGGACTCTCGACTCTGCCCCAGGGGAAAGGTCAACCGGTGTGCGAGGCTCGTCCCATGCGCTACATCATCATCGGAGCAGGAGCGGTCGGCGGCGTCATCGGCGGACGGCTCGCGGGGGCCGGTCACGAGGTCGTCCTGGTCGCGCGGGGCGCCCACCACGCGGCGCTGCGGGAGAACGGGCTGCGTCTCAGGGTGCCCGAGGGTGAGCTCACGTATCGGCTGCCGACGGTCGACGGGCCGGACGCGCTCGGCGAACTGCGCGAGGACGACGTGCTCGTCCTCGCTGTCAAGACACAGGACAGCGCGGCCGCTCTCCAGGCCTGGGGGCCGGCCCCGGTGGCGGGCGGCGGAACGGCGGCCGAGCGGCTGCCGCTGCTGTGCGCGCAGAACGGGGTGGAGAGCCAGCGCCTGGCCCTGCGCGTCTTCCGGCAGGTGTACGGCGTCTGCGTCTGGCTGCCCTCGGCCTTCGTCGAACCCGGCGTCGTCTCCGCGGCCGGCACCCCGCTCACCGGCATCCTGCATCTCGGCCGCCACCCCCACGGCACCGACGACACCCTCCGGCAGATCGCCGCCGACCTGGAGAAGGCGCACTTCGAGGCGCCCGTCGTGTCCGACGTCTCCCGCTGGCAGTACGCCAAGCTGCTGGGCAACCTCGGCAACGCCCTGGAGGCCGTCACCGGCCCGGTGGCCACCGAGGAAGCGGTCGCGCTCTACGACAGGGTGCGGTCCGAGGCCGTCGCCGTCCTCGACGCCGCCGGGATCGCGTACGCGAGCGCCGAGGAACAGCAGGCCGTCCGCGGCGACAAGGTCACCCTGGTGGAGCTCGACGGCACCGAGCGCGGCGGCGGCTCCTCCTGGCAGTCCCTGGCCCGGGGCACCGGCACCATCGAGACCGACTACCTCAACGGTGAGATCGTCCTGCTCGGCCGGCTGCACGGCGTGCCCACTCCGTTCAACGAACTCCTCCAGCACCTCGCCAACACCTTCGCCCGCGAGCGGCGGACCCCCGGTTCGATGCCGTTGGCGGAGCTGGTGCGACTGTTCGGCACATTGGACCAGTGAAACAGTAACGAATTGGGTCGGGATTCCAGCCCACCGGTTGGTTAGCGTTGCGGCATGACCCACGAGAACCCGGTACCCGTCGACTTCTACTTCGACCCCGCCTGCCCCTTCGCCTGGATCACCTCCCGCTGGCTGCTGGAGGTCGAACGGCACCGCCCGCTCGACCTCCGGTTCCGGCCCATGAGCCTCTACCTGCACAACCTCGGCAATGAACTCCCCGACTGGTACCGGGAACTCGTCGACAAGTCGATCGGCCCCGTCCGGGTCGCGGTGGCCGCCGCCGAGGCACACGGCGACAAGGTGCTGCGCGACCTCTACACCGCGTTCGGCACCCGTATCCACGAACAGAAGGCCGAGGACTTCGACGCCGTCGTCGCCGAGGCCCTCGCCGAGACCGGGCTCCCCGCCGAACTCGCCGCCGCCGCCCACGACCCCTCCTACGACGACGCCGTGCGCCGCAGCCACGAGGCCGGCGCGGAGCGGGACTCCGGCGGATACGTCGGCACCCCCACCCTCCACGTCGACGGCACGGTGTGGTTCGGTCCCGTGCTGCGGGCCGTGCCGCGCGGCGAACGGGCGGCCCGGCTCTTCGACAGCTTCCGGGTCCTCGCCACGGACCCCGACTTCTTCGAACTCAAGCGCACCCGCACCGGGAGCCTCAGCTTCGACTGAACCGGGGCCGACTCGCCCGAACTCCCGGACAGCCGCCTCCCGTTGTCTCTAGGGTGTAGCGCGCGACTTCGGCAACAGGGGGGCGGGGCATCGTGGCGGGCAGATCGTTACCTTCGTTGCCGCAGTACCGCAAGGACGCCGTCACCCGACGGATCTGCGCCACGGCCCACCTCCACGACGACCTCGCCCGGGACATCGACCGCGACCTCACCGGCGACCGGCTGACCGCGATCGGACTCACCCTCGGCATCAACTTCGTGGCCGTAGCCCGGCACGCGCGCGTGGCCGTACGGCGCAGAACGGTGTTCGACCGCCAGCTGCTCGCGCTCGGCATCCTGTGGACCGCCTCGGTACTGGTGGGCCTGTGGTCACTGTTCGCCGGGCACAGCTCCCTCATCCCCGTCGTGATCTACGGCCCGCTCGGCATCCTCGCCGTCACCTGGGCCCTCGTCTACGCCACCCAGGCCCGGGCCAGGGGCGCGGCGCAGCAGGTATTCCGCGGCACGGAGAAGCCGGAGGGGCTCGCCCCGCCCGTCGAGCAGGGGGCGGAGGCGCGCCTGCACGAACTCAAGCGCTCCAACGTCCTGCCGTACGCCGACGAGACGGCGTTCACCAACCCGTTCGTCGGCAGCGGTACCCGGCTCCAGGAGAGGGAGATCATCTGGGGCCCGATCGACGTCAGCCAGCCCGCCGAGGCCCCGGGCGGCGGCAAGCTCCCGCTGCTCTCCTTCGACGCCATCGACCTGCACACCTACGTCGCCCGCCACATGGAGGGCATCTCCGGCCTGGACGGACTGCGCACCAGGAACCGGCTCTACGTCCTCGGCAGCAACGCCTATCTGCTGCCCGAGCTGCTCCCCGACCGCACGCGGCGCCCGAACCCGCACGTGCCCAAACAGCTCGTCCAGGCCGGCCTGCAGCAGCCCGGCGCCGGCATGCGGACGCATCTGTGCCTGGAACGGGTCGGCGAGGGCGGGCGGCTCATCGTCTCCATGTACCTGCGGGCGATCCTCGCGCGTCCCAGCCTCAGCTGGGAGGTGGCCTCCTACGCGATCCCGCCGCTCAAGGCCGAATTCCACGAGGTGGACACGCTCCCGCTGGCCAGCCTCGACCGCTGGTGGAGCCTCTTCAAGTACGCCACCACCCACACCGGGTCCGAACTGTTCGGCGCCCCCGCGCGCATGCTGGAACGCTCCCGATGGCGGTACGACAACGAGCGGAAGCTGCGCAAGCTGCGCCGCAAGGTCAAGAACCAGCACCTGATCGTCGACTACGGCGCCGCCACCAGCCTGCGCGAGTGGTACGGCGACTGGCAGCAGGCGGGCTACGCGGAGCGCATGGACGCGCTCGACTACCTCGTCCGCCTTCAGCAGGGCGTGCTGACCGCGACCGAACGCTTTTTGAAGGACCACAACGTCGACACGAGCTCCTTCGACAACGCGCAGAAGATCATCACGCAGAACTACCACGTCAACAACGTCAACGGGCCCAGCATCTTCGGCGCCGGCGGCACCATCAACCAGAACAACGGGCCCCAGGGCAGCGGGCCTCAGAGCCCGGGGCAGGGCGGTGGCGGCGCACCGCCCAAGCCCTGACCCGGAAGCGGAACAGGAGCCGGTACATGAGCAGCAACTACCACATCAACAACGTCAACGGCCCGGCCAACTTCGGCGACCACGGCCGTATCGAGATCAACAACCACGGCACGGACCCTGCGGCCCTGCTGAGGCTGGCCGACCGGCTCGTCGAACGGCTGCGGGTGGAGAGCCCGGCGCTGGTCCCGCAGGCCCAGGTCATCCAGGGCGAGCTGGCCCGCGCCGAGCAGGACGGCCAGGCCGTGAACCGCGGCCGGATCCGTTCCGCCCTGGAGACCATCGGCATCGGGGTGGCGGCCGGCAGCGGCGGCCTCGCCCTGGCCCAGGAGATCGGACGCGTCCTGGGCCTGTGAGCGGGCCCCGCTGTTGGGGTCGGTGGGCCGCTACTTGGCGCGCACCACCGCCCGTACCCCGCCCCCGAGGTCCAGTTCCAGCCCCGAGCGGAGCGGGACCGTCTGGCCGGGGGTGATCTCCTGGGACGTACCGTCGGAGCGGATGCCCGTCCAGGTCTCCTTCGAGCGGTTGGCGATGCCGAAACGGCCCGGCTTCGAGGGGTGTTCGACGAGCTCCGCGACCAGGCTCTCGTCGGAGCAGTCGTGCCGCACCGGCTCCGGCAGCAGATGGTGGGCCTGCACCCGGGCCGAGCGCCGCAGCCGGATGTGGTGCTCGGCGCGCGGCGGCGGCGTCGTCACCGTCAGCCGGGGCGGCAGCAGCAGCCGCGTCCCGCACCCCCAGCAGGAGCGCGGCGGCGGGTTCTCGCCCGGCTCCGTCATGTTCTGCCGGCCGCAGGACGCGCACTCCACCACCGAGTCCAGCACCGCCCGCAGCGCGTTGCGCCACTCGGTCTCCCGGACCCGGGCCGCGGGATCCCGCAGGCCGATCGTGAAACTGCGCAGGAACAGATCCTGGAGGGTCCCGGCCGCCGCGTCCCAGGTGGCCAGCACCGTGGCGTGCTCCATCGGATCGGGCGCATTGGAGCCGTCGGCCGGATCGAACACGAACAGCGGGCTCTTGCCGTACAGCCGCTTCTCCGCCGCCTCGTCGAAGCAGTGGATGCCCAACTCCCGTCGGCCTTCGAGCGGGTGATGGTTCATCAGCAGCATGAACAGCAGCACGGCGAGCGAGTGCAGGTCCGACTGGGTGCCCGGGCGTGCGCCCGGCTCACCGCGCACCAGCTCCGGGGCCATGAACTTCATCGTCCCCGAGATCCCGCTCGCGTCGCCCTCCACCACGGCGTTGTCGTTGTCGCAGACCAGGACGTCACCGGTGGCCGGGTCGAAGAAGACGTTGCCCCAGGAGATGTCCCGGTAGGCGATGCCGCGCGAGTGCAGCGCCTGGTACGCCTCCACGGTGTAGAGGCAGGCCGTCAGCAACGCGCGGGTGCTGGTGCGCAGTTGGCGCCGGAACAGGTCGGGCAGCCCCTTGAAGCGATCGGGCCGCAGCTCCATCAGATAGCCGAACGAACCCAGGTGTGCGGGCACATGTGCCTCGGGCCACAGGAACCGGTCGTCGTCGAAGTCCCGGTCCACCAGCTCCTGGACGATCGCCTCCTGCTCGGGTGTCGCACACGTCGGGTAGTACCACTTCAGGGCCTTGTCCCCGGCCGCCGTCCGCACCCGGTACACCTCGCCCTGGCCACCGGCACCCAGCATGCCGATGATCTCGATCTCGTCGCCGTTGTCCACGGCCAGCCGGGTCCCGCTGTCGAGCATGCCGCTCATCGCTCAACTCTCCGTCTTCTGTTCCGATTCCAGTGCCGGATGTACCGGCCGCAACGCCGCCACCAGCGTCGTGTCGTCCCCGGAGTACTGCGAGGCCTGCCGCAGCCACTCGGGCAGCGCGGCCTTCACCCCCGCCGCACCCTCCTGTGCCAGCCGGCCGTCCAGGCCCGCGACGAACTCCCGGTACCCCTCCGCCGCGGCGAAACTCTTCGACAGGCCGTCCGTCGACAGCACCACCAGACGCGGCCCGCGCGCCTCGTCGAACAGCGGCGCCCAGTGCGTGCGCACCGCACGCCAGGCCTGCGCACCGCACAGCGACTCCGTCTCGTCGCCCAGGTCCTCCTCCGCGGGGGCGAGCGGCCGGCCCAGCTCCCCGTCGTGCTCGACCACCGCGAGATCGCCGTCGCCGATCTGCCAGGCCACGAACAGCCGCGGCGTGAGCACGGCACCGATCAGCGTGGTGCCGTACAGCAGCAGCTTGTCGCCCGGCTCCGGCTCGGGTGCCCCGTCGTCGGCGACCGGGCGGTGGCGGTCCCAGTGGCCGAGGACCGTCGACCGCCACTCGTGCACCAGGGCGCGGGGGAAGTCGTCCCGGGCGTATGCCATCAGCCGGGCCAGCCGCCCCGGCTCGTGGCAGTCGCGGGCCGCCCGGCCGAAGGAGACCGCGAGCCCCACGAACTGGTCCACGGCGAACCGGGCGCCCAGCTCGCTGCGCGCGTGCGCCGCCGAGCCGTGCCCGTCGGCCACCGCCAGCACCAGCGGATCGTCACCGGAACCGGTGCCCTCGCACGCCCACCAGTCCTGGTTGCACCGCTTGCCGACGCCCTGGACGCTGTCGCCCAGCGTGTCCCAGCGCCGCACCCCGAGCGTCACCACACGTCGTCGTCATCGTCGTCGTCCAGGACCGGCGGCGCGTACGGCTGCTTCGCCAGCGGGTCCGCCGAGCCCGCCACCGGCTGCGAGGCCGCCTTCACGGCCGCGGTGGACGCCCAGCGGATCGCCGCCGCCAGCTGCTTGGGGGAGTTGGCGTCCAGCGGCTGGAGCTCGGGGTTGCCGAGGAACTCCTGCAGCACCCCGCGGTCGGCGTCGGCGCCGATCGCGATGGCGACCCGTACCGCCTTGCGGCCCCACGGCGTCGAGTCGATCGCCTTCAGACCGGCCTTCCAGTCGTCGGTGGGTACCCCGTCCGACACCAGCGCCAGCACCGGCTTCAGCGCCCGCTGCGGCATCGGCGGGCTCTGCAGCTCCCGCGAGACCAGGCTCAGCGCCTCACCGAGGTTGGTCATGCCGTCCACCTCGACGTCCTGCCAGGTGAAGTCGTCGACCGGGACCGGGGTCTGGTGGTTCCACCGGGCCGTGGTGGAGAACGTGATGGTACGCAGCAGGAGTTGGGCCGCCGGATTGTCGTGCGCCACCGACCGCATCTCCGGGAGCGCTTCTCTGATCGCGTAGTTGAGCTGGCCGATCTTCTCGCCCTGCATCGAGTACGAGCAGTCGAGCAGCCAGATGAAGTGGACCGGCCGGTTGGCCATGGGCCCGCCGGGAATGTCACTCACGCCGTTTCCTTTCCCTTGGTCGTCGGTGTCAGGCCAGCAGCCACTGCGCCAGCCCGACCAGGGCGAGCACCGTCAGCACCACGGAGGCGACGAACACGCCTGCCATGGCCCGCCGCCAGCGCCCGATCGATGGGGTCACCTCTGTCATGCCGGGGTCCTCTCGCGGTCGCCGCTGCCGCGCAGCCGGATCCTGCGTTCCTTCGCGCCCGTGGTGCCGCCCGGCCCGACCAGCGCACCGGTGCGCAGCCCCGAGGCGGCGAGCAGCCACAGCACCGGCTCGGCCGCCCGGCGCTGCTCGCTCTCCAGCGGGCCGGTGCCGGTGGCGGCACGGGCGCTGACGGCCCAGAAGCGGGCCGCGCGGAAGTCGCCCCCGAGGGTCCGCACCAGCTGGTCGAGGCCTATCTCGTTCAGCCAGTCGTCGACCGCCGCGCCCGGCACCGGCAGGGACGTCAGCCCGTCGAGGATGTCCCGCTTGGTGACGACGGCGGCCACGGACAGCCGGTGGCGCCGTCCGGTCAGGGCCGCCAGTTCGCCCGTCAGCCGCTGGTAGGTGTCCCACGGGCCCTGCGGCGAGGGCCGGGCGGCCTTGGCCCGCGCGAGGTCGTCCGCGCCGAGCTTTCCGCGTACGCCGGGGTCGGCGAGGACGTCGGTGACCAGGACGACCCCGTCGGCGTGCTGGAGGTAGTGCTGGGCGCGCACCCGGTCGGCCTCGCTGACCGACTCGCCCATGGGGTCGTAGAGGTAGAGCAGCCGTCGCCGGCGCCCGCGGGTCACGGTCAGCATCAGGGCGCGGGGCTGGCCGCCGGTGGTGGCGCGGGCCCAACCGGACTGCCGCAGCTCCTGGTTGAGGTCGTTGGCGGCGCCGCGGTCGTCGGCCGAGGCGTACTCCACGGTCAGCTCGCCGCGCTGCGCCCAGGCGTGCAGCCCCTCGACCATGGCCGCCATCAGCATCGTCTTGCCCGAGGAGGTGCCGCCGATCAGCGGCGCGTGCACCACCCGGGTGGTGCCGGTGATCTCCGGCAACCGCCGCTTGCAGTGCGGGCATTGCGTGGTCAGCCGCCCGCGCTTCATGAACCGGGTCGTCGGCAGCCGGCGCCCGCAGGTGCACCGGTGCCACAGCACGCCGTACCGGCCCGGACGGAGCGAGCCGTGTCCGGCGTCGCAGCCGGGGCAGCGGTGCACGGCCAGCGGAACGGGCCGATAGCAGCCGGGGTAGGGGCACTTGACGCGCACCCCCCGGGCCAGCGCCCACGCCCGCTCCGCGCCCCGCAGCACCGGCACGCCCGCCGCGCACCCCAGCCAGATCAGGGCGAGCAGCAGCACGAACACCGCCAGGAACGTGCCGAGCAGCAGCGTGGCGAGCACGGCGCCGACGAGCGCGCCCGCAACCGTGCCCGGGGCCACGAACACCACCAGCAGTACCGCGCCGGCGGGCGAGTCGGCGCGCGGGCCGGAGGGCAGCCGGCCGCGGAACAGGTTCTTGCCGATCCGGTCCAGCCACGGATCGGCCAGCTCGGTCCACACGACCCGCAGTCCGTAGCCCGCGGCGGTCAGCCCGTCGACCCACATCTGCTGCCACCAGTAGCCGAGCGGGGCGGGTTCGCCGCCGCCCACGGCCGGGATGCGCTGGTCGGGGCGGCCCGGCTGCCACGGCCCGAGCCCCCGCCAGACACCGCGCACCCCGATCCCGAGGAACTCCCACATCACCCGGCCCAGGCCCACGCCGACGGCGATCAGCCCGCACCACAGGAAGTAGCCCCACACCACCGTCATGGCGTTCACCGGCGGCCTCCCCACGACGGCGGCTGCACATCCCCGGGCCAGGCGGCGCCCTGCTCGCGCTTCCCGCGCCCGGACAGCCGCCCCGCCAGCCGGCCGAGCGCGCCCGGGCGGTTCCAGGACCGGAACGCATCCAGCTTGCCCCGCCCGGCCCGCCCCAGCACCGTCTCCACCTCGGTCACGTCCGCGGCGGGCAGCGCCTTCACGACCGGCCGCAGCACCTTGGCCAGCAGCGCCGAACTCGTCTCGTCCCAGCCGGGATCGGTACCGGGGTAGGCGCTCCAGGCGCAGAAGCAGAAGGCGACGTACGACGGCACGGTGCGCAGCCGGTCGCCCACCCAGGAGGAGCGCCCGGCACGCTCGTACGCGGCGAGCAGCCCGGCCTCACCCGACCGGGCCAGCGCGTACAGCTCGCTCTCGGGCACCGAGGCCTGCATCAGCCGTCGGCCGAGGGTGTCGAAGACGCGTTCCGTCACCGTGTCCGGGACCGGCTCGGCCGCCCCGTCGCGCAGCGACATGGCCCGCGCGACCCACTGCTCGCCCTCGCCGGACGTGCCCAGCAGACCCGCGAACTCCAGCAGCAGCAGCGCCGCCCGCTGTCCGGGCCGCAGCTCGGTGGGGAAGCAGCGCAGCAGGTCGGCGGCGAGCATCGGAACGTCGATGTCGTCGGCCGGCGCGGTGAGCGCCGCGTCGATCAGCACGTCCCGGGTGCCGGCCGCCCGGTGCAGATCCGAGCTCAGCTCGTTGAGCAGCAGACTCGCCTCCGCCCCGGTCGGCAGGCCCTCGCCCCACACCAGCCGCAGCGCGGTCCGCAGCACGGTCGTGTCGGCGTGCGGGGAGACCCCGGCGGTGCGCAGCACCTCGTGGAACCGGGCCAGCCGATCGCCCTTCGGCTCCGCCAGCACGCACATCCGCAGATGGGGAAAGGCGGTCTGCGGCCCGACGGGGAGCCCCGACCCGGCCAGCGCCCGGGCGACGGCCCGCGGATCGGCGGCGGCCAGCGCGTTCAGCGACCCGAAGAGCGCGATCCGCAGGGCGGGATGTTCGTGCACGGCATCGAGCAGTGCCGGGGTCTGGGCCCGCGGGGCGGGGGCGTCTACGGCCTCCACCGCGGCCCGCCGGGCGGGATGCCCCACGGGATGCTCCTCCGCCACGGCCGACCGCTCGTCCGGCGCCACGTCCACCAGGGCGTGCGCCAGCCGGCCCGCCAGCTCGGGCAGCTGGTCCTGGCAGTCGACGTGCAGCAGATCGGCCACCCGCAGCAGGGCCAGCGGACGCCCCTCGGGGGGCTCCCCGGCGTCCGTGATGCCCGAACGCAACGCGGGCGCCAGGTCCCGGGCCAGCTCGGCATGGGCCTGCGGGGTCAGCGAACCGGGGCGCAGCGCGGGCACCGGGCCCCCGCCGAGCACGGCGGACGCCAGCACCCGCGCGGCCAGCGGCGCGGACACGGCCGTGGGCACCTGACCGTCGATCCGCTCCAGCAGGGCGGCGAGCGCGCCCGGTTCGTCGGCCCCGTCCCCGCTCCGGCACAGCCCCGCGATCAGCGCACTCAGCGTCGCCTCGGGCAGCACCCGCCCGGCCGCCCACCGAGCGGCGGCCGCCCGGGCGTCCGACCGCAGCCCGACGCCCGCCGCCAGCGCCGCCACCGCGAGCGGCCCCGGCCCGTCCCCCGCGTCGTGGAACAGATCGGGCCGGCCCGCGGCCCAGACGCGGGCGCACAGCTCCGCCCAGGTGTCGGCGACCGGCTCCGACGGCGGCCGGCCGGTGCAGTCGTGCACCCGGTAGCGGTGATCGTGAGCGACCTGCTCCGACGAGGCCAGCGCCCCCACGATCTGCTGACGGGCCTGCTGCGGACGGCGCGTGTACGTCGTGAACGTCAGCCGGTGAGCCTGTTCGCGCGGCAGCACCGCACAGGCGAGCGCGATCCACTGGGCCACGTCCGCGCTGTCGTGCTCCACGAGCACGATCTGACCCACGCCCGGATCCTCGGCGACCGCCCGCAGATCGGCGAAGAACGGCGCCAGCCAGGCGGCCCGGGACACCGCGAACGCGACCAGACCGTCCCGCCGGATCAGCCCGGAGGGTTCGAAGCGGTCCACGGGCTCGGGCCGCCCGCCCGCGGGCGTGGTGTCGGCCCAACGGGGCGACTCCCAGGCGGTGATGGGCAGCGCACCGTCCGGCAGCCGAGCCCCGGGCGGCAGATGCAGCGCGTGCGCGTGGAAGTTCCCCCACCGCCCGGTGTAGTCGGCGCCGGTGTACACCGACCGGCTCAACAGCCGTCCGCCGTCGGAGAGTTCGGAGAACGAGAAGGCCTTCGGGAACCCCCGAAGCTCCGCCGCGTCCGGCCGGGCCGGGAAGTCGCGCGGCGGCTCGTAGCCGATGAGCTGCTCCGCCTCCCGCAGCAGCGTCTGCGGCACACCCGCGCTGACCGCGGTGAACCGGAAACCCGAACCGTCCGGCCCCGGCGGCGCGGACGTGTAGTGCAGCTGGGTCAACGTCACTTGTCCCGCCCCTTCCCCGTCGTACGGCGCATCGGCAGCAGCCCGCGCCGGGCCAGCAGCCACAGCAGCGGGTCCTCCACCCGTATCGGCTGCGGACCGGACTTCGGTACGTCCGCGGGTGCGTCGGCGGGCGGTGGGGCACCCAGCGCGGACAGCCCGAACAGCGACAACTCGGCGAAGTCCAGCTCCAGTTGCCGGACGAGCGCGCCCGAGTCCCAGTCCGTCAGCAGGGAGCGGATCTCCTCGTGCACCCCGAGCCGGTCCTCCTCGTCGAAGGTGCCGTCCGGGTGTGGGGCGTTGCGCAGCACCGGGGAGTGCGGGTCGAGCAGCGGCTTGAGCATGTCCGTCTTGGTGACCGCCACCGCGATCGGCGTGGCCACCCGGCCGCGCGAACCGCCCCTGCCGTGCGCACGCAGCTGGCGGGCGAGATCGGCGGCGATCTGCTGCGGCGGGGTCTCCACCATGGGCAGCGGCGGACCGTCGTGGAGGGGCAACCGGTCGCGCACGGAACCGAGTTGCAGTGGATCGACCAGCAGAACGATGCCGTCAGCGGCGCTGAGATAGCGGGTGTAGCGGTCCATGGCCTCGGCGCCCGCGAGATCCTCGCCCGCCGCGTCGAAGAACACCAGCGCCGTGTGCCGGGTGCCGGCGCCCAGACGGCTGCGTCGGGGCAGGCTGAGTCGGTACAGCAGCGGGTCGTTGAAGCCGAGCGCCGCCGGTCTGGTGGCGTCCGGCAGCCGCAGCCGCTCGTACAGGTCCTCCGCCATCTCCCGGTCCCGTACCTGCGTGCTCTGCCCCATCGCGGCCAGCGAGGCGTGGTAGGCCTGGCCGACCCGGTGGTTCAACTCGTTGACCAGGACGGAGACATAGGTGCTCTTGCCGGAGGCCTTCGCCCCGACCAGGGCGATGATGCGGCTGTCCTGGTCGCAGTAGTCGCTCGGCAGGTCGTTGTGGCAGGAGCCGCACACCCGGGTCGTCGTGCCGACCCCGCACCCCGGGCACGGCACACTGCTGCCACTTCCGCCGCGCAGCCGGGACGCCGCACTTCTGGCCGGGGCGAACACCGGCCCGCGCATCAGGGTGCCCGGGGGCACGCCGGGTCCGATGAACCCGGCCCAGACGTCGTCGCGTTCGGGCCCGCAGGGGGTGCCGCCGCGGACGCCGGTCGGCGTCATCAGACAGCGGTAGGGCAGCCTGGCCGCGGCGGAACGGGCGAAGCAGTAGGGGCAGATCACGGTCGTCATGGTCGGCGCACCACCAGGGTCGCGGGGGAGGGTTCTTCCAGTCGTACGGTGGCCGCGTGCTCGCCCAGCAGGAAGCCGCGCAAGGTGTACGGGGCCGGGAGGGGCGCGGCCGGCAGCTCCTGCTCGACCGTGCCGTGCCGGGTCAGATCGGTGCCGGGGATCCGCAGCAGGGTGGTGCCGTCGGTGGCGTTGCGCGGCCGGAGTGTCCCGCTGCGGGCGACGCATACGAACTCGGGGAGGTCCGGGCCGCCCTCCCCGGCCGGAGAGGCGAGGGTGACGCGCAGCAGTGTACGGCCCTTGCCGAGGAACCGCCGCCGGTCGCGCACGAGTTGGTAGCCGATGGACGTGTCGGGCGGCAGCACGGTCTCGGCCCCGGCCGCCGTCACCACGACGGCGCCCGGCGCATGCGGTACGGCCGTGGCCCGGATGCGCACCTTTCGGGGGCCGACGGCCAGCCGCAGCCCGCCGCGCCGGTAGGCGTGCGCGGTGACGGTCCGCTCACCGTCGCCGTCCGGTCCGTCCCAGCGGACCGTGAGCCGGCTCGTGCCGTCGGGCCAGTCCAGCAGCACGGCTGCCTCCCCGCCGGGCAGCCGCCGGGCGGTGAGCCCGGTCACCGGCCGGAGCACCTCGACGTCGACCACGGGCCCGGCCAGCGCGCGCTCGCCCAGGACGGCGACGGCGGCGACCCGGGAGTGCCCGGCGGCCGGGGCGTCGATCCCGGGCGGCAGTTCGGCTGTGCTCAACTCCGTGCCCGGTAACGGCACTTGTCCGGGCCACACCACCAGACGGACCTCGGCGCCCTGCCCTCCGGTCCAGTCGAACCGCACGGTGTCGCCGTCGGGCGCGGCGGTGAGCGTGCGGACGGGCTCGGGCCAGCGATGGACCGTGCGCGTGGCGCGGACGCCGGGGGAGGGGACGAGCGCTCCGCCGGGGGCCCGGTAGTGGCACACGACCCTGAAGGTGTGCGGGCCGACCGGCAGCCCGGTCGCGGTGAAACCGTCGGTGCGGGAGTCCAGCCGTAGCGCCGTGTCGTGCTCGACCGTCACCTCCGCGGCGCCCGGCGGCCGTCTCCAGGAACCCGAGATCCGCTCCGGTCCGTCCGTCAGCGTCAGCTCCGACACCTCCGGGGTGAACTGCACCCGGTGCGACACCAGCGGAGGCCCGGCCACCCGCCCGTCCTCCAGCGGAAAGGCCGCGTAGCGGACCGTGGTGCCCAGCGGTACGGCCGTGTCCTGGGCGGTGGGCACCTCGCGCACCCGGGCCGCGCCGTTCTCCGCGCGGTACAGACACAGCAGCCGCCAGTCGGTGCCGGCCCGGTCCCAGCTCAACCGGACGTGTTCCGCGGTGAGTTCGGTACGTAAGAGGGCCGTGGCGCCCGGCCGGTGCACCCGCACCAGCCCGCGCAGCGCCCGTCGGTCGTCGGCCGCCAGGTCCAGCGCGCGCAGGTAGCGCTCGCTCGCGGTGTCCCTGTCGCCGCTCTCCTCGGCGCGGCGGGCCGCCGTCAGCGCCCTGTCGACCGCGGCCGTCCGGGCGGCCAGCGCGATCCCCAGGCGCTCCAGGGCCGGGTCGCCCTGCGGTAACCGCCCCACCAGGACACGCACCCGGTGGATCCGGCGCCGCTCCCAGGCATCGGCGACGGACTCGGCGGCGTCCTGCTGCCGCCGGTCGAGCGCGGGCCGCACCCGGGCCGCCGCCACCAGACCGGCCGCCTCCTCGGGATGCACCCCTAACTCCTCTACAGGACAGGCCTGTTGGAGCAGGCAGATCAGCTGGTACAGCACGACCCGGCGCGGCGCCTGCGGATCGTGCCGGTGCAGTCCGCCCAGCAGCTCGGCCACCCGGGCGGAGGGTGAGCCGACGCGAGCGAGGGCGTCCAGCAGGGCGGCGTCCACCCGCCGTCGGCCGCGCGGACCGGCGGGGACGTAGAGCCCGTCGAGGACGCGTAACCCGCCCTCGCCCGTGGGCACGAGCGCCTCGCCGACATGCCGTAACCCCGCCCCGTGCTGGGCGGCGGCGAGGTCTGCGTAACCGACGGCCAGGGGGCTCAGCGGCAGCCCGGACAGGGCCCGTGGCAGGCCCAAATGATGCCCGAACTCCCGACCCGCCACGCGAACCGCTCTCCCCCGCTCGGCTACGAGGGACCATCCCAGCAGATAGCGGGGACCAGGGGAGGGGCTTTTGCGGAATCCGACCAGGTAGGGGACGCCGTCAGGCGCCCACGACCGCCAGCACCGGGACACGTGCGGCGTCGTAGCGCTCCAGGAGCAGGCGCGCCACCTCCGGAGCCGGTCCGAGCACATCGGCGAGTACGTCGGCCTCGGCGGCGCCCCGCGCGATGCGGTCCGGCAGAAAGCCGGGCGCGAGGACGTACGGGGCGACGGCGACCCGCTCGCAGCCGAGCGCCCGCAACTCCCGTACGGCGTCCTCGGTGCGCGGAAGAGATGCGGAGGCGAACGCAGGCCGCACGGCGCACCAACCGGTGTGCCGCCACTCCCGCGCGATTTCTGCGATCACTGCGATCGCCTCCGGGTCGGTGGACCCCGCCGAGGCCAGTACGACCCCGGTCGAGGACTTGTCGGCGGGCGTCAGGCCCGCCTCGTACAGCCGCCGGTCCAGCGCGGACAGCAGCAGCGGGGACGGGCCGAGCACCTCCGTCTGCCGGATCCGCAGCTGCGGCGGCGCCTCGCGCAGCACCGCCGGGATGTCGGCCTTGGCGTGGAAGGCGCGGGTCAGCAGCAGCGGCAGCGCGACGACGTCACGCACGCCCTCCGCCGCCAGGGACTCCAGCACGCCCTGCACGGACGGGATGTTGAAGTCCAGGAAGCCGGTCTCCACCCGCAGCCCCGGCCGCAGCGACCGTACGCGCCGCACCAGGGCGTGCACGGTCGCGGCGTGCCGCGGGTCGCGGCTTCCGTGGGCGATGACGAGCAGAACCGGCATGGCGTACCTCAGCTCTTCGTCAGCAGGCCGCGGCTGCGTAGGACGCGGCGTTCGAGGGGGCTGAACAGGAGGAGGTCGATGGCGATGCCGACGAGGAGGATGAGGAGGATGGCGAGGAAGACCTGGGACATGCT
>NZ_JBFBLP010000018.1:0-167953 GCF_040686775.1 Streptomyces sp. NPDC079141 | reverse complement strand
TCCGAATAGTCCTTCATCGCCATCGGCGGTCTTCTCGCTTCCTCCGGATCAAGCAGATCCAGTATCAGCGTGTCCACCACTCAGGGGGAGGCCCCTGGTGCTCATCTTCTGAGCCCGCCACACACAAGCTTCTTCACACCGGCACCTTGAGCTGGACCGGCTCGGGTGCTCCGACCAGTCAATTCCCTCCATGGAAAGGTAGGACCCTCTCATGCGTGGTGCAGTGATTCACGCCCCGGGCGACATCCGCTTCGAGACCCTTGCGGACCCGAAGATCCTCAAGCCCACCGACGCGATCATCCGGACCGCGGTGACGTGTGTGTGCGGTTCGGACCTGTGGCCGTATCGGGGTGCGGAGCCGACCGAGCAGGCGCATCCGATGGGGCATGAGTACGTCGGCTTCGTGGAGGAAGTGGGGTCCGAGGTCACCGCGGTCAAGCCCGGCCAGTTCGTCGTCGGCTCCTTCGCGACCTCGGACAGCACCTGCGCGAACTGCCGCAACGGCTTCCCGTCGACTGCTTGAACCGCGAGTTCATGTCCACTTGCCAGGCCGACTACGTCCGTATCCCCAACGCCCAGGGCACCCTGGTCGCCACCGACGAGATCCCTGACGAGCGGTTCTGGCCCGGTCTGCTGGCCGTCTCGGATGTGATGGGCACGGGCTGGTGGGCTGCCGAGGCCGCCGAGGTCACGCCCGGCTCGACCGCCGTGGTGGTCGGTGACGGTGCGGTCGGCCTGTGCGGTGTGATCGCCGCGAAGGAAATGGGTGCCGAGCGCATCATCGCCATGTCGCGCCACGAGAGCCGGCAGAAGCTCGCCCGCGAGTTCGGCGCCACCGACATCGTCACCGAGCGCGGCGAGGAG
Source organism: Streptomyces sp. NPDC079141 (assembly GCF_040686775.1). Lineage (NCBI taxonomy): Bacteria > Bacillati > Actinomycetota > Actinomycetes > Kitasatosporales > Streptomycetaceae > Streptomyces > Streptomyces sp. NPDC079141. The sequence continues at coordinate 167,089 of NZ_JBFBLP010000018.1, read as the reverse complement.
GGCGTCGCCCGGATCAAGGAGCTGACCGGCGGCATCGGCGCCGACTCCGTCCTGGAGTGCGTCGGCACCGCCCAGGCCATGAGCCAGGCGCTGCACTCCACCCGGCCCGGCGGCAACGTCGGCTTCGTCGGTGTCCCCCACGAGGTCGCGATCGACGGCCAGGAACTGTTCTTCTCCCACGTCGGCCTGCGCGGCGGCCCTGCCCCCGTCCGCCGCTACCTGCCCGACCTCATCCAGCGCGTCCTGACCGGCGCCATCGACCCCGGCAAGGTCTTCGACCTCACCCTGCCCCTCGATCAGGTCGCCGCCGGCTACAAGGCCATGGACGAACGCCGGGCCATCAAAACCCTCCTCACCCCCTGACCCGACCACGCCGTGTCGACCTGAATCGGCTGACGGAGGGGCGACTTGCCCGCCTACCTGCGGCTCGGCGTGACCAGCTGGGAGCGCCTCCCTCGCCCCCACACGGAACAAGCCGCAACGAGCGAGGGACGGAGCCGAGTGCGGCGAGCACCGCGTTGTCGTATGACGCGCGAGGGGGATGCCACCTGGTGCCGTGGGGCTGGCCTCGGCCCGCTCCCGGCTCTTCAGACGTCCTTGATCTGTACGCGGTCCCCGCACAGTTTTGACCAGTCGTCACGGTCCGAGGTCAGTACGAGGACGGGCGCCGGGGAGCGGAGCGCCATCGCGGCGACGAGGGCGTCGATGGCGTACTTGTGACCGTGCAGGCCACCGGCGTCGCTCAGCAGCTGCACCGCGGTGAGGCTGTCCGCCTGGGTGACGTCCTGGACCTGGAGCCGGGAGAGCATCCAGTGCAGCCGGGCGGTATCCGTCTTTCCGTAGACGGCCTCCACCACCGTCAGAGCCGATACGAGGACCGGCACCCCTACGCGCCGAGCGGCCTCGATCCGGGTGATCATCTGGCGGTCGTTGCGCAGGAGCAGCGACAGTGCCTGGGAGTCGAGCACCAGGGACCTGGCCGCGGGCTCTTTCATGCGGCGCTGTCGTTCGACGCGTAGGGCGCCGGTGCGTCACCGAACAGTTCGCGCTGCGCCGCCTGGACTTCGGCCTCGTTCAGCAGCTCGTGCTCGGCTTCGTAGGCGGCCACGATCTCGGCGAGGCCGTCCATGGCGAGTTGATGCCGGACCGCTGCCGTCACGTACGCGGACACGCCGCGCTTGCCGGTACGCGTGCGCAGAGCACCGAGGAGTTCCGAGGGCATCGAGACGGAGATGTTCTCCGTGCCGCCAGGGCGTGGTGACTTCATGAGGACCAGTCTAGTACAGGAACTATTACATCGGGTGGAATGCTGTGCAGCCCGCATCCGGCGGCGTAGTCTCGGCGCCATTGGATCTTCTTGTACTTTGTCGCGGCTCCCGTGCTGGGATGGTGCTGGGATGCGCCTATGAACCTGCAGGTCAGGGCCTTGTGGCCGAGTTCCGCTTCAACGTCTGACGGGCTGACGCCGTGATCGGCTGAGGTGCTGGTCAGGCAGTAAACCCCAGGTCAGGGGCCAAGATCTTAGGGTCTGGCCCCTTCCTGTTTTCTCCGGCGAACTAGGGGCGCACCTGCGGCCCGGCCGGCGACCGCTACCCGGGCGGCTCGTTCGGCCTGCGGTCCGACACCGCACGGCCACGCTGCTGCACCGAATCCCCTCCGCAACAACGGAAACAGAGGCACCGGACATCGGCTGTGCCCGGCTCAGGAAGGTCCTCCTCGGCTTCCTCGCGCAAGGAACAGTCGTATGGGGAGCCCTCGTCGGCCATGTCGCCCCGTTTCCCGACGGCACGACCATGGACCTCGCCCTGGTCATCGGGGCCGACGGCGCGTGGTCGAGCACTCGACGGGCCCTCTTGGACGTCGTACCCGTCCACCTCGGGACGGCGTTCGTCGACTCGTACATCATTCACGCGGGCCCATGCCCGTACGGACAGGTCCCCCGGCGGTCGGGGGCCCGGCGGCGGGTGCTCGTGGGAGCGGCTCAGTCGGGCTGGGCGGGGGCGCGTAGTTCGACCTGGTAACCGCCCTGCGGGGTGGGTTCGGCGGTGAGGGTGCCATTGAGCAGTTCGGCGCGTTCCTTCAGGCCGATGAGGCCGTGGCAGGCGCTGGGCAGGGCGACGGACGGGCGGGTGGGGGCGGTGTTGGTGACGGTGACGCCGAAGTGGTGCGCGTCGTGCCGCAGGCGTACTTCTGCGTGGGCTCCGGGGGCGTGCTTGCGCACGTTGGTGAGGGCTTCCTGGATCGTGCGGTAGACGGTGCGCTGGGCGGTCGTGCTGATGCCGGGAGGAAGCTCTCCGGTCAGGGTCGTCTCGATGCCGCTGTTGGCGATGAGCTGCTGGAGGCCGGCAAGGGTGGGCTGGGGTGCGAGTTCGGTCTCCTTGCCGCCGGAGGCGCGGAGCAGGGTGACCATGTGGCGGAGTTCGTCGAGGGTGTCCACGCTCAGAGTGCGGATGGTGCGGGCGGCCTGGCGGGCGTCGGGGTCCTTGGCGGCGATCTGGAGGGCTCCGGCCTGTACGGCGATGAGGCTGACCTGGTGGGAGACGACGTCGTGCATCTCGCGGGCCAGCTGGGCCCGTTCGCGGGCGAGGACGGTCTGGGCGTGCAGGGTGCGTTCGTGTTCCCGGGCCTCCTCGACTTCGGCCAGCTGGCGGGCCACGTCGTGTCCGGCCTGCACGAGCTGGCCGAACAGCACGGGGGCCATGGCCGTGGCCAGCGTGTAGACGAACTGGACCAGCGTCCAGGTCCGGTCGCTGGTGAACGCGTCGGACAGGGGCCAGGCGAGGGTGCCTCCCGCCGCGTTCAGCAGGGCGCAGCCAGCCAACAGCGAGCGGTTGCGGGTGGACGCGGCCAGTGTGTACAGGGCGGTGATCGGGGCGACCGCGACGTCCATGAACAGGGTCATGGGCAGGGTCAGCAGGAAGACGGCCAGGGGAAAGCGCCTGCGCAGGAACATTGCCGCGCTGCCGAGGGCTACGCAGGCCCACACCAGGGGGGTTCCCTCGTCGTAGAGGATGATCCAGGCGTCGAGCAGGGCGAGTGCGACGAGGCCCGCGTCGACGGCCCAGGGCGGCACCCGCCGCCACGGTGCCCGGCCCGTGCTCATCGTCCGTTGTCCCGTGCCGCGTCGTCACGCCTCTCGGTGAGCAGTCCGGCCCGCTCGGCGAGCAGTGCGGCCTGGACTCGGCTGGAGACCCGCAGTTTGGTCAGGATTGAGCTGACGTGGTCCTTGACGGTGCCCGCGCTCAGATGGATGCGGGTGCCGATGTCGGCGTTGGACAGTCCTTCCGCGACCAGGACGAGGACGTCGCGCTCCCGGTCGCTGAGCAGGTTCACCCGTGCCACGTCCGCGTCCTGGGGTGCTCCCGCCCCCGGGTGACTGCGCAGCAGTGCGCGTGAGGCTTTCGGGGACATCACCACCCCGCCCGCGGCCAAGGTTCGGACCAGCTGGGCGAGTTGCTCGGGCTCGGTGTCCTTGAGCAGGAAGCCGGCGGCTCCCGAGCGCAGTGCGGTCAGGATGTACTCGTCGGTGTCGAAGGTGGTCAGCATGGCCACGTGCGGCGGTGCGGGCAGAGTCTGGATCTGCCGCAGGACGGTCAAGCCGTCCATGTCCGGCATACGGATGTCGAGGAGTACGACGTCCGGCTGCTCGCGCCGGATCACGTCGGCCGCTTGCGCCCCTTCCGCGGTCGCCACGACCTCGATGCCGTCGGACGCGTTCAGGATCATCCGGAAACCGGACCGCACCAGGGCTTCGTCGTCCACCACCACTACCCGGATCACCGGCGTCCCGCCTCACACTCGTCTGCTCTGTCCTGCATCTCGGCGGCCCGTACATCCCGCATCGGGAGCATCCGCGCTCTGTACGGTGATCGCCTGCCGCCGACGGTACGTCCGGCAGGGTACGTGGTGGCGCGATCACCAGGGACTGTGGACACCTGGCGGGCAGGCTCCAGCCGTTCGGGGGGCTCTCCGGCCCATCGGCAAGCTCCGCGCCGCTGTGCGGCGCGGCCTCATGTGCTGTTCGGGGGTGTGTACGGGGCGGTGCCGGCCGGCTCCATGGCCAGGCCCGCTGACCGGCCGGGGCGCTGGTCAGCCGGTCGGCGGGGTGGTCCCGGCCGGTCGGCGGGGGTGTCAACGCGGTCTGCCGGATGGTCCGCCTCCTGACGGCGCCGCGAGATTGTCCGTATGACACAGATACAGCCGCCGCAGGAAACTTCGGCCCCGCAGGAGAACTCGCCTCCACGGCCCGCGACCTCGCCCCCGTCCGCCGGGAAGGTCGCGGGCGGTCCCTCGACGGGACGTCTGGTCGGGGTGGATCTGGCTCGCGCGTTGGCGGTGTTCGGCATGTACATCGTGCACATCGGTCCGGCGCTGTCGGCCACGGACGGTGTCGGCACCTGGGTGCGGTATCTGGCCGACGGTCACTCGTCGGTCCTGTTCGCCACCCTCGCCGGGTTCTCGCTGATGCTGATCGCCGGCCGCCGTCAACCGAAGACCGGCCTGGCCGGCCGGCAGGCGAAGGCCCGGATCGCGATCCGCGCCCTGGTCCTGCTGGCGTTGGGCACCGTGCTGGCGATGGAGTACGGCGGTGTGATCATCCTCGGCTTCTACGGTGTGTACTTCCTCCTCGCCCTGCCCCTGCTGCGGCTGCGGGCAAGGACACTGGCGATCATCGCGGCGGGGCTCGCGCTCGTCACGCCGCAGCTGGCGTTCGTCCTGAACTCGCTGCTCAGCGAGTCCGTCCAGCAGAGCATCAACGCCTACGACCCCCTCAAGAAGCTCAGCGAGGTCGGTGTGCTCGATCTGCTGCTCACCGGCTTCTACCCGACGATCACGTGGATGTCGTTCGTGGTCGCCGGCATGGCCCTGGCCCGCCTCGACCTGTCGGCAGTCTCCGTCCAGCGGCGCCTGGCCGCGCTCGGTGCCGCCCTGACCGTCGGCGCGTACGGCCTGTCCCTGCTCCTTGCGGGCAAGGACGCGCTCAGGAGCATGGCGGAGGACGGGAAGTCGTCCGCCGGGTTCGAGAAGGCATCGTCCTTCGGCAGCGGGTCCTTCGAGCCCTACCTGTCGGCCCCGGACCTGTTGTCCGCCGGGCCGCACAGCGGCACCACGTTCGACATCATCGGCAGCGTGGGCGTCGCGATCCTCGTGATCGTGGGCGCGACGGTGCTGATGGACCGCCTGCCGCGCCTGCGCCGCCTGACGGCACCGGTCATCGCGGTGGGCACCATGTCCCTGACGGCCTACGTCGGCCACTTCGTCGTGCAGTCCATGCTCGGCGTATCGGCCGGTGAGAGCACCCAGACGTCCTGGGTGCCCGTGCTCATGTTCATCCTCGGGGCGATCGTGTTCGCCGCGGTCTGGTCCCGCTTCCTCCGCCGCGGACCGCTGGAGGCTCTGCTCAACGCCGCCACCAAGCCGGCGAAGTACGTCCGATGAGGCCCGGGCCGAGGCGGTCGGCCGTGCGGGCCGACGCCGAACGGGCCTTGTCCTCAGGCCTGATGCCGTCCTTGAGGACCGGTGCTGCGCCTGACGACGAGTTCGACCGGGACGACGGCGGAGGCCGGCGGTTCGGTGGTGCCGTCGATGCGGTCGAGGAGCAGCCGCAGGGCGAGATGGCCGATCTCGGGGAAGTCGGTTCGCACCGTACTCAGTGGCGGGAGCATGTGCGCGGCCTCGGGGATGTCGTCGTAGCCGATGACACTGACGTCGTCGGGGATGCGGCGCCCGGCCTCGTGGAAGGCGCGCAGCACCCCGAGAGCCATTTGGTCGTTGGAGACGAACACGGCGGTGACGTCCGGGTCGTGGGCCAGGGTGCGGCCGAGGGCGTAGCCGGAGTCGGCGCTCCAGTCGCCGAAGAGCGGCTCGGGAACGGGCGCCCCCGCATCGTCGAGTGTCTGCCGCCAGCTCTCCAGGCGGCGGTCGGCGGGCGTCCAGCCGGCCGGGCCTGCGATGTGGCGGACCGTGCGGTGGCCGAGGTGCAGCAGATACTCGGTGGCCATGCGGGCCCCGGCTGCGGAGTCCGCGGCAACCCAGGGGGTGCCGTCGCCGAGGTCGTTCTCCAGGACGACCAGCGGGGTGTCGATCTCGGCCTGTGCCAGCGCCCTGCCGACGCGTTCCTGCGGGGCGATGGCGATGACACCGTCGGCGCTCTCCGCGCTGAGCCGGTCGACGGCGCGCAGCACCGTGTCCCGGTCGGCGGTGTCGAGGGCGATGGAGCTGACGAGGTAACCAGCCTCCTGGGCCGCCGAGTTGATCGCGGTGAGGATGGAGGCGGGGCCGAAGCGGGCCGCGTCGAAGGAGATCACGCCGAGCATCCGGGTGCGGCCGCTGGCCAGCGAGCGCGCGCTGCGGCTGGGCCGGTAGCCGAGGGTGCGCATGGCGGCCAGGACTGCCTCACGCGTCGCGGGCCGGACCGCCGGGTGGTTGTTGAGCACCCGGGAAACCGTCTGCTTGGACACGCCCGCCAGCTTGGCCACGTCGTCCATCACCGGCCGGGTCCCGGCGAAACTGCGGCGGCTGCGCCCCCTGGCGGACGCCGTGCCGTCGGCGGGGCTTGGGGTCATGGCGGGGGAGTCCTTCGAACTTTCGGCCTGGCCTGGTCGGAGAGGCGATGTGCGCGGTCACAGGATAGGTGGTGCGGGGTGGGCCGACATGGTGGGGCCGCCCCACCCCGCACCGGCATCACGCCACGTTGATCGCCCAGGTGCGGGGCAGGACCCATTGTGCGTCGGTGACGGACACCGTCCCGGCGCCGGCGGCGGACCGTTCGGGCAGGTGGACGCGGGCGCCGGCCGGGAGCGGCAGGATCCGCAGCCGGAGGCCGTCGGTCCGGTCGACGGGCAGCCGGTCGAGGGCGATGTCCCAGGGCCGGTCGGCCTGGAACTGGTCGGCGATCACGGTGCCGTCGGCGTAGGCGCGAGCCACGTCGCCGCTCCAGCGCAGCCGCAGCAGTGCCCCGGCGGGCAGTGCCTCCGGTACATCGACTCGGTACTCGGCGGCTACGGCGTCGTACGCCTCGTCGGCGGGGGCGCTCGCGCGGTCCAGGACACCGGTCGTGGGGGCGGGGGCCGGTCCCGCGTGGCGTACGAGGGTGATGTGCGGGGCGGCGGGGGCGCCGGGTTCGGTGTCGGCCACGACGGTGTACCAGGTGAACACGCCGTCCGACGTCTGCCCGAGCTCCGCGCCCTGCACGCTCAACTGCCGTCGCGGTGCGGGAAGTACGGCGAACGAGGGCCGGGTTCCCGTCGTGTGCACCCGTACCTCGTCGTGGTCGAGGACCACGGCGCCGTCGCCGCACAGTACGAGGCGTTCGGCACCCCAGGCCCGCCCCCGGTACGCGGTGCGCGCCGTCGCGGCGTCCAGGACCAGCAGGCCGATCCGCTCCCCGCCGGCCGTGTCCACCTCGACGAGGGCGTCGGTGCCGGGGCGCAGGCCGGTCACGAGGATGCGGCCGCCCACGGTGACGATCTCGCCGGACGGTGCGCTCACCGAGGTCACCGTGTCGGCCCGCAGGGCGAGTTCGGGGGCAATGCCGTCCGTCGCGGCCAGGACCAGGACCGTACGGCCGTCGTCGTCGACGGTGCACACCGGTTGCGCGGTGGCCCACTCCAGATGCGCGCCCGCCACGTCCAGGTGCAGCGGCCAGCAGAAGTACGCGCCTGAGGGGATCGTGAGCGGGACGCTGGGCAGGTTCAGCTCCGGTGCGTCGTCGAACTCGACGGTGAAGGTCGTGTCCGGGTGGGCGGGGAGCTGTTCGTGCGGCTGGTGGTTGGTGACGAACAGGAAGCCGGAGGTCCCGTCCCCGCGCACCGCCCAGCGCAGCGTGTCCCGGTCGTGCTGGCCGGCGGGCTGTTCCTTCGGCAGGACCGACTCCATGGGGGCGATGCGCTCGCCGAAGTCCGCCAGCATCAGGTGCTGCAGGCGCAGTTCATGGTACGAGGGCCGGACCTGGCCGAACTCGCCCAGCGGGGCCTGGAAGTCATAGGTGAGCCGGGGCAGGTCGTTGGGGTAGCCGGTGGCGTGGGACTCCTGGAGGGTGGTCAGTTCGCCCGCCGGGTTGGTGCCGCCGTGGAACATGTAGTAGCCCTGCCAGACCGAGCCGCAGCCGATCTTGGTGAGGCCCAGGGCGCCGATGTCGGCGGCCTCGACGCGGGGGCGGCGGTGGTAGGCCACGGCCATGCCGCCGCCCAGCTCGCAGGTGGCCCAGGGAAACCGGTCCCGGTACAGGTCCGGGTCGGCGCCGCGCACGGTGGTGGGGCGCAGATCGGCGCCGATGCCCTCGTCGTCGCGTTGGTGGGTGAAGAAGTAGTGCTTGCGGCAGGTGTCGGGCCAGCCGCCGTCCGCCTCGGTCCAGAACGTCTCCGGGTAGCCGCCGTACAGCGGCAGCAGCTCGTCGCCGGGCAGCTGGACGCCGCCCCATGCCGTGGAGGTCCACAACGGCGCGCTCAGTCCCGCGTCCTGCGCCATCCTCTTCAGGGTGCGCAGATGTCCCGGCTGGTCGTACAGCTCGTTCTCGATCTGGATCGCGACGATCGGGCCGCCGTGCGCCCGGTCCAGGCCGCGCAGCTGCTCGGCGATCGCCGCGAACCAGATGCGCACGGGCTCCAGATATGCGGGGTCGTCGGTGCGGGGTGTGCAGTCGCGGGCGAGCAGCCAGTCGGGCAGGCCGCCGTTGCGTACCTCGGCGTGCGACCAGGGGCCGACGCGGGGGATGAAGTCCAGGCCGTGCCGGGAGCACAGTTCGGCGAACCGGCGCAGGTCGCGGTCGCCGTCGAACCGGATGCGGCCCTCGATCTCCTCGTGGTGGATCCAGATGAGGTAACTGGCGACGGCCGTCACGCCGCCCGCCTTCATCTTCAGCAGCTCCTCCTCCCAACGCTCCACCGGGTAACGGGAGTAGTGGAACTCGCCGGAGACCGGGAACCAAGGGCGGCCGCCTCGCGTGAGGTAGCGGCTGGTCACCTCGATCGGGTCCGTGGCTTCGGTGGCGTCGGCGAACGGCAGATGGCCGGTCAGCGGCGGTGCGGCGGGCGCGGGGACGCGCAGGTGGTGGGGAGCGGTGGGCATCAGGACTTCTCCGGTCCGAGGTCGGGGGTGGCGGTCAGGTGTGTCCGGGGGCTGGTGGAACCGTGCAGTTCGAGCAGGACGAGGTCGTTGCGGCCCGGACGCAGGACGGGAGCGGGAACGTACAGGGTGCGCTGGGGGCCTCGGCGCCAGTAGCGGCCCAGATGGAAGCCGTTGATCCAGGCCTGCCCCTTGGTCCAGCCGGGCAGGGAGAGGAACGTGTCGGCCGGGTCGGTCACGTGGAAGGTGCCGTGGTGAAAGGCCGGACCGGTGGTGGCCTCGCCGGTTGCCGAGGAGAGGTCGGGCAGCGTGTCGAGGGGCAGCGGGAGGCAGGTCCAGTTCCGCAGCGCCGCGCCGTCGAACGAGACCGGGCCGAGCAGTCCCTTGGGTGAGCCGATGTTTGGGCCGTAGTTGACGCCGCCCATGTTCTCGACGAGGACGTCGAGGGTGGCGCCGGGGCGGGGCACGCGAACGGGCAGGACCTCGTCGTCGCGCTCGCGTTCGAGTACGCCGACGGGTGCGCCGTCCAGGAACACCTGGGCCCGGTCGGCCACGCCGCCCGCGAAGTGGAGCAGCCCGTCGCCGCCGGCCGGCACCGTGGTGCGGTACAGCGTGAATCCGTGGGCCGCGCCCAACTCGTGCATTGTCAGAGGCAGTTCGCTGTGCCGTGGTGACTCCGCGAAGGCGCGGGCGTGGGGCAGCAGCGGCATGCGGCGGTCCAGCTCCACGACGGTTTCCGGGAGTTTGGCCGACGGCGGCGGGACGGGCTCGTCGGGCACGGGCGCGTACCGGGCGATGACCTCGCGGAAGGCCTGGTACTTGGGTCCTGGGTCGCCGTGCTCGGGCAGCGGGGCGTCGTAGTCGTACGACGTCACCGTCGGGGCGTAGGCGTGGCCGTGGTTGGCTCCGTTGGTGAAGGCGAAGTTGGTGCCGCCGTGGAACATGTAGAGGTTCACCGAGGCACCGGCGGCCAGTAGTTCGTCGAGCATGGCGGCGGCCTCGGCCGCGTCCCGCACATGATGCGGGCCGCCCCAGTGGTCGAACCAACCGATCCAGAACTCGGCACACATCAACGGCGCGTCGGGCTGGTGGGCGCTCAGGGTGGCCAGCGCGTCGGACACCTTGCCGCCGAAGGTGCCGGTGGTGAGCACGCCGGGCAGACTGCCGGCGGCCAGGTGCCCGGGATTGGCCTGGTCGCAGGTGAACAGCAGCTCCTCGACGCCCCGGGTGCGCAGCGCCTGCTCCAGGTGCTTGAGATAGGCGGTGTCGTCGCCGTACGCCCCGTACTCGTTCTCCACCTGCACGGCGATCACCGGGCCGCCGGACGCGGCCATGTGCGGCAGTAGTGGCGGCAGCAGCCGGTCCAGGTACCGGTCCACGGCGCCGGTGAAGCGCGGGTCGCTGCTGCGCAGCCGGATGTCCGGGTCGGCGGTGAGCCAGCCCGGCAGCCCGCCGCCGTCCCATTCCGCGCAGATGTAGGGGCCGGGGCGCAGCAGTACGTACAGCCCCTCCTCCTTGGCCAGGCGCAGGAAGCGCGGCAGGTCCAGGAGGCCGTCGAACACCACGGGGCTGTCGGGCTCGGGCTGGTGGAGATTCCACGGGATGTACGTCTCCACCGCGTTGAGGCCCATCAGGCGGGCCTTGTGCAGCCGGTCCGCCCACTGGTCGGGGTGGACGCGGAAGTAGTGCAGGGCGCCGGAGATGATCCGGAACTGCTCGCCGTGCAGCAGGAAGCCGTCGGACGTCGTCGTCAGAGCGGGCATGCGGGGCCTTCCTCCGGTTCGGGGGTGCGGGTACGGGTTACGGGATCAGCGGGGCCGGGTGGCGCGGATCAGCCAGAGCGTGGCAGCCAGGCACAGCGCCGAGACGACGCCCAGCAGCAGCGGTACGGCCCGGACGCCGGACCACTCGATGGCCTTGCCCAGCGCCGGTCCGGCCACGACACCGCCCACCATGGAGGCGGCGATGACCAGGGCTCCGGCCCTGCGGGCGCGCGGGGCGGCCCGGTTCAGCCAGGGCAGCCCGGTCGGGAAGATCGGCGCGATGAACAGGCCCACGCCCGCGTACGCGTACGGGGCCAGGTCCGGCACGGCGGCGAGGAGCAGGCACACGGTCATGCCCGCGCAGGAGACGGTGATGATGGCCTGCGCCGAAAAGCGCAGCGCGAGCGGGGCCACGAGGAACCGGCCCGCCGTCATCATCAGCCAGTACACCGACGTGGCGGTCGCGGCCACCCCGGCGCCGTAGCCCACGGTCTCCAGGTGGGTCGGCTCCCAGCCGCCGACTCCCGCCTCGATGCCCACGTGCAGCACGTACAGGGCGACGAACATGGTGAGCACCGACGCCAGGCTGCGCCCCAACGCCGACTGCCCTTCGGGCAACTGATCGTCGGAGAGGGGAGTCGGCACCCGGTCGCGAACGCCGCGCAGGAACAGCAGTAGCGGCAGATTGGCGGCGGCGAACGCGAGGAACACCGCTGGATAGTGTTCGGCGCCGACCGCGCCGATCAGAGCCGGGCCGAGGATGGCGCCGATGCCGAAGTGCGCGTTGAGGATGTTCAGCATGGCCGCCGAGCGGCGCCCGAAGCCGACGGCGAACAACTGGTTGAGGCCGTAGTCGATACCGCCGAAGCCGAGCCCCGCCAGCAGCGCCATGACCAGGGCCAGCGGCCAGTTCGGGGCGAACGCGAATCCGACGGCACCGATCGCCATCAACAGATAGGAGCTGCCGAGGATCTTCCGGTTGCCGATCCGGCCGTAGAGCCGGTCGAACAGCAGCACTCCGGCCACGCCGCCGACGAAGTGTGCGCTCAGGCCGAGCCCCGCTGTCGAGGGCGACAGGCCGAACTCGCGGCGCAGCGCCGGGATCGCGGGTCCGTACAGCGCCTGCAGTGCGCCGATGAGGACGAACCCGACGCATGAGGCGACCACAGCGGTCAGGCTGAAGGCGGCAGCCTCGGCCGGGACTTGGTTGCGTGAGGTATGAGTGGCCGACTGGCTCACGCCGCCTCCAGATGACGGCCCGCGATCTCGCGGGCAAAGGACATGATCGTGCCCTGCGGGCTGATGCCGGGGGCGCCCGGCAGCACGCTGGCGTCGCACAGGCGCAGGTTGGAGAAGCCGTGCGGACGGCCCGACTCGTCGCAGACGCCGCCGCGCTCGGGCCGTGCGATGGGGGCGCTGCCCATGCCGTGCACCGACACCAGCTCCCAGTCGGCGGCGCGTACCCGGTCGCAGTAGGCGTCCACGTCCGCCGGACCCCGTAGTGCCTGGACGCTGCTGGTGGGCGGCAGGAGCTCCACCGCGCCCGCGGCGAAGAGCAGTCGGGCCGTGCGCTTGAACGCCAGACGCAGGGCATGGTGGTCGGCGGGCGTCATGGCGTGACGCAGCACTGGTGTGCCGCGTACGACGGCGGCGATGGCCGCGCTGCCCTGCATGCGCACCTGCGTGGTGAACATGCCCAGGTGGTTGCGGTCCGCGAGGAGCCGGTCGACCTCGGCCGGGGCGCGGCCGGCCAGCGCGGCGCCCAGACCGCCGGGCGTCAGATTGGAGGGCATGACGAGGATGCCGAGTTTCGAGTGCTCCTGAACCTGGGCGGTGAACATGGTGCCGCGCACCGCGTCGACAGGGCGCGGGAAGCGGGCGACGGTGCGCAGGTTGAGGTGCAGGGCCAGGCGCCGTCCGGCCGTGCGAGCGTGGATGTTGCTGCGGCGCAGCAGCACCGGCGTGCCGATGGGGCCCGCCGCCAGGAACACGTCGCGCGGACGGTAGCGCACCCGGCGACCCGCACGGTCCACCGTCTCCACGGCGCGCACTGTCCCCCGGTGGTGGGCGATCCGCTCGACGCGCGTCTCGGGGACGATGTGCGCGCCCAGGGCCTCGGCCCGTGGCAGATACGACTCGGCCATGCTCTGCTTGGCCCCGCTGGGGCAACCCGTGGCGCACTGGTTGCGGTGCGCGCAGTCGCGCACCACGCGCTGCGGGTGCTGCCAGCGCCAGCCCAGGGACTCGGCGGCCCGCGCGAGCAGCCGGGAGTCCTCGTTGCCGTCCCCGTGCTCCTGCACGATCATGCCCAACTCCCGTTGGATCACGGCGAAGTGGCGTTCCACGGTGGGTGAGCGGTACCCGTCGTACCCGGACCAGGACGCCCAGCGGTCGAGGACGGTGGCCGACGGCTCCCAGAACAGCCCTCCGTTGACCACGGTGGTGCCGCCCACGACCCGGGCCTCGCCGTACGCGATGTTCGGTGTCCCGAACACGGCGGTCGCGCCCGCGTTGCGGTACAGGCGGCGCATCGACTCGGCGGGGCTCGCCTGTGCCAGCTCGGCGGTGGTCACCCGCGGCCCCTCCTCCAGCACGGTCACCGACCGTCCCGCGCGGGCCAGTTCGAGCGCGGCGACACTGCCGCCCGCCCCGGATCCGACGACCAGCGCGTCGCATTCGACGTCGGCGACGGGGCGTTTGAGGCGGCTCATCGCGTCACCTCCGCCGCGCGCGGCACCGCCCGGCGCAAGACGCGGGCGCCGTCGAGGGCCCCGTACAGGGCCAGCGCCGTGGTGGCCCGCAGCAGTTCGCCGTATCCGGGCCAGGTGCGCAGCCGGGCCAGCGCCGCGCGGGCGTCCTCGGCGGACGCGGCGCTCGGGTGGCGGCCCGTGGCGGCACGGAAGGCCGCCGGGAACAGCCGCAGGGCGGCGGCCGTGCCCCAGCGGTAGCCCGCCGGCATCCGGTTCAGGCTGTCGACGGTGTGCCGCACCGCCCGGTGCAGCGCGTCGGCGGGGCGCAGCGCCTCGTACAGGTGCGCCCAGCACTCCGGCAGCCCCGAGTCGTACAGGGCGCGGTCGGTGAGCTTCACGCGGTCACCTTCTCCTTGACCAGGCCCGACAGCAGGTGGGCCGGACCCTGGTCGAGCACCTCGTCCAGGGCGTTCACGAACAGGTCGACCTCGTCGTCCTGCGCCACCAGGGGTGGCGACACGATGAGCGCGATGAGGCGGTTGGAGCCGAAGAACGTGAGGATGTTGTGGTCCCGGTACAGGGCGGCGATCACGGCGCCGGTCAGGAGCTTGGACACCACCTGCGGGTCCTTCGCGGCCGCCGTGGGCAGCTTCTGCCGTACGGCGTCCGGGAGTTGCGGGCCGGGCGTGAGGAAGACCCCGTGCAGGGCTCCGCGGCCCGCGACCTGCCGCACCAGCTTCCGGTGGCGGGCCGCCACCCGCGCGAGCCCGTCGTCGAGGCGCTGCCCGAGCGCACGGGCACGGCCGGGGAAGTCCTCCTCCACGGCGATCGCCACCGCCTCCAGGGCGGTTGCGGTCTCCTCGCCGAAGCCGTAGTAGGTGGTGCTGTGCAGGGTGGCATCGGCCAGGTTGTCGTACGCCGCCCGGAAGATCGGCTCGCGCGCGATGTAGCCGGAGATGGATGCCTTGCCGCCGCCGAAGGACTTGGAGGTGGTCACGATGTCCGGGACGAGCCCCGGGTGGTGCATGAAGTGGAAGAGCGCACCGGTCTTGCCCCAGCCCGTGTACACCTCGTCGAAGATCAGCACGATGTCGCGCTCGGTGCAGATCCGGCGCACCTCGCGCAGGAATCCGGGGGAGCACTCGCGCAGGCTGGACGCGCTGAACGGCTCCAGGACGACGGCGTACACGTCGCACTCACCGGCGGAACCGGTGTGCCGGTCCAGGGCGAGCAGGAACGAGTCCAGGTCGTCGTAGCCGAAGGTGTCCGTGCCCGGGATCTGCGGGTACGGGAAGTGGATCTCGGGGGACGCGGTCAGGCTGCCCGCGCCGAGCAGCTTGCCGTGGAAGGCGATGTCCGTGTGCAGGACGGTGCCACGCCGGCCGCGGTGGTACTTGTAGGCGAGCTTGACGGCCCCCTCCACCGCCTCCGCACCGGAGTTGGGGAAGTAGCTGATGTTGAGGTCCCCGGGCAGCAGCTGTGCCAGGTTGTGGCTGAGCGCGGCGACGTAGGGGGAGAAGTAGTTCTTGTGCACCTCCATGCGGCGCTGCTGCTGGAAGCGGCGGCGGGCGGCGAGGATGCGGGGATGGTTGTGGCCGTGGCTGAGGACGCCGACACCACCGGTGAAGTCCAGGACGCGGCGGCCGTCGCGCAGGTGGATCCACGCCCCCTCGGCGTGGTCGACCAGGTCCCGGCCGAAGCCGAAGGAGCCGATGAGGGAGACCTGGCTGCGGCTGACGTACCTGCGGTACAGGTCGTGGACCTGCTCGGTGGTCAGCGCTTCCGCCTGGTCCAGGGTCATGAGGTCAGACATCGCCGGTGCTCCCCGCGGTCGTGGCGGACGGGGCGGCGGCGATGCGGTCGGCGACGAGCCGTCCGGCCCGGCGGCCCGCGCGCACCGCGTAGTTGGTGCCGCGGTCCTCGGGGAAGACCTGCGCCATGCCGGAGAGGTAGAGGCCGCGCACCCGCGACTCCAGGGACGGCATGGTGCGCGTGTAGTTCGGCGTGATCACCGGCTGCGCGTACTCGGCACGCCACACGTGGAAGCGTTCCACCCAGCCGCGGTCGAAGGCCGGGAACATCCGCTGGATGTGCGGCAGGCTGTACTCGAAGACCTCCTCGTCGGTCATCCGGTACAGCTCGGAGTCCGTCGGCAGGTACTTGGAGAGGTAGACGACGTGCTTGCCGTCGTAGCGTTCCGGCCGGTCGAGGTTGGTGTGCTCGATGACACCGACGTAGGGGAAGTCGGGGTCGTTGACGTTGAGCCAGTACGTGTCGGACAGCTTGCGCCGGTTCTCCAGGACCAGGCACACGTTGCCGAGGTAGTCGACGGACGACCAGCGGCGCAGCAGCTCCGGCACCGCCGGGTGTGCGGCGTCCTCGTGGTCGATCAGTCCGGCCGCGACCTGCGGCGCGGTGGTGATCAGCACATGCCGGGCCGGGTGGAACTCGCCGCCGGCGCGGACCCCGCTGACCGAGGCGCCGTCGGTGTGCACGGCTTCGGCCTCGACTCCGGTACGGATGTCGACGCCCAGGGACTCCAGACGGCGCCGCAGCGCATCCAGCAGTGCCTCGCTGCCGCCCCTGATGTAGTACAGGGTCTCCTTGCCGGACTTGGTGCGGCTGCCGCCGCGCAGATGCAGCTTCGTCCACATCCAGGTGGCGCCGACCTGGCCCGCGTACTTGCCGAACTTGCCTTCGAGCAGCGGACGCCACACGACCTCGTACACGCGTCGCCCGCCGAGCGAGACGAGCCACTCCTCGGCCGTGCGGGACTCCAACTCCTTCCAGTGCTTGACCTTTTGGGCACGCAGGGCCAGCAGGCCGAGGCGGATCCGGTCCAGCGGCGCGAGCGGCGCGAAGCGCAGGACGTCGAGCGGAGCGGACAGCCGGTAGACGGAGTTGGCGTAGTACACGCCGGTGCGGGTCTCGTGGGCCTCCAGCAGATGGGAGATGCCGAGGCGCTCGCACAGCCGGATCATCTCGGTGTCGGAGGAGAACCAGTGGTGATAGAAGCGTTCGAGCCGCTTGCCGTCCCCGATGTCGAAGCTCGCGGCGAGCCCGCCGACGAGGTCCTCCCGCTCAAGAATGCGCACGCTGCGCCCTTCGGAGGCCAGTTCGAGTGCGGCGGACAGGCCGGTGAAGCCGGCGCCGACGACAAGGACGTCGACGGGGTCGGCCGTAGGGGCGGACGCGGGTGCCTGCGTGGTCACAGGAGGACACGCTCCTTTTCGGAAAGGTCGGAGGAGGGGACGGGGGAGAGGTCGTCGGCGGCGCCGAGCCGCTGCTCGACGACGTAGTCGGGACGGGCCTGGACCTGCCGGAACACCGCGTGCAGGTACTCGCCGACGATGCCGAGGGCCAGCGCGTGGGCGCCGAAGGCTCCGGGGCGGGCCAGCAGGCGCGGATCACGCCGTACGGCCGCGGCGGCGATCCCGCCGGCGAGGACGGCGGTGCCCAGATAGGTCGACAGACGCAGCGGCGCCACGGACCCCGCCAGCAGCCCGCGACGGGACAGGGCGAGCATCTTGCCCAGGGTGTACTTCGATTCCCCCGCGTGCCGTGCGTCGCGGTCGTAGCCGACGCGGGCCTCGGGAAACCCGAACCAGCTGACCGCGCCGCGCAGATACAGGTTCTTGTCCCCGCTCGCGGTGAGCAGCGCCACGACCTCCCGGTCGAGGAGCCGGAAGTCGCCGGTGTCCAGGGCGAGGGTGTGGTCGGACAGGAAGTTGAGCAGACGGTAGAAGCCGTAGGCGGTGGCCTTCTTGAACACGGTCTCGCCGTCGCGGCTGCGGCGCTGCGCGGAGACGACGGACCACCCTTCGCGCCACAGGGCCGCCATGTCGGGGATCAACTCGGGCGGGTCCTGCAGATCGGCGTCGATCACGACGACCGCGTCCCCGTCGGCCTCGCGCAGCCCGGCGAGACAGGCCGCCTGGTGGCCGAAGTTGCGGCTCAGTTTGACCGCTCGCACACAACGTGTGTTCTTCGCGAGGGAGTTGATCAGGTCCCAGGTGCCGTCGCTGCTTCCGTCATCGACGTAGATCAGTTCGCAGTCGAACGTGGCCAATGAGTCGGTGACACGGGTCAGGCGGGCATGGGTGTGGGCGAGTACTTCCTCCTCGTTGTAGCAGGGGACGACCACGCTGAGCTTGGGGCGTCCGTCGTTGAAGACTCGTATGTTCCGCGGCACAGCACACCTTTCGCGCAAGGCACACGTAGGGGATCGAACTGGTGGTACGCGGTACGCCGAAATCGCTTGCTGCGTTTCGGCGCGGCTGATTGTTACCGGTAACAATCAGCCGCGTCAAGATCCTTACAGGTGTGCGGGAGGGGGCGGTCAGGTCCGCAAAGCGCCGAGCGGTACAGGGAGTTGGGCAAGAGGAAAGCAGGTCAGCGGCCTGTGCATGACGCCGGTCCGGGAAGAGGGGTCGGCTGCCCGCGAGCCGGCGATTCAGTGGCGCGGTCGCCACCCGTGCCGACCGGCAGGCAGTCAGCGCGTTATGGCGAACGTTCCGCCGCAACGCCTGACATCACCCCACAGCCGTCAGCGCCCCCTCGGCCGCAGCCACCACCGTGCGCGCCTGATGTGCCACCTGGTGCTCCACCGGCACCCAGCGCAGGCGCAGGGACTTCTCGAAGTCCTCGCACCAGGTGAGGAAGAGGGCGTCGAGTTCGCGGTGGAGCGCCGGGGCGGCGGGGGCGTCCGCCGCCGTCAGCAGTCGCAGGAGGAGGCCCGCCGCGCGCAGTGGCTGGCGGCGGGCCACTATGTCGAGGGCGCAGACGTGGGCCGTCGTCAACCGCTGGGGGTGCCGGCGGGCGAGGGGTTCCCAGGAGTCGGCGACCAGGTCGTAGAGGTCGTCGGCCATCCACTCCAGGACGCGTACGAGCGGGCAGTCCTCGGGTGAGGGCAGGAATCCGCGCGCCTTGTCGAGGACGGCCGTCACCTGTCGTCCGCCGTCCCGTACCAGCCGGGAGAGGTCGCGCAGCGCCTGGGCGGGCTGTGGGTGCGGGGACAGGTCCTCGGCCATGTCCGTTGCCCACAGGGGCACTTCGATGATCGCCGTGACGCCGCCGTAGCGCATCGGTGCGCACCAGGTGGACAGGCCGATGTTCTCGGAGCCGGCCGCCAGCCGGGCGGTGCTGTCCGGTGGGGGCAGGACATGGATCCCCGGGCTCGGGCTCTCCCAGTACAGGGCGTCGTAGGTGCCGTGCTGGACCGGGATGCCGAGGCTGTCCGCCGACGCCTGGAAGGGGGCGGCCAGTTCGGGCAGTGCGCCGGTCAACTGGACCCAGCTGCCGCCCGCGTCGACGCTGTGCAGGGAGCACTGGAGGAACGGCCGCAGTTCGTCGATCACATCGAACAGGGCCTGGCTCTCCGGGAGTTGCCGCGACTCGATCGGCGCCCACTCCGGCTGTTCGGCCGCGACCGGGCGGAAGGCGGTGCGGAAGTACCTCGCCGGTGTGTGGTCGGGACCGGCCGTCGCCTCCTCGATGCCCTTGCTCAGTGCGGCGCCGTCCGGGTCCAGGCACAGGATGATGTTCCAGGTGACGAGGGCGGGGTCGGTCGCCGCGGACGGCCCGTCGCCCCGGGCCACCTGCTCCGCCAGCGCGATCGCGGTCGCGCCGCCGACCGGCTCGTCGGAGTGCGGCCGGGCGACCACCAGGACGTGGCGCGGCCCGTGTCCCACGGACAGCATCAGGATCGGACGACCCGCGCGGGAGGTCCCGATCCGGCGCAGACGGCCGGCCCCCGGAAACCGGGAGACCAGCCGCCGCGCCGACTCGGTGACGTCCGCGACCGTGGGGTAGCGGTCCATCAATGTGCGTCCGGTCAGCCGCCGCCGTTGCCACCGCTGTCGCCGGTGGTCTCCTTCTTGTCCAGCGGACGGATCTCGATCTTGTTCGGCATGCCGTGTCCTCCTGATGGTGACTGTGGCGTGCAGTGATTGTTGTGCTCTTGCAAGAGTTCGTTGATCGGGTCACTGTTGTCAATGTCGGTTGTGGGCGGGGCAGTTGGGGCTGACGAGATTGGCGCGAAGATGACGGTGCACGCGATGCGGCGGCCTCGGATCAAGCCGGAGCACCGCGCCTACCGGACCGTGGACGGCCACATAAGGATCGGCAGCGTCGTCTACG
Organism: Streptomyces sp. NPDC079141; assembly: GCF_040686775.1. Classification (NCBI taxonomy): domain Bacteria; kingdom Bacillati; phylum Actinomycetota; class Actinomycetes; order Kitasatosporales; family Streptomycetaceae; genus Streptomyces; species Streptomyces sp. NPDC079141. The sequence goes on along the minus strand of NZ_JBFBLP010000018.1, from coordinate 147,432 downwards.
GCATCGGCTCCGAGGTCAAGGACCCCGACGGCTGGGTGTGGACCCTGGTCGAGGCCATGGACGGCACGCGCAGCGCCGCGGACGTCGTCGCCGAAGTGGCCCGCCGCCACCCGGGACTGAGACTGCCGGCCCCGGACATCGCCCAGGCGATGACGGACCTGACCGAGGCCGGGTACGTGGAGGACGCCGGGGCCGCGCCGCCCGCGGAGCTGTCCGAGCGGGAACGCGAGCGGTACAGCAGGGGCATGACGCTGATGCGCTGGATGGACCTCCGGCCGCGGGAGAGCCCCTGGGAGCCGCAGCTGCGGCTGCGCCGCGCCCGGGTTCTGCTGGTCGGGGTGGGCGGTACGGGCGGCGCCGCGGCGCGCGACCTGGTGGCCTCCGGCGTGGGGCGGCTGCACTGCGTCGAACCGGACGTCGTCGAACTGTCCAACCTCAACCGGCAGACCCTCTTCCGCGAGCGCGACCTCGGTACGCCCAAGATCGACGCGGCGGTGGCGGCGTTACGGGCGCTGAATTCGGACACGACGGTCACGGGTGAGAGGCGGGAGGTGCGGGGGCCGACGGATCTGGAGGAGCTGCTGGCCGCCGGGGCGTCGTACGACCTGCTCCTCCTCGGCGCCGACCGCCCCGCCGTGATCCGCAGATGGGCCAACCAGGTCTGCCTGGCCACCCGCACGCCGTGGGCCGAAGCCGGTTACCGCGGGCCCCTGGTGAGCGTCGGCGTGTTCACGCCCGGCCGGGGCGCGTGCTGGGAGTGCCTGCGCGCCGCCGAGATCGAGCGCCGCGATCTGCGGCTCGCGCCCGGCCAGGACGAGGAGGCCGCCTCCCCGCGTATGCCGTGGAACCCGGTCAACGCCGTCACCGCGGGCCTGTCGGGCAGTCTGCTGGCCCATGCCGCCCTCATGCTGCTGTGCGGCATCCCGCAGATCGACCCGGGATGCCGGTTCGGCCTCAACCTCATGGTGCCCGGCGACCCGATCATGCAGCGCGCGGACCGCCGCCCCGACTGCCCCGCCTGTGGAACGGAACCGGGGCCGGGGAACCTGCCGTGACGGACGTCGCGGCCGAGGACCGTCCCCGGATCGAACCGTCGACCCGCGTCCTCCTGCACGACCTGGCGGTGCGGCGGGACCGCGACGAGTGGATCGTGGGCCGTATGACGACCCGGACCTTCGTCGCCCTGCCGGAGGCCGGGGCGCGCGCGGTGGAGCTCCTGGGCGAGGGGCTGAGCGTGGCCCGCACGGCGGAGACACTGCGCGCGGAGACCGGCGAGGAGTTCGAGATTACGGACTTCGTCAGGGACCTGGCCGCTCTGGGGTTCGTGGCACGGATCGGGGACAGCCCGGTCCCGGACGCCGAGCCGCCGCGCCCGTCACTGCCGTGGCTGCGCCCCCGCCATGTCCGTATCGCCCTGCACCCGGTCCTTCCCGTGCTCGTCGGAGTGCTGCTGACGGCTGCCGTCGTCGTGCTGTTCCGCCGTCCCGACCTGCTGCCCGGCTATCGCGACCTGCTGTGGAGCCCGCACGGCAGCCTGGTCCTGGTCACCGGGGCGGCGGCCGGGTGGACGCTGCTGCTGGCCCATGAGCTGGCACACCTGGTCACCGCCCGCGCCGTGGGTGTGCCGGCGAAGATGTCGCTGGGCACCCGGCTGCAGTTCCTCGTCATGCAGACCGACATCAGCGGCATCGAGCTCGCGCCCCGCCGCCACCGGCTGACCGCCTACCTGGCCGGTATCGCCCTCAACCTGTCCGTCGCGTCCGTCCTGCTGCTGATTCTTGCCCTGACGGACCCCGGGCCGACGGCCCACCGGCTGCTGGCCGCGGCCCTGCTGCTGGCGCTGCTGCCGGTGCCCTTCCAGTTCATGGTGTTCACCCGCACGGACCTGTACTTCGTCCTCCAGGACCTCACCGGCTGCCGGAACCTGTACGGCGACGGCCTCGCCTACGCCCGGTACCTCTTCCGGCGGACGGTGCGCCCCGGCAAGACCGCCAAGTCCGGTGACCCGAGCACCCGGTTGCCCCCGCACGAGCGCCGCGCCGTCCGCCTCTACAGCGCCGTCCTCGTGGTCGGCACGCTGGCCTGCCTGACCTTCATGGCCGCCGTCACCCTCCCCGTCGACATCGCCCTGCTGGTCCGCGCGGCCCGGGGCCTGGGACCGGAGCACGGCCTCGCGGGCAATGCCGACGCGGCCGCGGTGCTGGTCACCCTGGGCGGGGTCAACGTCCTGTGGCTGGTCACATGGTGGCGTACGCGCCGGGCACGCAGGTCGGAACGGTTTCGCTAGGCGAAGAGCGGCTCGTACGGCAGGTGGTCGTCGTCCGGCACGCGCGGCACGTAGTCCGGGGCCGTGCGCGCGGCCACGGCCAGCAGCCGGGTGGCGGCCTCCTCCTCGGATACGGGGGCGAGCCCGAGGTCCTGGAGGAGCTGATCGCGCTCGGCGTCGAAGTCCGGGTGGTCGGACCGGACTTCCGCGCCCAGCGCGGCGACTGTGAAGCCCGTGGCCAGGTCCTGCCAGAGGGGCAGTACGGCGATGAGAGTGACGGCCTCGACGAGGTCGGCGCCGATCAGTGTGGCCTGGCCCTCGGAGTCGGCGTACAGGACCGGCCGTTCCTCGTCCCCGGCCTCCCCGCAGAGGAAGTACGTGCCGCCGGCGCCGCATCCGGCTATCGGGTGCAGCGGCCTGCCCGAGGGGAGGACGACGTCCTCGACGGGGTCCCGGAGTTCGATGTCGAAGTCGCCCGGCCAGGCCAGTGCGGCAGCGAGCGACGGGTTCTGCTCGATGCGGCGGAGCACGGCGTCTGATGCGGTCATGGAGGGAAGCTAACAGCGCTCACTGACAACCCAGGCGTCGGACGTCCGTCGGTGCCCGGGCCATGGCCACCGGAACCTGAGTGTCAGTGCCGCCTGCCATGATCCCCCCATGCTCGACGTGAGGGGGGACGCACGATGGACCTGGCCGACCGGCTGATGCGCGCGCTGACCGAACCGGACCTCGAACTGGAGGATTCGGCACCGGACTTGTCGCAGCTGTCCGACGTGGAACTCGGCAGCCTGTACGTGACGGCCTACGGCATGGACGCCTCCTCGTACGCGACGGTGACGTCGAGGCTCGGCCTCAGGATCGTGAACGCGGCGCGCGAGCGGCAGCCGCGCTACACGCCCGACGCGTGCCGCCGGTTGTTCGAGGTGCTCGCCGGGAAGGCGCAGGACGGCTGGACCGATCTCACGCCGGCCCTGGACGCGCTGGAGCGCTGCACGGGCCCGCTGCCCGACGTGTCCGGCCCGGGCGGCGCCCTGGTCGAACTGCTGCTGGCGCAGGACACGGTGCGCCAGCCGTACCCGCTGCTCGCGGTTGCCCGGCACGCGGGGGAGAAGGCGCTGCGCGCGGCCGTGGAGCGGCTCTCCCGGGACGAGGGACCCGTCGTGGCCGACGAGATCGCCGTGGTCGCCGGGCTCGGCCCGGCCGAACATGCCCTGCTGGCCCGGGTCGACCGGGACCACCGGTTCGTCGAGCGTCTCCCGGCGGACGCCTGGCGCGGAGCGGCCGGCATACCGGCCTACGCCGCGTTCGCCCGCCGCGCCCTGGAGGCCGCGGCCGACCGCACCGACGCCATCCGGGCGGGCGAGATCCCCTACGTGGCCGACAAGGCGTTCACGGACCGGGAGGTGCTCACGCTCGGGCAGGCCGCACGGGTGGCGCTGCTGCGCGACGAGCCGTGGCTGCCGGAACTGTTCGACCGGCTGCTGCCCGGCATCGCCCTCGCCCCCACGTCCGCCAGAACCCTCCCGTCACAGGCCCTGCTCTACGAACTCGTCCGCGCCGCCCAGGACTTCCCGACGCCCGAGCTGGTCACCGCGATACGCACCGTACGCCGGACCGTCCGGCACGCCGGGGTGCCCAAGCAGCTGGACAAGATGCTCAAGAAGGTCGAGGCCGCGCTGGCCGAGCGCACCGATGTGGCGCTGCGCCTGCCGAGGCTGGACTTCGCCGACGACGGCGTCCTGCGCAGGGAGGCGGGCGAGTACACGGCCGTCGTCACGGTCACCGACACGGCCGCGCTGATCTGGGAGAAGGACGGCCGCCCGCTGCGCAGCACCCCGGCGCCGGTCCGCCGCGACCACCCGGCGCTGGTCAAGGAGCTGCGCGAGCTGGTGAAGCGGGTGGACGCCCAACTCGTCACCCTGGCACGCGCGTTGGAGGGCGGCTTCACCGTGGACGCCGTCCACGCCTACGGCTGGTGGCGCGCCGAGCTGGCCGGGCATCCGCTCGCCCGGACCGCCGTACGCCGGCTGATCTGGGAGATCGAGGAGGCACCCGGCCAGTGGCGGGCCGTCCTGCCCGAGGCCGAGGAGCACCTGCCCGACGCGCCCGACGACGCCGCCGTACGGCTGTGGCATCCCCTGCGCGCCGAGCCCGCGGCCGTGCGGGCCTGGCGGGATCTGCTCGCCGAGCGGCGCATCCGGCAGCCGTTCAAGCAGGCCTTCCGTGAGATCTACCGGCTCACCCCGGCCGAGGAGGAGACCCGCGTCCACTCCAACCGCTTCGCCGCGCATCTCGTCCACTACCGGCGGATGTTCGCGCTGTTCCGGGCCCGGGGCTGGACGAGCAGGCTGCTCGGCCCCTGGGACGCCGGCGATGGTGACGCGGCCGAGCGCACGCTGGCGGCGGGGGAGTGGCAGGTGTACTTCTTCCACACCTGGGCCGACCAGCCCGGCGGCGACGAACTGGCCTCGACCGACCAGGTGCGCTTCGCCCGCCGGACCGGGGGCGCCTGGCGCGAGACGCCGCTCGCCGAGGTGCCGCCGCTGGTGTTCAGCGAGGCGATGCGCGACATCGACCTCTTCGTCGGCGTGACCTCGATCGCCGCCGACCCGGACTGGACCGACGCCGGCCCCGAACGGCACTACTGGGAACGGGCCTTCGCCACCGACCTGACCGCGAGCGCCGAGGCGCGCCGCGACGCCCTGGAACGCATCCTGCCCCGCCTGAGGATCGCCGACCGATGCACTCTCGACGGCCGCTACCTGATCGTCCGCGGCGATCTGCGCACGTACCGGATCCACCTCGGTTCGGCCAACATCCTGATGGAGCCGGACGGCGCCTACCTGTGCATCGTCCCGACCCGGCGCAAGGGCGACAGCACGGTGTTCCTGCCGTTCGAGGACGACCGGCTCTCCCTGATCCTCAGCAAGGCGATCCTGCTCGCCGACGACACCGGGATCACCGACCCGTCCATCCGCACACAGATCGAGAGAGCTGCCTGACGGGTGCCCCTGGCCGGGCCGAAAGCGCTTCCACCACACCTTGAGCCCGCCTCGCGTGGGGTGCCCATGCTCGGAAGAGACATCCGCGAAGCCCCGTGGAAGAAGCGGCGGCGGCAGCCGCCGCCCATCGGACGGCACCGCCAAGTCGTCCCACACGTGAAGGGAACCGCTCCATGCTCGGGCTTTCCGTGACAGATCTTCCCGACCACACCGACGTCCTCGTCGTCGGCGCCGGCCCCACCGGGCTGGTGCTGGGCTGCGTCCTCGCCTCGGCCAACATCCCCTTCGTCCTCGTCGACAGGGTGACCGAGGGCGGCAACTACTCCCGCGCGGTCGGCACCCTGCCCCGCTCGCTGGAGATGCTCGACCAGGTGAAATTAGGCAAGCGGCTGGCAGACGCAGGAAACCACGCCCGCCGCATCAAACTGTTCTCCGGCGACCGCAACCGGCGGATCGCCGCACTCCAGCTCCACCGGCTGCCCACGGACTACCCCTACGCGACCGTGATGCCGCAGCACCACGCCGAGGAGATCATCCTCACCCGGCTCAGGGAGCTGGGCGCCGACGTCCACCGCCCGGTGACCCTCAGCGGCCTCACCCAGGACGCCGCGGGCGCCACGGCGGTGCTGCGCGGCCCCGAGGGCGAGGAGCGCACCGTACGCGCCAAGTACGTGGTGGGCGCGGACGGTTCGCGCAGCGACGTACGCGAGCAGGCCGGGATCGACTTCCCCGGCACGACCTTCCGCCAGTCGTTCGTCCTCGCCGACATGCGCCTGACGGACGGGCCGCCGGCCAACGAGATCCATCTGTTCTTCTCCCGCCACGGCGCCGTCGTGATGGGGCACATGCCGGACGACGCGTACCGGGTGTGCATCTCCGTCGACCACTGGCCGGGCTCCCAGCTCACCGGCGACCAGGCGCGGGAGCTGCTGGAGCAGCGCAGCCCGAACCGGTACCGGCCCACGATCATCCAGGTGCTGAACAGCTCCCGCACCCTGGTCCACCACCGGATCGCGACCCGGTTCCGCAGCGGCCGTGTCCTGCTGGCCGGCGACGCCGCCCACACCAACAGCCCGATCATCGGCCAGGGCATGAATCTGGGCATGCAGGACGGCATCACCCTCGGCAACGCCCTGGTGGACACCCTGAGTTCGGGTGTGGACTCGCTCGACGCCTACGAACGGGTGCGCCGCCCGATCGCCCGGGAGGCGGTGGGCATCACCCGGCTGATCAACCGCATCGGCACCGAGCGCAACCGGGTGGTCGGCCTGGTCCGGGACTCCCTGCTGCCGATATCGGGCCTGCCCCCGGTCAACCGGCAGATGACCAACCGCCTGTCCCGCCTGGTCGACCGCTGACCCCGGCCGGACGCTCAACTCCGTCCGGCCGCCCGCCCGCACGCCTCCGCATACCCCCGCACCAGCGGTCGCCGCCCGTCCTCCCGGCGCCAGGCCAGGACGTACTGGCTGGGGCCGAGGCCGCGGACCGGGCGGGTCGTGACGCCGCCCAGGCTGATCAGCGGAGCGTTCCCGGTGGCGACCAGGCAGATGCCGAGGCCGGCGACGAGGGCCTCGTAGGTCTCCTCCGTGCCGGCGATCTCGGCGCCGATGCGGGGCGGCCGGCCGGCGCGCTCGTCCAGGGCCAGCCAGAAGTCGCGCAGCGGGCCCGCGGACTGCGGCAGAGCCAGGAACGGCTCGTCCAGCAGGTCCGTGAAGTCCAGTTCCTCGCGCGCGGCGAGCGGGTGGGTGTCGGGCAGGGCGACCAGGCGGGGCTCCTCGGCGACCGCCGTCCAGGCATAGCGGCCGGCGTCGGGGAGCGGCAGCCAGACGAAGGCGACGTCGGCCTCGCCGTCCGCCAGGCCCGCCGTGGGGTCCTCCCAGCTCACCTGGCGCAGGCGCACGGCGGCGTCCGGATGGGCGGCGGTGAAGCGGGAGCGGATCGCGGGCAGCAGGCCGCCGCGCCCCGGGCTCGTGCTCATGCCCACCACCAGCGTGCTGCGGGCCGCCTCGATCGCCCCCGCTCCTTTCGCCCAGGCTGCGAGTACCTGTCTGGCGTGCGGCAGCAGAGCCGCACCGGCCTCCGTCAGCGTCACGCCCCGCGGGCCGCGCCGGAACAGCTCCGCGTCCAGCTGCCGCTCCAGTGCCCGGATCTGCTTGCTGAGCGCGGGCTGGGAGACGTACAACCGCTCGGCCGCGCGCGTGAAGTGCAGTTCTTCCGCCACTGTGACGAAGTAGCGCAGGTCTCGTACATGGACGTCCGTCGTCATAGCCATCGGTTATCACCGTAGGTCTTGGACCGGCGACTCGCCCACGAGACAGGCTTGTTCGCACAAGGTGACGACGAGGAGCTGTGATGAACAAGGTGTGGCTGATCACGGGTGCGAGCAGCGGGTTCGGCCGGGCTCTCGCGGAGGCCGCGCTCGCCGACGGCGATGTGGTGGTCGGTGCGGTGCGGCGGCCCGAGGGCCTCGACGACCTCGTGGCCGCCCACCCCGACCAGGTGGAGGCGCTGCGCCTGGACGTCGCCGACACGGCCGCCGCCGAGGCCGCCGTACAGGATGTCGTCGCCCGGCACGGGCGGATCGACGTGCTGGTCAACAACGCGGGCCGGACCCATGTGGGGGCCTGGGAGGAGACCACCGAGCAGGAGCTGCGCGAGCTGTTCGACCTGCATCTCTTCGGCCCCGCGGCCCTCACGCGCGCGGTGCTGCCGCACATGCGGGAGCGGCGCTCGGGGGCGATCGTGCAGATGAGCAGCATGGGCGGCCAGATGTCCTTCGCGGGGTTCTCGGCGTACAGCGGGACCAAGTTCGCGCTGGAGGGCATGTCGGAGGCGCTCGCGGACGAGGTCGCCGAGTTCGGCATCAAGGTGCTGATCGTCGAGCCGGGCGCCTTCCGCACCTCCCTGTTCGCGGCCGGCCGGGCCGGCGCCAGCCCCGACAGCGGGCTCTACCCCAAGGTGAGCCGGACCCGCGGTTTCGTCTCCGGCGGTGACGGCGGCCAGCCCGGCGACCCGGCGAAGGCGGCGGCCGTGATCCGTGCCGCCCTGGTGGCCGAGGACGCCCCGCTGCGGCTGCCGCTGGGCGAGGACGCCGTCACCGCCGTCCTCGGCCACCTCGACCAGGTGCGCGAGGAGGTCGTGGCCTGGGAGAAGCGCACCCGGGCGACGAACTTCGACGACTGACGGCTGAAAACGGCTGTTGCGCAAGGGCCTTGTGTCGGTGCAGGGCCCTTGTGCAATTCCTGTGGAGGCCTCAATCTTTCCGCTGGCACACAGAGTCCGCACAGCAGCGCCCCAGGTTTTGACATGATCACGTCCACCCTGGGGTGGACTTCGTCGTGCCTGCACCACCCCCCACCAGCGCACCACCGATTGAGGAGGACCCCTCAGATGGCAGTGATGCGTCCTACCCGGCGAAGAATGGCCGCGATCAGCGCGGCGGCCACCGCGGTGCTCACCGCGGGCCTCGTCTCCGCCCTCCCCGCAGGTGCCGCCCCGGCCGCCGACGACGGCCGAGTCCAGTACGCGGGCGCGGCGAACGCCGTGGCCGACAGCTACATCGTGACCCTCAAGCCCGAGGCGGCCCGCGCCGGTTCGGCCGAGGGCCGCGCGCTCGCCCAGAAGTACGGGGCCGACATCGAGCGCACCTACAAGAAGGCGCTCAACGGCTACGCGGTCGAGGCCTCCGCGGCCGAGGCGAAGCAGTTCGCCGCCGACCCGGCCGTCGCCTCCGTCGTGCAGAACCGCACCTTCAGCATCGCCACCACCCAGCCCAGCCCGCCCTCCTGGGGCCTGGACCGGGTCGACCAGCGCAACCTCCCGCTCAACAGCTCGTACACCTACCCGGACTCCGCCGGGACCGGCGTGACGGCGTACGTCATCGACACCGGCGTCCGCATCAGCCACGGCGACTTCGGCGGCCGGGCCTCCTACGGCTACGACGCCGTCGACAACGACAACACCGCCCAGGACGGCCACGGCCACGGCACGCACGTCGCCGGCACCGTCGCCGGCACCTCCTACGGCGTCGCCAAGAAGGCGCGGGTCGTCGGCGTCCGGGTGCTCAACAACAGCGGTCAGGGCACCACCGCACAGGTCGTCGCCGGTATCGACTGGGTCGCCCAGAACGCGGTCAAGCCGGCCGTCGCCAACATGTCCCTCGGCGGCGGCGCCGACACCGCGATCGACACCGCCGTACGCAACGCCATCGCCTCCGGCGTCACCTTCGCCGTGGCGGCCGGCAACGAGTCCACCAACGCCTCGACCAGGTCTCCCGCGCGCGTGACGGAGGCCATCACGGTCGGCGCCACGACCTCGTCGGACGCGAAGGCCAGCTACTCCAACTACGGCTCGGTCCTTGACCTGTTCGCACCGGGCTCGTCGATCACCTCCGCGTGGAACACGAGCGACTCCGCCACGAACACCATCTCCGGTACGTCCATGGCGACGCCGCACGTGGCCGGCGCGGCCGCGCTCTACCTGGCCGACAACCCGACGGCCACGCCCGCGCAGGTCTCCTCGGCGCTGACGACGGCGGCCACCCCGAACGTCGTCACCAGCCCGGGCACCGGCTCGCCCAACCGGCTGCTGTACGTCGGCGGTGGTACGACCACCCCGCCCGGACCGCGCTTCGAGAACACCGGCGACTACGCGATCAGCGACAACTCCACGGTCGAGTCCCCGGTGACGGTGTCCGGCGTCTCCGGCAACGCGCCCTCCGCGCTGGCGGTCGAGGTCCACATCGTCCACACGTACATCGGTGACCTCCAGGTCCAGCTGATCGCCCCCGACGGCTCGGCCTACACGCTCAAGGGCTATGGCACCGGCGGCAGTTCGGACAACATCAACACCACGTACTCGGTGAACGCCTCCTCCGAGGTCGCCAACGGCACGTGGAAGCTCCGGGTCAGCGACAACGCGGCGCTGGACACCGGGCGGATCGACGCGTGGGCGTTGCAGTTCTGACGCCCATCGGCTGACCGGAGGCTCTTCGGACCCTCCGGTCAGTCGTACTCGTCCTCGCCGTAGGGCCTGGGGTCGGTCACCCAGCCGGCGGCGAGGACGAGCCGCGAGTGGCGGTGCAGGGCCAGGAAGCCGAAGGGGCGGTCGAAGCAGGCCTCGACCTTCGTGATCAGCCAGCGGAGTTGAGGGACTCCGGACGCGGCCATCGGCATGGCCGTCACCGCGGCGGCCTCGAAGCCCCGCGCGCCGAACCGGGCCATCGCCGACTGCCGGGCCGCCTCGACGCACAGCGGGAACGCGCTCACCCCGGGGAAGTGGCCGGGCACACGCGTGCTCGCCGTCGTCAGCCCGAACAGCCCGTGCTGCTCCAGCAGATCGTGGTTCGCCCGCACCTCGTAGGCCACCGTTCTGACCTGGAGGGTCGGCGGCGCGGGCCGCACGGAACGCTCCCGCACCACGCGCAGGCCGGGGCCCACGTCGCCGTGGGGGAGCTGAGAGCCCGGCACGACCCGGTGCCGGCCGGCCAGCAGGTCCACGCCCGCGCCGAGCACCTGACCGGGGGTCATGCCCTCCTCGCCGAGCAGGAGATGGACGTCGAGGGCGTTGTTCCCGAGCACCTTCAGCTCGGTGACATGGCCGGCAGAAGTGTCCGCCACCCCGACCCGGTCCAGCAGCTCGCTCCTCCGCTCCAGGCCCAGCACCACGCGCTCGCCCCACGGCCCGCCCTCCGGCTGCCACGGGTTCTCGCGGAAGGGGCGCAGCCACCGCGTCCGCATCGCCAGCGCACTGGCCAGGACCATCACGGTGCTCTCCGACACCTCCACCGGCATCCGCTCGATCAGCCCGCCCGTCCGCTTGGCGGCCCAGGCGTCGAGCGCCTTCCGGTCGGCGGCCCCGTCGCCCGTGAGCACCCCGCGCGCGTCCGCGGGCAACCCCGCCTCCCACCGCTCGCTCAGTTCCAGCGCCCGGCTGGTCCACATCCCGAGCGCGGCGTCCAGGCCGCGCGTCGAGCCCAGACCGGCGAGCAACTCCCGTGCGGCTCCCGCCGTCCGGTCCGCGGGCAGGCCCACCGCTTCCGCCAGCTCCGCCCGCGCCCGGCCCGCCGCGCCGTCCGCGAGGAAGGCCAGCAGCGGCCAGACCCCGGCCGCGGAGAAGACCGTGTTGTCCTCGGCGGCCCCGGCCCACCGCGCGGTCAGCGCGTTCACCGCCCGGATCGTCGCGTTTGCCACCCGCATTCCGCCCCCACCCGCACCGCGCTTACCATGCCGCGTGCGCTCAGTCGTACGTCAGTTCTGGCTTGTCCCGGCGCCGCCGGCCGAAACAGGAGCACGGTACTCGTGTCCACACCCCCGCCCCCAGGGCCCCACCAGCCGCAAGGACCGCAGGGGCCGTACGGACCGCCGGCGCCTCAAGGCCCGTACGCCCAGGGCCCGTACCCGCCGCCCTACTTCCCGTACGGCTACGGCCTCCCCGTGCCCCCTCCCGTCAACGGCGTCGCCATCGCCGCCCTGGTCCTCGGCATCCTCTGCTTCCTGCCCGCGGTGGGACTCGTCCTCGGTCTGATCGCGCTGCGGCAGATCAAGAAGAAGGGCGAGCGTGGCAAGGGGATGGCCGTGGCCGGATCCGTGCTGTCCACCCTTGGGCTCGCCCTGTGGACGGTGTCCCTGTCCACCGGCTTCGCCTCCGACGTCTGGGGCGGCCTGAAGGACGCCGCGAACGAGGACGGCACCGCCTACGCGCTCGCCAAGGGCGACTGCTTCGACTCGCCGTCCGGCTCCCTGGAGGGCGCCACCTACGACGTCGACGAGGTGTCCTGTGCCGGCCGGCACGACGGCGAGGTGTTCGCCGTGGTCAAGCTGCCCGGCGGGCGCTTCCCCGGCGACGACGAGGTGACGCGGATCGCCGAGGACAAGTGCTACACGCTGGAGGCCGAGTACGCCATGGACTCCTGGGCCGTCCCGGACGACGTGGACGTCTACTACCTGATCCCCTCCAGCCAGAGCTGGCGCTTCGGCGACCGCGAGATCACCTGCCTGTTCGGCAGCACCGACACCAAGGGCACCCTCACCGGCTCGCTGCGCAGCGACGAGCGGACGCTCGGCGCGGACCAGGTCGCCCTCCTGGAGGCGCTCAACACCGTGGACGACGTGCTGTTCGAGGAGCCGGAGGACTACCCCGAGGACGACCTGCCCGCCAACACGGACTGGGCGAAGGACGTCGAGGCGGTGCTCGGCGAGCAGGTCGAGGCGCTGCGCGGGCACACCTGGCAGGGCGAGGCCGAGCAGCCCGTCGCCGACCTGGTCGCGGACATGGAGGACGCCCGCAGGTCCTGGGCGAAGGCGGCCGCGGCCGACGACGTGGACACGTTCTACGAGCACTACGACGCCGGATACGAGTACGTCGACGGCTCCACCACCGTCACCGCCCGCAAGGCTCTGGGGCTGGCCACCACCGTGCCGTCGTACGAGGACTACGACGACGGCGGGAGCGCGGAGGCGGGCGGCGACGGCATGGATGTGTGATCGCGGCTATAGCGGGGAGAAACTGCCTGCGTAAAGCCCTCCCGGGGCACAAGTCATCACATCGAGTGATTCTCTGGCCTTTGCTTGCATGGCACAACCCACGGTTGCCAGGCTGTTGCTGTCTGTACAACCTGATGGGAGCGGCCAGTGACATTCGGTGAGCAGCCGGCGTACCTGCGCGTCGCGGGTGATCTCCGCAAGAAGATCGTCGACGGTTCGCTGCCACCGCACACCCGCCTCCCGTCCCAGGCCAGAATCCGCGAGGAGTACGGCGTCTCGGACACCGTCGCCCTGGAGGCGCGCAAGGTGCTGATGGCCGAGGGGCTGGTCGAGGGCCGCTCCGGCTCGGGGACGTATGTGCGCGAGCGGCCGGTGCCGCGCCGGATCGCCCGCTCCGGGTTCCGGCCGACGGGCGGGGCCACGCCCTTCCGTCAGGAGCAGGCCGACGGCGAGACGCGCGGCACCTGGGAGTCCAGCAGCGAGCAGGCCGAGGCCAGTGGGTCGGTCGCGGAGCGGCTCGGCATCCAGATCGGCGACCGCGTGATGTGCACGCGGTATCTCTTCCGGGAGGCCGGCGAGGCGATGATGCTCTCCACCTCCTGGGAGCCGCTCGCCGTCACCGGCCGCACCCCCGTGATGCTCCCCGAGGAGGGTCCACTGGGCGGCATGGGCGTCGTCGAGCGGATGCGCGCCATCGACGTCATCGTGGACAACGTCACCGAGGAGGTCGGCGCCCGCCCCGGTCTCGCCGAGGAACTCCTCACCCTCGGCGGGGTCCCCGGCCATGTCGTCCTGGTCATCCAGCGCACCTACTACGCCTCCGGCCGCCCGGTCGAGACCGCGGACGTGGTCATCCCGGCGGACCGCTACCGGGCCTCCTACCACCTGCCGGTGAAGTAGCGCACACAGTTCCGGGAGTTGCCCCCGTCTTCACCCCAACCAAAGCCCCGCGCCCGGGCGTTGGAATCTGGCCGTTCTCGCAGGTCGTCGCGGATGTGTGCACCATGCCGCTGACCGGACCCGTCGAGGTCAGCGCACGGCGCATTCGACGTCGTGCGCCCCCTGCGTCCTGGCCGGTTGCGTACCTCTTTGTGAAAAGCCGTATTCGCTGCGTAAAGGTTAGGCGTAGGCTCGGGCATATGCGGATTGCGGTTTCCTTAGCGGGCGGGGTACGGCACGGGCCGCGAACGGGCCCTGTGCGAGCCGGGGCGGGAAGGGGCGGTGGGGCGCGATGAACGACGGCACGATCACTCTCCCCTGGCTCGTCATACGGCAGGACGACAACGGCAATCGCTACCGCGTCGGCCGCTACGCGACCCGGGCCGAGGCCCAGAAGATCGCCGACAGCCTCGACAACCGCGGACACAAGCAGCTGTACTGGGTCGAGCGGATCGGCGCGAACGGCACGGCCACCTCGAACTGAGGCCGCCGCCGGGTCCCGTAGGCTCCGGCGCATGACGGAACGGATCGTGGTGGTGGGAGCGGCCCTCCTCGCGGACGGACGCCTGCTCGCCGCCCGCCGCAGCGCCCCCGCGGAACTGGCCGGGCGCTGGGAGCTGCCCGGCGGCAAGGTGGAACCGGGCGAGGAGCCGGAGGCGGCCCTCGTCCGGGAGCTGCGCGAGGAACTCGGCGTGGACGCGGAGGCGGGCGACCGGATCCCGGGCGAATGGCCGCTCAGGGCGCCCTACGTCCTCCAGGTCTGGACGGCCCGCCTGCGCCCCGGTTCCCCCGACCCCAAGCCCCTCGAAGACCATGACGACCTGCGCTGGCTTGCGCCGGACGAGATCTGGGACGTGAACTGGCTGGACCAGGACGTGCCGGCGGTCCGGGAGGTCGTTGCCGCGCAACGGCCGCGCCGTCCGGGCTCGTAGGCGCCCCCTCTTTGCGCCATTCGTGCCACTGTGCGCCCACCCAGGCGGTACTGCCCCCCTGATATCGGGTATGTGCCCATTAACCCCACGAAAAAGGACAGTCCGTGGGCTCGTGGCCTGGGAAGTGATCGGCGTGATCGACACCGAAGGCGACTGCGCCGAGTGGACCTTCTCCGCGGAGCCGGGCGCCGTACGTGCCGCCCGCGCCGCGGTCCGCGGCCGACTGCACGACTGGAACCTCGACAGCCTCGCCGATATCGCGACCCTGCTGGTCAGCGAACTGGTCACCAACGCCCAGCGGCATGCCACCGGCCCCATCGGCGTCCGCCTCGTCCGTCCCGCCCGCCTCGGTGACGTCCTGCTGGTCGAGGTCTCCGACCCGCTGCCCGACCCGCCCCGCGAGCGCGTAGCCCACCCCGAGGACGAGAACGGCCGCGGCCTCCAGCTCGTGGCCCACTCCTCGCGCCGCTGGGGCACCCGCCCGGGCACCGCGGGCAAGACGGTCTGGTTCGAGCTCACCGTGCCCTGAGGGCGCCGATCCGGCTGTACGCGGACCCCGGCCCTGTCCAGCGAATGGTTCAGGCCACTGGCAGTTGTCGGAGTGCGTGATTCGACTGCGTGTTGGCTGGTTAGAAGACTGGAAGTGTTTCCGTGGTCCGGTCCAAAAACGATCGGGAACGTGCTGTGATCGTGAACACCGTGTTGTGCGGCGCCGTAGTGCTGGATACTGCGGGCAGCCGCCGCCGGTGACCGGTGCCGGACGCGGTGAGCTGGAGGGGACGGTTCGCGTGAGCGAGATACCAGCGAAGGCCACGGAGTCCGAGGACCCGTCGGGCGGCGCGAGGACGGGCGCCGCGGCTGCCGCCGTGGCGGACGCGACGGCTGCCTCCGGTGATACGGCGACCGTCTCCGGCGACCGGCCGTCCGTCGACGTCATGTGGCAGAGCAGCCCGCCCGGCTCCATGTACGACTACATCCGCGTCGCGTCCTTCTCCATCGGCCCCGACGGGCTCGTCGACCAGTGGAGCCTGCGCGCCGAGCAGCTCTTCGGCATCCCCGCCGGGCGCGCCGTCGGCATGGACCCCATCGAGGCGTTCATCGACCCCGACCGGCGCGAGCAGGGCCACCGCAAGATGGCCGAGATCCTCGACGGCCGGGAGTGGACCGGCGTGGTCCCCTTCCGCAAGCCGGACGGCGAGACCGGCGGACGCGGTGACGAGGCGCTCGCCGAGGTCTACGTCATGCCGACGCGGACCGAGGACGGCGAGAAGGCCGCCGTCTGCATCGTCGTCGACGTCCGTACACTGCGCGGGATCGAGACCGACCTCGCCGCCGCTCAGGCGATATTCGGTCAATCTCCCTTCGGCTTCCTGCTGATCGACACCGAGCTCCGGGTGCGCCGCGCCAACCAGCGGTTCGCCACCGTGTTCGGCGGCACGCCCGACGACCACCGCGGCCGCGGCGTGCACGACTATCTGCCCAGGCCCGAGGCGGAGCGGATCACCGCGACCCTGCGCCGGGTCCTGGAGACCGGCGACTCCATCACGGACATGCATGTCACCGGCTTCGTGCCGGACTCCGCCGAGCGCCGCCACTGGTCGATCAACCTCTACCGGGTGCACAGCGGCTCCGGCCGCCCCATCGGCATCGCCTGGCTCGGAACCGACATCACCGCCCGTCGCGCCGCCGCCCGCGAGGCCGCCGCCGCACGGCGCAATCTCGCCCTTCTCAACGAGGCCGGCGCCCGCATCGGCAACTCCCTCGACCTGGAGACGACGGCCCGCGAACTCCTCGACGTCGTCGTCCCCGGCTTCTGCGACCTGGCCACCGTCGACCTCTACCAGGGCCTCCTGGCCGGCGACGAGACCCCGCCGGGCCTCGCCGACGGCAGCGCGGAACTGCGCCGCGTCGCCTTCGCCAGCGCGGTCTCCGACGTGCCCTTCGTCGGGGGAGGCGCACCCGTCGCCGTCGGCGCGGTCCACCACTTCCCCTTCAACTCGCCCTGCGCGGACGCCCTGCGCACGGCCCGCCCGCAGTACATCCCGGCCGAGGAGGGCGGCCTCGTGCAGTCCACGCTGGCCGTGCCGATGGTCGCCCACGACACCGTCGTGGGACTGGCGCAGTTCTCCCGGACCAAGGGCAGCGAGCTGTTCGGGGACCGGGACCGGGATCTGGCCGTGGAGCTGGCGGCGCGGGCGGCGGTGTGCATCGACAACGCGCGCCTGTACCGCAGGGAGCACGAGCGGGCGCTGATACTGCAACGGTCGTTGCTGCCGCCGGGGGACCCCGTGGCCTCCGGACTGGACATCGCCTGCCGCTATCTGCCGGGGAACTCCTCCGCCGACCGGCCGAGCGAGGTGGGCGGCGACTGGTTCGACGTCATCGAACTGCCGGGCCACCGTACGGCGTTGGTGGTCGGCGATGTGATGGGCCGCGGTCTGCGCGCGGCGGTGGCGATGGGTGAACTGCGGTCCGCCGTCCGCACGCTGGCCCTGCTGGACCTCGAACCGGCCGAAGTCCTGTCGGCGTTGGACGAGATCGCCCGCGGCCTCGGCGCGCCCGGCGGTGTCCAGCAGGCCACCAGGGCGGCCCGCCGCCCCCGCGAGGCCGATCTGTCCGAGGTGTACCTGGCCACCTGTGTCTACGCGGTATACGACTCCGTCACCCGCCGCTGCACCTTCGCCAACGCCGGCCATCTGCCCCCCGTACTCGTCGAACCCGGCGAGGACGCGCTGATGCTCGACGTGCCGCCGGGCATGCCGCTCGGCGTCGGCGGCGAGCCCTTCGAGGAGGTGGAGGTCGAACTCCCCGAAGGCGCCCTTCTCGCGCTCTACACGGATGGACTGGTCGAATCCCGCGACCACCCCCTGGACGAGGGCCTCCAGGCGTTCGTAGGAGCGCTCACCGACCCCACCCGCCCGCTGGAGGACGTCTGCGACCACGTCCTCAACACCCTGGACACGCACCATGGCGAGGACGACATCGCCCTGCTGATGGCCCGCGTCCAGGGCCTGCCCGTCGACTCCGTCGGCGACTGGACGCTGCCGCGTGAGCCGCGCAGCGTGGGCCGCGCCCGTGAGTACGCCCGCGGCCGGCTGCTCGGCTGGGACCTGGAGCCCCTCGTCGACACGACGGAACTCCTGGTCAGCGAACTGGTGACGAACGCGCTGCGCTACGGCGAGGGCGAGATCAGACTCCGGCTCCTGCTGGACCGCACCCTGGTGTGCGAGGTCTGGGACGCCGGGCTGGTCCAGCCGCGCCGCCGCCGCGCCCGCGACACCGACGAGGGCGGCCGAGGCCTGCAACTGGTCGGCCTCCTCAGCGCGGCCTGGGGCTCCCGCCGCACCCCCCGCGGAAAGACCGTGTGGTTCGAACTCCCGCTGCCCGACGGCGAGACGGGGCTCACCGATCCGGCGGAGGCGCTGCTGAGCCTGTTCTGAGGTCGCCTTCGCGCCGGGCGCGGGAGTACGGTCCGCCGAAGCTCGCCGGCGCTCCGCCGTCCAGGAGGATCCCGCCGAGGGCGGCACCCGACAGCGGATGCCCGTGCAGGCGTACGTCCTGCTCGGCGAGGTCCCGGGCCCGCCGGCCCAGGGTGTCGGCCGTCCGCAGGTCGGCGAGGACGGGGGAGCCGAGCAGCCGCTGCGCCTCCGCGAGCAGGACCCGCGCCGGGCCGCCGACCGCTCCCCGGTGCGTGGCGATGCAGTCGTCCGCCGCGGCCGTGGCACTCCGGGCGACCAGCGACGCGGCGGCCCCCACCACCCCGGCCCGCCCGCCGGCGAGCGGCGCGACCCCCTCCACGATCCGCCGCAGCGCACCGAGCGGATCGTAGGGCCCACCGGTCACCTCTTCCCGTACGGCGGCCAAGGCGGCGTCCGCGTGCGCGATCCGGGCGTGCAGCTCGCCCACGGGCACATCCCCGCGCGGCTCCCGCGCCCCGGCGATCTCCGCCTCCGCGCCGGTCAGCGCCGGTGCCACGAGGTCCGCTGCCGCCGCCAGTTCGACGGCGAGGCGGTCGATCCCGTCGACGAGTACGGCGGCCTGGGCGACGGCACCCTCGGCGGCGCGCAGACTGCCGATCGCGCGTTCCGTCTCGCCGCGGTCGGCGCTCTGCCGGGACTGGTTGAGCCGGGAGGTGGCGAACACGAGCCGGTCCTTGGCCTGTTCGACGTACCCGGTCACCCCGGCGACGGCGGACGGACCGTAGCGCTTGCCGAGATCGACGAGGCTCGCGTCCGCGCCGCCCGTGCGCGCGGCCGACTCACGGAACCAGGTCTCGGCGACCCCCAGGGCCTCGCCCACGCCCCCCTCAAGCCCCCGCAGTTGATCGAACCCGGCGGCCTCCGCGTCCAGCCGCCGCCCCACCTCCTCGCAGCGGCCGACGATCCCGGCGAGCGCGTGCCGACGGCTGCTGTCGTCCTCCGGGACGCCGTTGTCGTAGCGCCGCCGTATGTGGAAGGCGGCGGCCAGCTCGGCCTCCGCGTCCCGTACGGCCCGCGCCCAGGGTGCGACGGCGTCGGTGCCGGAGAGGGCCTCGGTGAAGGAGAGCTCCTCGCGGCTGGTGCGCACCCAGTCGTCCGCCTCGACCAGCAGGGCCACGGACCGTTCGTCGAGTTCACCGGGCGCCGGACCGGGCACCCGGACGGGGGCTCCGCCGGGCGTCGTCCGGCTCCGGGCCCGGCGGGTGCGGCGCACGTACCCGTACCCGGCGACGGCCACCGCCGCGACCCCCGCGACGAGCGGCAGTACCAGGTCGGCGGCGGACGTGTCGTCCTCCTCCTGAGCGGCGGCGCTCGCGACCGGCCCGTCCCCGGTGACCGCAACCGGATCATCGACACGGGACGTCATTCCCGGCAGCATCAGCCACACCACAGCGGCCAGGACACCCAGCACGGCATGCCCCACCCGCACGGATATGGGGGAGCCGACCCGTCGGGGCCGTCCCCGGAACATGGATGACGTCACATTTCGGAGCGTATGAGCCGGAATGCCGCGGCGCGACCGGGATGGGCCCGGGGTGGGGCCGAGGGAACAGAGCGAGAGATGAGGGAACGGACAGGATGAACAGCCCGGGGCAGGAGAAGACGCCAGAGGCACCCGCAGCCGCCGACGGCGAGGACGCCCCACAGGGGCCACCCGCACCCGACGACGAAGGCAGCACGGATGGTGCGGGTGGGAACACTCCCGCCGCAGGCGAAGCCGAGGCGACCCCCCGCTCACACCCTTGGCGGCGCTGGGCCGTCCGTACCGCCCTCGCCGCCGCCCTGGTCGTCCTCCTCCCCACCCTCACCGCCGCCCTGGCCCTCCGCCTCAACTACACCGGCGACCCGAAGGACGGCACCTACACCAGGAACCGCGACGCGATCTGGCTCGGTCACGCCTGGGTCGACGGCCGCAAACGCGACGCCGACGTCACGGCTCTCGCCCGCCGCCTGAAGACGACCGGCATCCGCGACCTCTATGTCCACGCCGGCCCGCTGAGCCACGACGGCACGCTTCCCGCCGCCAAGTACCCGAGGGCCCGCTGGTTCCTCAAGGCCATGCACCGCGAGGCCCCCGGAATCCGCGTCCAGGCCTGGCTGGGCGACAAGCTCGCCAGCGAGGGCCCGAACGGACTGCACCTGGAGAACCCCACCACCCGCGAAGCCGTCGTCACCTCCACCCGTCAGATCCTCGACGTCGGCTTCGACGGCGCCCACTTCGACCTCGAACCCCTGCACTCCGGCGACCAGGACTACCTCACCCTCCTCGACGCCCTCCGCAAGGTGACCCGCGCGCACGACGTCCCCCTCTCCGTCGCCGCCCACCAGATAGACCCGCTGCCCGCCCTGCACTCCGTCGCCGGCTTCCTCACCGGCCACCCCAAGTGGTGGTCGCAGGAGTTCTTCGGCCAGGTCGCCCGCCGCGTCGACCAGATCGCCGTCATGTCCTACGACACGGCCATGCCGCTGGAGAGCCTGTACGGCGGCTATGTCGCCCAGCAGACCTCCCTGGCCCTGGAGGTCACCCCGCAGGGCACCGATCTGCTGATGGGCCTGCCCTTCTTCCACGAGAGCGACATCGGCCACCACGAGTCCGCCGAGACCGTCTCCGCCGCGGTCCGCGGCACCCGCCTCGGCCTGTCCCGCACCGACCCCGACCGGGAACGCTTCGGAGTGGCGCTCTACGTGGACTTCGCCGCCAGGGAGGCGGACTGGACGGCGTACCGCGAGGGCTGGGTGCCGTAGCCGTCCTGTCGCTCAGACGTCATGCGTGCTTCGCCTGAACGGGGGTTTCCGTTTGTTGTGAACTGGCTGTGAGCGCCACTACCGTCCACGGATGCGAGCGCTACTCACCAACAAAGCCGCCAGGCGAGCTTTGCGCCCGATCGTCGAGCTGATCGACAAGCGCATCGAACGCCAGGTCCGCCGCCACCTCCAGGTCGCCTCGAAGGACTCCCTCCAACAGGAGCTGAAGACGCTGCGCAACCGCCAGCGCCCCCTGGAGCTGTTCTTCGACGGCACCGGCCGCGGCGCCTCCCGGCTGCCCTCCGCACCTCACCTGAACCGCACGATCCGCGAGCTGACACAGGTGAGCGGGGACAAGGAAGGCGCCGAGCGCACTGTCGCCCAGGCCTTCCGGCTGCTCATCGCCATGGAGGCGCTCGGCGTCGGCCGGATCGCCGGCGGCACCATGAACATCTGCGGCAAGCTCTCCGCCGTACCCCTGCTCGACCCGCCGAACGACGAGATCCTCGAAATCGGCACGCTCTACGGCATGTTCGGCGCCGCCCTGATCCGGATGATGGAGCGCGCCGGCCGCGACCCGCGGCTGACCATCGTCGACCCGCTCGCCGGCACCCAGCTCCAGCCCGGCGCCACCATGGGCACCGACGCCTCCGGCACCCCCGTGCGCGAGGCCGCCGTCCGCACCAACCTGGCGCTGGCGGGCGCGGCCGGCGCCGCCACCCGCATCCAGCAGGGCTTCTCCGAGGACCCCGAGGTACGCGCCCTGGTCGCCGACCGGTCCTACGGCGTCGTCATCGTCGACGGCGACCACTCCGCCGCGGGTGTCGCGGCCGACCTGGAGTGGGCGGAGCAGATCGTCGCGCCCGGCGGCATCGTCGTACTCGACGACTTCGGGCACCCCAAGTGGCCGGGCATCAAGGAGGCGTTCGAGAAGCACATGACCACCGAGACCCGCTTCACCTTCCTGGGCCAGGTGGCGCACTCGGGTTATCTGCGCGCCGCCTCCTGATCCGGTCGCCGAGCCACACCAGCGGGTCGTACTTGCGGTCCACGGCCCGCTCCTTCAGCGGGATCAGCGCATTGTCGGTGATCTTGATGCCTTCGGGGCAGACCTCCGTGCAGCACTTGGTGATGTTGCAGTAGCCGAGGCCGTGTTCGTCCTGGGCGGTGCTCTTGCGGTCCAGGCCGGCCCCGGCGGCGGCGTCCAGCGGGTGCATGTCCAGCTCCGCCACCCGCATCAGGAACCGCGGCCCGGCGAAGGCCTGCTTGTTCTCCTCGTGGTCGCGGACCACATGGCAGGTGTCCTGGCACAGGAAGCACTCGATGCACTTGCGGAACTCCTGCGAGCGGTCCACGTCCTCCTGCATCATCCGGTACTCGCCCGGAGCGAGCCCCTCCGGCGGTACGAACGCCGGGACCTCGCGCGCTTTCCGGTAGTTGAACCCGACGTCCGTGACCAGGTCCCGGACGACCGGGAAGGCGCGCAGCGGAGTGACGGTGATCGTCTCCTCGCGGGTGAACACCGACATGCGCGTCATGCACATCAGCCGGGGCCGCCCGTTGATCTCCGCCGAGCACGAACCGCACTTGCCCGCCTTGCAGTTCCAGCGCACGGCGAGATCGGGCGCCTGGGTGGCCTGGAGCCGGTGGATGATGTCGAGGACGACCTCGCCGTCGTTGACCTCGACCTCGAAGTCCTTGAGGCCGCCGCCGTCGACGTCACCCCGCCACACCTTGAAGCGGGCCTCGTAGCTGCTCACTCGTAGAGCTCCTCTTCGGCGAGGTACTTGACCAGCTCCTCCTTGTCGAAGAGGGCGAGCAGGTCCGGGCGGATGGGGTCGGTGGTCTCACGGGTGAGGTTGATCTGGCCGCGCACCGGGTCGGTGGCCGCAAGACCGCCGGTGGGGTCGGCCAGTTCGCACAGCAGGTTGATGTTGCGCCACTTGCGGTCCATCGTCGGATGGTCCTCGCGGGTGTGGCCGCCGCGCGACTCCGTGCGCTCCAGGGCCGCCCGAGCCACGCACTCGCTGACCAGCAGCATGTTCCTGAGGTCCAGGGCGAGATGCCAGCCCGGGTTGAACTGCCGGTGCCCCTCCACCCCCGCCCGGCGCGCCCGTTCCCGCAGCTCGGCCAGCTTCTCCAGGGCCTGCGCCATCTCGCCCTCGCGGCGGATGATGCCGACGAGGTCGTTCATGGTGTGCTGGAGTTCCTGGTGGAGGGTGTACGGGTTCTCCGGCGTCGCCCCCTCCTCGGGGCCCTCCGCCGAGAACGGCCGCAGCGCCTCCGCCGCCGCCGAGTCGACCTGGGCGTCGGCCACCTCGGGCCGCTCGAAGGCGAGGGCCGCCGTGTACTCGGCGGCGTGCCAGCCCGCCCGGCGCCCGAACACCAGCAGGTCGGACAGGGAGTTCCCGCCGAGCCGGTTGGAGCCGTGCATACCGCCGGCCACCTCGCCGGCCGCGAACAGCCCCGGCACCCCGCGCGCCGCCGCCGTGTCCGAGTCGACCGCGATGCCGCCCATGACGTAGTGGCAGGTCGGCCCGACCTCCATCGCCTCCGCCGTGATGTCGACGTCCGCCAGCTCCTTGAACTGGTGGTACATGGAGGGCAGCCGGCGCTTGATGACCTCGGCGGGCATCCGCGTGGACACATCGAGGAAGACCCCGCCGTGCGGGGAGCCGCGGCCCGCCTTCACCTCGGCGTTGATCGCGCGGGCGACCTCGTCGCGGGGGAGCAGCTCAGGGGGGCGCCGGTTGTTGTCGGGGTCGTCGTACCAGCGGTCGCCCTCCTCCTCGGACTCGGCGTACTTCTCCTTGAAGACGTCCGGGACGTAGTCGAACATGAACCGCTGGCCCTCGGAGTTGCGCAGCACCCCGCCGTCACCGCGGACGGACTCGGTGACGAGGATGCCCTTCACCGACGGCGGCCAGACCATGCCGGTCGGATGGAACTGCACGAACTCCATGTTCAGCAGGGGCGCCCCGGCGAGCAGCGCCAGCGCGTGCCCGTCGCCGGTGTACTCCCACGAGTTCGACGTCACCTTGAAGGACTTGCCGATGCCACCGGTCGCGATCACCACGGCGGGCGCTTCGAGGACGAAGAAACGGCCGGTCTCACGGTCGTAGGCGAAGACACCGGAGACTCGGCCCGCGGCGGAGCCGCTGGTGGATGCTGTGTCCTTGAGCACGCGCGTGACCGTGCACTCCTGGAAGACCTTCAGCCGTGACTCGTAGTCGCCGGTCTCCTTCATGTCCTGCTGCTGGAGCGAGACGATCTTCTGCTGGAGGGTGCGGATCAGTTCGAGTCCGGTCCGGTCGCCGACGTGCGCCAGGCGCGGGTACTCGTGGCCGCCGAAGTTGCGCTGGGAGATCCGGCCGTCCTTCGTACGGTCGAACAGGGCGCCCCAGGTCTCCAGCTCCCACACCCGGTCCGGGGCCTCCCGCGCGTGCAGTTCGGACATCCGCCACTGGTTGAGGAACTTCCCGCCGCGCATGGTGTCGCGGAAGTGGACCTGCCAGTTGTCGTGCTCGTTGACGTTGGCCATCGCGGCCGCGATGCCGCCCTCGGCCATCACGGTGTGCGCCTTGCCGAACAGCGACTTGCAGATCACCGCCGTACGGGCGCCGCGTTCGCGGGCCTCGATCGCCGCCCGCAGCCCGGCGCCACCGGCGCCGACCACGACAACGTCCCACTCCTGGCGGTCGACCACGGACATCAGAACAACCTCGGATCGTCGAAGGCACCGGACGCGACGAGATACACGTAGAAGTCGGCGAGCGCCACGCTCACCAACGACGACCAGGCAAGCAGCATGTGACGGGCGTTCAGCTTCCCCACGAACTGCCAGGCCTTGTACCGCACGGGATGCTTGGAGAAGTGCTTGAGCTTGCCGCCGACGATGTGCCGGCAGGAGTGGCAGGACAGGGTGTACGCCCAGATCAGCACGATGTTGACCAGGAAGACGAGGGTGCCCAGGCCCATGTGGCCCCAGTCGTAGTCCTCGTCGCGGAAGGCGAGCACGGTGTCGTAGGTGAGGATGCCGGCGACCGGGATCGCGGCGTAGAAGAAGTACCGGTGGATGTTCTGCAGGATCAGCGGGAAGCGGGTCTCACCGGTGTACTTCTTGTGCGGCTCGGCGACCGCGCAGGCCGGCGGGGAGGCCCAGAAGCCCCGGTAGTAGGCCTTGCGGTAGTAGTAGCAGGTCAGCCGGAAGCCGAGCGGGAAGATCAGGATGATGATCGCCGGGGAGATGCCCCACCAGCTGCCGAAGATCTCCCAGTTGGGGCCCGCCTCCATCGGCTCGCAGTTCTCCGCCAGACAGGGGGAGTAGAACGGCGAGACGTAGGGCGCGGCGTAGTAGTCGGCGTTCGCGAAGGCCCGCCAGGTCGAGTAGACGATGAACGCGAGCAGACCGGCCGCGGTGGCGGCGGGCGCCAGCCACCAGCGGTCGGTCCGCAGGTGCGGGGCGGCGATCGCGGCACGCGTGGCGGTGCGTACGCCGCCGCCCGGGGGATGGGGTTCTGTGGATGGGGGTTCCGTACCAGTGGCCAACGTTTGACTCCGGTCGGGTTCGGGTTCGGGTTCGGGTTCAGGGGGCGTGCCGGTCCCGGGCGCCGAGACCCTCGTCATCCGTGTCGATCCACAGAGAGTCGTCGTACGGGGTGTCGGGGATGGTCACGAGGTCGGGGCGCTTGGGCGCCGCGGGGGCGGAGGCCGCCGCACGCAGCAGGGCCACGCTCTCGCGCAGGTGATCGCAGTCGGTGCGGACGCGGCGGACGTCCAGCCCGCCACTGCCCAGTTGCTGCTCCAGCCGGCTCACCGACCTGCTGAGGTCGTCGAGGCACCGCTGGACTGATGTCAGGTCGTCGTTCACGGACATGACGTGACCTCACTTCCGTCGGCCGTGCGGCCGTGGGTGGCAACGTTCATGCGCCTGCGAGTGTTGCGCGTCACACCTGTCGCTGTGAAGGGACGTGCACCGATTGGCCGAGGCGCGTGGGTGCATCCCGCGGTGCGTTGCGCCGCACGGGTGGGGTTCCCGGCGTCCCTCGCCGTGTCGCCGCCCGTTGCCGAACCCTTTCCTCTTCAGTGGCCGCATAGATGTGATCAGCTCCATATACCGCCAAAAGTGATCATAACGCCCGCGGCTCCCGGAGGTAAGCAGAGATGTCCTACGACGGCCCCGGACCGCGCGCGGTGATGCGTTCGGTCGTTTTCCTTGCCGCGAGCGCGCTCGCGGTGCCCGCACTGGCCGGCTGCGGCTCCGAGGACCAGGCGGGCAAGCCCCTCGCCGAGCAGGACATCGCGCCCGCCGCCCGCTCCCTGGTCGCCGACGGCGGCACCCTGCGCTGGGCCGTGGACGCCGTACCGGAGACCCTGAACACCTTCCAGGCGGACGCCGACGCGACCACCACCCGCGTCGCCCAGGCCGTGCTGCCGTCGATGTACCGGCTGGACGAGTACGGGCGGCCGGAGATCAACCCCGACTACCTGGAGTCCGCGAAGGTCGTCGAGACCGAGCCCCGGCAGGTCGTGCTGTACAAGCTCAACCAGCAGGCCGTCTGGAGCGACGGCCGCGAGATCGGTGCCGCCGACTTCGCCGCCCAGTGGCGCGCCCTGTCCGGCAAGGACAGCGCCTACTGGACCGCGCGCAACGCCGGCTACGACCGCATCGAGCGGATCGAGCGCGGCGCCAACGACCTGGAGGTCAAGGTCACCTTCGGCCGCCCCTACGCCGACTGGCGCTCGCTGTTCTCGCCGCTGTACCCGAAGGACGTCATGGGCACCCCGGACTCCTTCAACGACGGGGCCCGGCGCAAGCTCAAGGTCACCGCGGGCCCCTTCGCGGTGCGGAAGATCGACCGCAAGGACGACGAGATCACCCTCGCCCGCAACCCGCGCTGGTGGGGCCACCAGGCCAAGCTGTCCGAGATCGTGCTGAAGGCCGTCCCGCGCGACGAGCGGGCCGCCGCCCTCGCCGCCGGGAAGCTCGACCTGGCCGAGATCGACCCGGAGACGGTCCAGCGCATCGGGCTCGCCGCCCGCGCCAAGGGCGCGAGCGCCCCGCTCCAGGGCAGTTCGCCGCTGTACGGCCCCGGCAGCGAGGTGACCGCCGCGGACGCCCTGCACTCCTGGGCCGTCGCCAAGGGCTCCGACGAGGAAGCCGCGGACGAGGAGATCAGCGCACGCAAGAAGCAGCGCAAGGCGGTCACCAAGTACGAGCGTCAGCAGCAGGCCCTCCAGGGCTTCGAGGTCCGCCGCTCCCTTGAGCCCGCCTACACCCAGCTCGCCCTCAACGGCGCCGACGGCCCGCTCGCCGACGAGCGCGTCCGCCGGGCCGTCGCCCGCGCCCTGGACCGCGAGGAGCTCGCCGGGCTCGTCCTGAAGCCGCTGGGGCTGCCCGCCGAGCCCGTCGGCAGCCATCTCGCGCTCTCCGGCCAGGCCGCGTACGCCGACAACAGCGGCGCGCTCGGCGGCCAGGACACGGCGGAGGCGCAGGCGCTGCTGGCGGACGCCGGGTGGGAGCTCGGCGGTCCGCTGAAGGAGACGAAGAAGGGGGAGAAGGCGGCCGGGTCGACGGGGAAGAAGTCCAAGGCGGCCGGGAAGGAGTCGGCCGGCGGCGACGACGGCACGTACATCGTCGGCCAGGACGACAAGGCACCAGCCGAGGCCCCCCGCGAGGCCGACCGGGAGAAGAAGAAGCACGGCCTGAAGCAGGGCGGGGCGCCGGGCGCCTACGCCCCCAAGGGGACCGCCGCCCCCGCGGGCGCCGCGGCCGGGGCGCTGGCCAAGGACGGCAAGCCGCTCACGCTCCGCTTCGTGCTGCCCTCCGGCCCCGGCTCGGAGACGCTGCGGACGGTCGCGGAACGCATCCGGCGCATGCTGGACCGGGTGGGCATCCGCACCGAGCTGTCGAAGGTGGCGGACGAGAGCTACTTCAAGGACCACGTCGCGTCCGGCGAGTACGACCTGGCGCTGTACTCCTGGCCCGCCTCCGCCTTCCCGGCGACCGACGCCCGCCCGATCTACGCCAAGCCGGTCCCGGCGGCGGACGGCTCCCTGAACGTCGAGCAGAACTACACCCGTGTCGGCACCGACCAGGTCGACCAGCTCTTCGACCAGGCGATCTCCACGCTGGACGAGGGCGAGAGCAAGGGCCTGATCCGCAAGGCCGACTCCCGCATCTGGGCGGCCGCCGGCTCCATCCCCCTCTACCAGCGCCCGCAGCTCACCGCGGCGAAGAAGAATCTCGCCAACGCGGGCGCCTTCGGCTTCCAGACGCCGGTCTACGAGGACATGGGCTTCCTGAAGAAGGGCGCGCGGCCGGGGGCGGCGGGGCCGACGAAGAAGTAGGGTGCGGGACCTTCGGACGGGGTGGGTTCAGCACCCTTAAACCCACCCCAACCTGCACAAACGTATCCCGGCGCGCTCTTGCACCCCGGGCCCCGTACCATGGGGTGAGGCCGTGGCGTGTCCAGCCCGGCAGGGCCCGCGTAACACAGACGTACGCGAGAGCCGTCCTCACCACTCCGGGAGAACGCCGCAATATGGCCACGCGCCACGACATCCGCAACGTCGCCATCGTCGCCCACGTCGACCACGGCAAGACCACCATCGTCGACGGCATGCTGAAGCAGGCCGGTGCCTTCGCCGCCCACCAGCTCGACTCCGTCGACGACCGCATGATGGACTCGAACGACCTGGAGCGTGAGAAGGGCATCACGATCCTCGCCAAGAACACGGCGGTCAAGTACCACCCGAAGGACGGCGGGGAACCGATCACGATCAACATCATCGACACCCCCGGCCACGCCGACTTCGGCGGCGAGGTCGAGCGCGGTCTGTCGATGGTCGACGGTGTCGTGCTGCTCGTCGACGCCTCCGAGGGTCCGCTCCCGCAGACCCGCTTCGTGCTGCGCAAGGCGCTCCAGCAGCGCCTGCCCGTCATCCTGTGCATCAACAAGACGGACCGCCCGGACTCCAGGATCGACGAGGTCGTCAACGAGACGTACGACCTCTTCCTGGACCTGGACGCGGACGAGGACCAGATCGAGTTCCCGATCGTCTACGCCTGCGGCCGTGACGGCGTCGCCTCGCTGACCAAGCCGGAGGACGGGACCGTTCCCGCGGACTCCACCAACCTGGAGCCGTTCTTCTCGACGATCCTGGAGCACATCCCGGCCCCGACCTACGACGAGGCCGCCCCGCTCCAGGCCCACGTCACCAACCTGGACGCCGACAACTTCCTCGGCCGTATCGCGCTGCTCCGGGTCGAGCAGGGCGAGCTCCGCAAGGGCCAGACCGTCACGTGGATCAAGCGCGACGGCACCATGTCCAACGTCCGCATCACCGAGCTGCTGATGACCGAGGCGCTCACCCGCAAGCCCGCCGAGGTGGCCGGCCCCGGTGACATCTGTGCCGTCGCCGGTATCCCGGACATCATGATCGGTGAGACCCTCGCGGACACCGAGAACCCGATCGCCCTCCCGCTGATCACGGTCGACGAGCCGGCGATCTCCATGGTCATCGGTACGAACACCTCGCCGCTGGTCGGCCGTGGCGCCACCGGCAAGGGCGCGGACGCCAAGGCCGTGGTCAAGGACCGCAAGGTCACCGCCCGTCAGGTCAAGGACCGCCTGGACCGCGAGCTGATCGGTAACGTCTCCCTCCGCGTGCTCGACACCGAGCGCCCGGACGCCTGGGAGGTCCAGGGCCGTGGTGAGCTCGCGCTCGCCATCCTGGTCGAGCAGATGCGCCGCGAGGGCTTCGAGCTGACCATCGGCAAGCCCCAGGTGGTCACCAAGGAGATCGACGGCAAGGTCCACGAGCCCGTCGAGCGCATGACCATCGACGTGCCCGAGGAGCACATGGGCGCGGTCACGCAGCTCATGGGCGTCCGCAAGGGCCGGATGGACAACATGTCCAACCACGGCTCCGGCTGGGTCCGCATGGAGTTCGTCGTGCCCTCGCGCGGTCTGATCGGATTCCGGACGGAGTTCCTGACCCAGACCCGCGGCACCGGCATCGGCCACTCGATCCACGAGGGCTTCGAGCCCTGGTTCGGCACGCTCCAGACCCGTAACAACGGCTCGCTGGTCGCCGACCGCTCCGGTGCCGTCACGGCGTTCGCGATGACGAACCTCCAGGAGCGCGGTGTGCTGTTCACCGACCCCGGCACCGAGGTGTACGAGGGCATGATCGTCGGCGAGAACTCGCGCTCCGACGACATGGACGTGAACATCACCAAGGAGAAGAAGCTGACGAACATGCGGTCGTCCTCGGCCGACTCGTTCGAGGCGATCGTCCCGCCGCGGAAGCTCTCGTTGGAGCAGTCCCTGGAGTTCTGCCGTGACGACGAGTGCGTCGAGGTGACCCCGGAGGCCGTTCGCATCCGCAAGGTCGTGCTCGACCAGCGTGACCGCGCCCGCACCGCGAGCCGCGCCAAGCACGGCTGATCTTCCGGCACTTGAGCCCGGGTCCCCCCGATCATGGGGGGATCCGGGCTTTTTGCAACCCGTTTTTTGACCCCCTCCTGTCCGAAATGCGGGGATGCTCGCCCGATAGCCATGTAACACGTCCGTTTCGCGGCTTCTCCGGGCGAACGCTTTGTCCAGATTTTGGAAGGTCTACGCGCCAGCTGTGACTGAATTGAGATTTAAAGACAGTGGTCGGTAGTTGGCACATGGCAGATAGTTAGCCGCGTAGCGCTCGGGTCAATGGGTCTCGCGCTGTGGGGACAGCGCCGGCTCACGAGCACCAGGGGGTGTCTGACCCTCCGTCAGGGGTGTCGGAGGAAAGACACGTACCCCCTCTTGTCGGTGAACGCGTTGAGTCACGAGGAGGAACCCATGTGCGGTGTCACACGCACCAGGTGGGTCATGCCGTCCGATTTCGTCGATCGACCGTCCGCGTCGGGCAGTTGCCGCTGAGGCAGTCGACGGCGGGCTAGCGCCGCCGTTCAACTACGCGCGTCCGGCTGCGGATTTCCCGCGTGCCCCGGGGTGCCCCGACGTTTCTCCATGATCCGATCTGCGATCCCGCATACCCTGCGCCGGTCGCGAGTTCGGCACACCCACACCTGTGAAACGGACGAACTGTGACAAGTCCTATCGACATTGAGGGCGGCGGAGGTTCGGTCGTCGTCGACGGCGAACCAGGGCCGAAAGCAAATCCGGAGGAGGCCAAGAAGCTGGAGGGCCGCTCTCCCGGCCAACTGGCGTGGACCCGCTTCAAACGCGACCGCGTGGGCGTCATCTGCGCCTGGGTCGTGCTCGGTTACTTCGTGATCTCCCTACTGGCTCCCCTGATCGCCAAGCTGTACGGCAAGAACCCGTACACGCTCTACGGCCAGGATCCCGAGTACGCGACCGAGAACCCCATCCTGGACGAGTTCGGCCTGCCGCTGGGCTACTTCGGCGGGATCTCCGGCGAGCACTGGTTCGGCGTCGAGCCGCAGTTCGGACGCGATGTCTTCACCATGCTGCTGTACGGCATCCGCACCTCGCTGTACATGGCGCTCGGCGTCACCACGCTGCTGATGCTGACCGGCGTCACCGTCGGCCTGATCGGCGGCTACTTCGGCGGCCGTACCGACTACTGGCTGGGCCGGGTCACCGACTTCTTCCTCTCCTTCCCTCAGCAGCTGTTCTTCATCGCCTTCATGCCGGTGGTGACCGCGTTCTTCGTGGACCCGCGCGAGGAGACGCCCACCTACTTCCGGGCGCTGGCCATCCTGATCGTGCTGTGGCTGCTGGGCTGGATGAGCATGGCCCGCCTGGTGCGTTCGACTGTGCTGTCCCTGCGGGAGAGAGAGTTCGTCGAGGCCGCCAAGGTGGCCGGCGCCTCGCCCTGGCGGATCGTCCGCAAGGAGATCCTGCCGAACGTGGTCTCGCCGATCCTGGTGCAGTTCACCTACCAGCTGCCCAGCACCATTCTCACCATCGCGTTCCTCTCCTTCGCGGGCGTCGGCTTCGTCGAACCGACCCCGGACTGGGGACGCATGTTCGCCACCGGCGCCGATGTCGCCGAGCAGGACCCGGCGTTCATGTTCTTCCCCGGCGTCGCGCTGGTGACCTTCGTCCTGTGCTTCAACCTCCTCGGAGACTCCGTACGGGACGCGTTGGACCCCAAGTCCGGGCGGTGATTCACGTCCGAGGGCGGGTGGGGGCTGCCACCCCCTGCGTCGGCCTGCGGCCGAGTCAGGCAGTGCTCAGCAGTGCTCAGTGGATAACAAACCGACAGGCAGGTGCATACATCGCTATGAACTCGCTCAGCTCACGCACGGTGCGGACCGTCCTGGTCGCGGTGGCGTCAGGCGCCCTGGTACTGACCGGGTGCTCCGAGAACAAGGGCAGCACGTCCGGAAAGGACTCCGAGGAAGACCAGAAGGAGGCGGCGGTCCAGTCGAAGGCGGTCACCTACGCCGACGAGACCGCCTCGACCGGCCCCGCCAAGGAGGTGGCGGGCGCGCGGAGCGGCGGCACCATCACGGTCTACCAGGAAGCGGGCCTCACGCACCTGGACCCGGGCCAGATCTACGTCTCCGACGCCGGCCAGGTCGCCAACCTGCTCTACAGAGGGCTCACCAACTTCCAGGAGGACGGCAAGGGCAACGTCACCGTCGTCGGTGACCTCGCCACCGACTCCGGCAAGTCCTCGGACGGCGGCAAGACCTGGACGTACACGCTCAAGGACGGCGTCAAGGACCAGAACGGCAAGCCGATCACGTCCGCCGACATCCGCCACAGCGTCGAGCGCACGTACGCGAAGTTCATCTTCGACGGCCCGACCTACCTCCAGACCTGGCTGAGCGGTCCCGAGTACCGGGACGCCCTGCCCGACGGAGGCTTCGGCGACAAGCACCTGCCGGACACCGTCCTGGAGACCCCGGACGACAAGACGGTCGTCTTCCATTTCGACACGGCGCGCCCCGACCTGCCCCAGACGCTGGCGATGCCGGGCTACACCGTCGTCCCTGAGGCGACCGACACCAAGGAGAAGTACGACAAGGCACCGGTCTCCACCGGCCCGTACAAGATCTCCGAGTACAAGATCGGCAAGTCCCTCAAGCTCGTGAAGAACGAGAACTGGGACGCCAAGACCGACCCCGTGCGCCACCAGTACGTGGACGGCTACGACTTCTCCTTCGGGATCACCGAGTCGACGCAGACCAAGCGTCTGATCGCCGA
This sequence comes from Streptomyces sp. NPDC079141, assembly GCF_040686775.1. Classification (NCBI taxonomy): domain Bacteria; kingdom Bacillati; phylum Actinomycetota; class Actinomycetes; order Kitasatosporales; family Streptomycetaceae; genus Streptomyces; species Streptomyces sp. NPDC079141. Next base: position 114,400 of record NZ_JBFBLP010000018.1, on the reverse strand, counting down.
CCAGGGTGTGTCCAAGAACGCCATCCAGTTCACCGGCAGCGTCGACTCCACCCAGGTCCAGGACGTCGTCGGCGACGCGGCCACCAACAAGCGCACGATCAAGGGCTACCAGCCCTACGTCATGGTGCTGAGCTTCAACCTCGACCGGGTGAAGAACAAGACGGTCCGCGACGCCGCCGCCTACGCGGTGAACTCCAAGTCGCTCATCGCCGGCGAGGGCGGCGCCTACGGCGGTGACGTGGCCCCGAACCTGTTCGCACCGACCCTGCCGGGCTACGAGGCGGACTACGACCCGTTCGGCCGGCTCAAGTCCCCGGCCGGCAACATCGAAAAGGCCAAGGAACTCCTCGCCGACGTCCCGGCCGCGGAGAAGAAGCTCGTCTTCGCCTACCCGAACACCGAGCAGGGCCAGCGCCGCAAGGTGGCCGTCGAGGACGCCCTGACCAAGGTCGGCTTCGACGTCGTCGCCAAGGAACTCGACGGCGCCAGCTACTACGAGCAGATCGGCAAGCTCGCCAACCCGTACGACATGTACATCACCGGCTGGGGCCAGGACTGGCCGTCGCCGGGCACGGTCGTCACGCCGATCTACGACGGTGACCAGGTCGCCGACGGCGGGTCGAACTACTCGCACGTCAACGACCCCAAGGTCCAGGAGTTGATCAAGAAGGCGCTCACCCAGGAGCCGACGGAGGCCGCGGCGACCTGGAAGGAAGCGCACCACTACATCCTGGAGGAGATCAACCCGGGGCCCCCGCTGTGGTACACGAAGCAGCTGCAGCTCTTCGGCTCCAACATCGGCGGTGCCCGCTACAGCACCGAGTCCAGCTACATCGACGTCAACAACCTGTTCCTGAAGTCGTAGCTCTCCACGGCTGACCGCGGGGGTGCGCACCAGGCGGAGCGCACCCCCGGGTTCCGCGAGACCTCCCCAACCACCCGGCAGAGAGCAGCCAACCCGCCATGGTTCAGTTCATCATCCGGCGCACGATCGGTGCCCTGGTCACTCTGTTCCTGATCGGTGCCGCCACGTTCTTCCTGTTCATCGCGGCCCCCTCCGACTACGCCTCACTGGCCTGCGGCCGGGACTGTTCTCCGCAGCGGCTTGAGGACATCCGTGAGGCGCTCGGCCTCAACCTGCCGGTCGCGCAGCAGTTCTGGGACTTCATGTCCGGCATCGTCACCGGACGCGACTTCCCCGACGGGCACTGCTCGGCGCCCTGTCTGGGCCAGTCGTTCTACTCGGGCGACTACGTCTGGGACACCATCAAGGACCGCTTCCCGCTGACCCTCTCCCTGACCATCGGGGCCGCGATCACCTTCCTCATCGTGGGCCTCGGGACGGGCATGCTCGCCGCCTACCGACGAGGATCCGTGGTCGACAAGACCGCCACGGGCGCCTCCATGGTCCTCAGCTCGTTCCAGATCTACTTCCTCGGCCCGATCGCCCTGATGATCTTCGTCTACAGCACGGGCTGGATGGAGGACCCGCACTACGTCCCGATCACCGAGAACCCGGTCGACTGGCTGATCGGACTCTCCATCCCCATGGTCGTGATGGCCACCATCTTCACCGCGCAGTACACCCGTATGGCACGCTCCTCACTGATCGAGCAGCTCGCCGAGGAACACGTACGCACGGCCAAGGCCAAGGGCATGGCACAGCGGTACGTGTTCTTCCGCTACGCCTGGCGCGGCTCCCTCATCCCCATCGTCACCGTGCTCGGCATCGATCTCTCCAGCCTGCTCGGCGGTGCCGTGGTCACCGAACTGACCTTCTCTCTCCAGGGAATCGGCCGGCTCGCCGTGGACGGCGCCGTCAACAAGGACCTCCCGCTCACGATGGGCGTCATGCTGGTCGGCGCCTTCGCGATCCTCATCCTCAACATGATCACCGACATTACGTACGCCTGGATCGACCCGCGTATCCGGCTTTCGTAGGAAGAGCGACCACGTGACCACACTGACCAAGGCCGAGGACGCGCCGGCGCCGACCGGGCCCGAGGGCTTTCTGTCGGTCCGCGATCTGAGTGTGCGGTTCGCGACGGAGGACGGCGTCGTCAAGGCAGTCGACGGTCTCTCCTTCGACGTCGCACGGGGCAAGACCCTGGGCATCGTGGGCGAGTCGGGCTCCGGCAAGTCCGTGACCAACTTGACCATCCTCGGTCTGCACAACCCCAGGACCACCACGATCGACGGCGAGATCGTCCTCGACGGGCAGGAACTGGTCACCGCCACCGAGAAGGAACTGGAGAAGGTGCGCGGCAACAAGGCCGCCATGATCTTCCAGGACCCGCTCACGGCCCTCTCGCCGTACTACACGGTGGGCCGGCAGATCGCCGAACCCTTCATGAAGCACACCGGCGCCTCGAAGAGGGCCGCCTGGGCACGGGCGGTGGAGATGCTCGGCAAGGTCGGCATCCCCAACCCCAAGGATCGGGCCAACGACTATCCGCACCAGTTCTCCGGTGGCATGCGCCAGCGCGCGATGATCGCCATGGCCCTGGTCTGCGACCCGGACCTGCTGATCGCCGACGAGCCGACCACGGCGCTCGACGTGACCGTCCAGGCGCAGATCCTCGACCTGCTCAAGGACCTCCAGCAGGAGTTCGGCTCGGCGATCGTCTTCATCACCCACGACCTCGGGGTGATCGCCGACATGGCCGACGACATCATGGTGATGTATGCGGGCAGCGCCATCGAGCGCGGCACCACCGACCAGGTGCTCCGCTCGCCGCAACACCCCTACACCTGGGGCCTGCTGAACTCCATGCCGCGTCTCGACTCCGACCTCGCGGCCCCCCTCGCCCCCATCCCGGGCACCCCGCCGTCGCTGCTCGACCCGCCGTCCGGCTGCCGCTTCCACCCCCGGTGCACCTTCCAGGACCGGGTGGGCGGCAACCGCTGCGTCACCGAGCGCCCGCTGCTGGGCCCGGACCGCTCCTCGGCCTGCCATCTGACGGCCGACCAGAAGCGGACCATCTTCATCGAGGAGATCCGGCCCCGCCTGGGCTAGGACGGCAGCACCATGAAGGACGACAACGTGAGGAAAGAGGAGTCATGACAGAGGACCTCGTCCTCCCCGCCCCGCGCGGGGCCGCCGTCGACTCGGCAGGGGAGCCGCTCCTGGTGGTCGAGGGGCTGGTCAAGCACTTCCCGGTCAGGGGCGGCTTCCCGATCCGCCGTACCGTCGGCCAGGTCCAGGCCGTCGACGGCATCGACCTGACCGTGCACGTCGGGGAGAGCTTCGGCCTGGTGGGGGAGTCGGGCTGCGGCAAGTCCACCACCGGCCGGCTGATCACCCGGCTCCTGGAGCCGACCGCCGGCACGATCTCCTACCGCGGCAAGGACATCACGCGTGCTTCGCGCAAGCAGCTCGCCCCCATCAGGTCCGAGATCCAGATGATCTTCCAGGACCCGTACTCCTCGCTGAACCCCCGCCAGACGGTCGGCAAGATCATCTCGAACCCGATGGAGATCAACGGGATCGAGCCGCAGGGCGGCCGGGAGAGGCGGGTGCGCGAACTCCTCGAAATCGTCGGCCTCAATCCCGAGCACTACAACCGCTTCCCGCACGAGTTCTCCGGCGGCCAGCGCCAGCGTATCGGCGTGGCGCGGGCGTTGGCCCTGGAGCCGAGGCTGATCGTCGCCGACGAGCCCGTCTCGGCCCTCGACGTCTCGATCCAGGCCCAGGTGGTGAACCTCCTCCAGCAGGTCCAGCAGGAACTCGGCATCGCGTTCCTGTTCATCGCCCACGACCTGGCTGTCGTGCGGCACTTCTCGCACCGCGTGGCGGTCATGTACCTCGGCAAGGTGATCGAGGTCGGCGACCGCGACTCCATCTACACCCGCCCCCGCCACCCGTACACCCACGCCCTGCTGTCCGCGGTGCCCGAGGTCAACCTGGCGGACGATGCGGCGCCCGCCCGGGAGCGGATCCGGCTCGCCGGCGATGTCCCGTCCCCGATCTCCCCGCCTTCCGGCTGCCGCTTCCGCACCCGCTGCTGGAAGGCCCAGGACAAGTGCGCCGCCGAGGAGCCGCCGCTGATCCGCCTCTCCGGCAACCACGACGGCCACTTGACGGCCTGTCACTTCCCGGAGGACCCGACGATCGAGGCGCGGGACGAGGACATCGTGCTGGATCCGGCGCTGGCTGCGCTGGAGGAGTCGCTGGAGAACAGCGGCGAGGACTGACTGCGACGAAGGCCCGCACCCGGGGAGGGCGCGGGCCTTCTGTCCCCTGGAACCGGACGATCATGGGCTCGGGTCAATGGGCCGGTGATGGTCCGTTCCGTGGGCGGCGGCTGACGAAAAGGGGTGTGTCAGGCCGTCGCCTGGGGGTCCTTGGAGAGACGCGGAGCCGGAATCGTCTCCTCCGTCTCGGGGTAGTGGCAGGCGGTCAGGTGGCCGGGCTTGTTGCCCTCGACCTGGACCAGCGGCGGCGCCTCCGTCGCGCACTTCTCGGTCGCCTTCCAGCAGCGGGTGCGGAACCGGCAGCCGGACGGCGGGTTGATCGGGGAGGGCACGTCGCCGGTCAGGCGGATGCGCTCGCGGGCGGGCGTGTCGTCGGCCGTGGCTTCCGGTACGGCGGACAGCAGGGCCCGCGTGTAGGGGTGGCGCGGGTTGCCGTACAGGTCCTCGCGGTCGGCGATCTCTACGATCTTACCGAGGTACATGACCGCCACGCGCTGTGAGAAGTGCCGCACGACAGCCAGGTCGTGGGCGATGAAGACGAACGCGATGCCGAGTTCCCGCTGCACCTGCTGGAGCAGGTTGACGACCTGGGCCTGGATCGACACGTCCAGCGCGGAGACCGGCTCGTCCGCGACGATCAGCTTCGGCTCCAGGGCCAGCGCGCGGGCGACGCCGATGCGCTGGCGCTGACCGCCGGAGAACTCGTGCGGGAAGCGGTTGAAGTGCTCGGGGTTGAGGCCGACGATCTCCAGCAGCTCGCGGACCCGCTTCTCGCGGCCGCCCTCGGGGTTGATGTCGTTGATCTCCATCGGACCCGCGATGATCTTGCCGACCGTGTGCCGCGGGTTCAGCGAGGCATACGGGTCCTGGAAGATCATCTGGATCTCGGAGCGGACCGGCGCCAGCTGCTTGCGGCCCGCGTGGGTGATGTCCTTGCCGCGGTAGGAGATCGTGCCGGCGGTCGGCTCCAGGAGCCGGGTGATCAGCCGGCCGGTGGTCGACTTGCCGCAGCCCGACTCGCCGACCAGGCCGAGGCTCTCACCCTCGTTGACCTGGAAGTCGAGACCGTCGACGGCCTGCACCGCGCCGACGGTCCGCCGGATCGGGAAGCCACCCTTGATGGGGAAGTGTTTGGTCAGCCCGGAGACGTCCAGGAGGGGAGGGGTGCTGCTCATGGTGGTGAAATCCCGTCTTGAGTACGTCAGTTGGCGCGGCTGCCGGCGAGGTCGCTGAAGAACTCGCGGCGCTGGTCGGCGGTCAGATGGCAGGCGGACCCACGTCCGTCGACGATCTCCAGGAGCGGCCGCTCCGACGAGCACAGCCCGCCCTCGACCTTCTCGGGGAAGGCGCACCGCGGGTGGAACCGACAGCCCGACGGCGGGTTCAGCAGCGACGGCGGCGAACCCGGGATCGGGTTCAGCGGGACGTCGACCGGGTGGTCCAGGCTCGGCATCGAGCCCAGCAGGCCCCAGGTGTAGGGGTGCTGCGGGTCGCGCAGCACCTCCTGCTTCGTGCCGCGCTCCACGCATCGGCCGCCGTACATCACCAGCACGTCGTCGGCGATGTCGGCTATCACGCCGAGGTCGTGGGTGATGAAGATGATCGCGGTGCCGAACTCCTTCTGGAGGTCCTTGAGCAGGTCCATGATCTGGGCCTGCACGGTCACGTCCAGCGCGGTGGTCGGCTCGTCGGCGATCAGCAGCTCGGGGTCGCAGACCAGGGCCATGGCGATCATCGCGCGCTGGCGCATACCGCCGGAGAACTGGTGCGGGTAGTCGTCCACCCGCACGTCCGGCTGCGGGATGCCGACCCGGGTCAGCATCTCGATCGCGCGGGCCCGGGCCACCTTCTTGGAGCAGCCGGTGTGCTTCCGGTACGTCTCGGCGATCTGCTGGCCGATGGTGTGGTACGGCGACAGCGAGGTCAGCGCGTCCTGGAAGATCATCGACATCTTGTTGCCGCGGAGCTTCTCCAGGGTCTTCTCCGGCGCCCCGTTCAGCTCCTCGCCGTCGAGGACGATCGAGCCCTCGACCGTGGTGCTGTCCGGGTTGTGCAGACCCAGGATGGTCAGGTTGGTGACCGACTTGCCCGACCCCGACTCACCCACGATGCCCAGCGTCTTGCCGCGTACGAGGTCGAAGGACAGACCATCGACGGCCTTGACGACGCCGTCCTCGGTCGAGAAGTGCACCTTCAGATCCTTGATGGACAGGAAGGGCTGCTGTTCGGTGCTCGTCACGGGGACGCTCCAGTAAGGGGTGATGCGGGGTAGCTGGTGGGGGCGAGGGTCAGGCGAGCCTGATACGGGGGTCGATGAGGGCGTAGCAGGCATCGACCACGATGTTGGCGACCACCACGAAGGAGGCGGTGAGGATCATGACGCCCAGCAGCATCGGAAGGTCGTTGGTGAAGACCGACTTGATGGCGAGCAGGCCGAGGCCCTGGATGCTGAAGGTCTTCTCGGTGATCATGGCGCCGCCGAGCAGTACGCCCAGGTCGATGCCGAAGATGGTGACGATCGGACCCATGGCGCCGCGCCAGGCGAACCGGAAGAAGACGGTGCGCTGCGACAGACCCTTGGCACGAGCCGCGCGAACGTAGTCCTCGCTGAGCGTCTCGACCATCTGGGAGCGCGTCATACGCGTGTAGTTCGCGGTGAAGATCAGGGCGAGGACCAGCCAGGCGAGCACCAGTCCGCCGAACCAGGCGGTGGGGTCCTCGGAGAAGGGTGTGTACGACGGCTGGGACAGGATGTGCCACTGGTACACGAAGAGGAACATCGCCAGCGTGCCGACGAAGTAGATCTGCATCGACGAGGCGACCAGCGAGGCACCGCTCGCGATCTTGTCGAGCGGCTTGCCCTGCTTGAGGGCGGCGAGCATACCCGTGCCGATACCGAAGACCAGGAAGACCACGGCCGCGCCGAGGGTCAGCGAGAAGGTCGCCGGGAAGCGGTCCAGGACGGTGTTGAGGACCGGCTCGCGGTTGATGAACGAGTAGCCGAGGCAGGGCGCGTCGCAGCTGCCGAAGCCCGGGTACTCACGGCCCAGGAAGATGCCGGTGAGCCAGTGCCAGTACTGCATCGGCACCGACTCGTCCATCCCCGTGTTGTGCTTGATGAGCGCGAGGGTCTCCGGGGTGCAGATCTTGCCGCACGCCATACGGGCCGGGTCGCGCGGCACCGCGTAGAAGAGCATGAACGTGATCGCGCTGATGATCAGCAGCGTGATCACGGCGCCGAGGAAGCGCCGGGTGAGGAAGCGAAGCATCGGGAGTGGCTTTCCTGGGAGGGCCGTCGTGCGGATCGGGCCGGGCCGGGATGACCGGGGGCCCGGAGGACGAGAGCCGAGGGTGGGGGCGGCCGGTTCGGTCGCCCCCACCGCTCAGGGATGGATCAGGCCTTGACGTACATCTTGTAGAGCATGCAACCGTCGAAGTTCGGGTCCATCTTCACGTTGCCGAGCTTGGAGCCGTGCATGTAGATGCGCTTCATGTAGACGTCGGGGATGAAGGCACCCGTCTCCGTGACCTGCTTGTCCAGGGCGGCCCACATGTCGTTCGCCTTGGTCTGGTCGACCTCGGCGGTCGCGGCCTTGATGGCGGCGTCGACGGCCGGGTCCTTCAGGTGCGAGTAGTTCTGGCCCTGGTCGACGACCTGGCTGCTCTCGAACAGCGGCTGGAAGACCGAGTAACCGGTCGGCCAGTCGGAGGACCAGCCACCCCAGTAGACGTCGAAGCCGTTGTCGAGCTTGCCGACCTGGTCGTACCAGGTGGTGGAGTCGATCGGCTTGGTGACGACCTCGAAGCCGGCGGCCTTCAGGGCGTTCTCGATGACGACCTTGATCTTCGCCTGCTGCTCGTCGTTCTGGTAGGCGTAGACGACCTTGTAACCGGACTTGCCGGCCTTCTCCAGGACCTTCTTCGCGGCGGCCGGGTCGCCCTGCGGCTTCTTCAGCTTGCCCCAGACGTCCTGCGACTTGTAGCCGGCGACGAGCGGGCTCATGATGCCGGTCGCGTAGTCACCGCGGTGGGTGCCACCCATCAGCTGGCGGATCTGGGCGGTCGGCCAGGCCTTGATGATGGCCTCGCGGACGGCGATGTCGTCGACCCGGGTGGTGTTGATCCAGTAGCAGCTGACGCCGGAGCCCAGCTCCTCGAAGACGCGGTCCTTGGCCTCGGTGGTGGCCTTCTGGATGCGCTCCTGGGGGATGGTGCGCCACGAGACGGCGTACTGGTCGTTGCCGGAGTCGGCGAGCAGACGGTCGATCGCGGTCAGCTGCTCGACACCGAAGGTGAAGTCGAACTGGTCCGGGTAGGCGTTGCGGATCGGGTCCGTCGCCGCGTCCCAGTGCTCGTTGCGGACCAGGACCATCGACTTGTCGGTGACGTGCGTCTTGATCTTGTAAGGACCGCTGGAGACAGGCTTCTTGTCGTAGTCCTGCTTCGTGTCCTTCTTCTCCGGGGTCGGCGCGTAGGAGTGCATCGCGACGACGTAGTTGAAGTCGGGACGCGCCTCGGAGAGGTGGAAGGTGATGGTCTTCCCGCTCGTCTCGATCGACTTCAGGTGCTTGCCCTTGTACGGGCCCGGGTACGACTTGCGGTAGTCCGAGGAGCCCGTCAGCCAGGTCTGGACGTAGAAGGCGCCCTCGGTGATGAAGTTGGCGAAGGCACGCTCGATGCCGTGGCGGACGTCGTCGACGGTGACGTCGGAGCCGTCCTCCCACTTGACGCCGTCCTTCAGGGTGAAGGACCAGGTCTTGCCGCCGTCCGTCATGGTGCCCGTGTCGGTGGCGAGGTCGCCGACCAGGGTCATCGTGCCGTCGTCGGCGACCTTGTAGCCGGTCAGCGTGCGGGAGAGCACGACCGCCGCGAGCGAGTTCCAGGCGTAGTAGATGCGCTGCGGGTCGAGGTGCGAGAAGTCGTCGTCGTTCAGCAGGTAGACGGTGCCACCCTTCTTCGCACCGGAGACCTCGGGGGCCGGGCCCTTGGAGTCCTCGGCGGTACCGATCTTGACCGTGGTCGTGTCGGCCTTGGCGGCCTCGGCCTTCCCGCCACCACCGGAGTTGCTGGTGGAGTCACCGCTGCTGCACGCGGTCAGCACGGAGCCGGACGCGGCGGCGACGCCGGTGGCTATCAGGAAGTTTCTGCGCGAGAAGGACATCGCAATCCTGCCTTGGAATGAGAGTTGATGAGAGAGGTGGTCCGGCACCCCGGCGCCTTTGCCGTGGTCCTGAAGGGCCGGAGTCAGCGCTTGGTCTTCGGGTCGAGCGCGTCGCGTACCGAGTCACCGAGCAGGTTGAACGCCAGCACGAAGATCACCATGGCCAGACCCGGGAAGAGCAGGAAGGTGATGTCGTCCTGGTAGAACTTGGCGGCGTAGCCGATCATTGCGCCCCAGTCGGGGGTCGGGTCCTGAAGACCGACGCCGAGGAAGGCGAGACCCGCTTCCGTGGTGACCATCAGCGGGAGCATGAGGGTCGCCTGGATCAGGATCGGCGTCCAGAGGTTGGGCAGCAGCTCCTTGAAGATGATGCGGGCCGGGGACGCGCCCGTGACCTTCGCGGCCTCGACGAACTCCCGCTCGCGCAGGGCCAGTACCTGGCCGCGCAGCAGTCGGGCGATGGAGGCCCAGCCGAAGGCGGTGAGCAGCAGGATCATCGCCGTGACGATGAGCCAGACCGGGGTGTTCTCCTCGGCGCCCACGAACAGGGCGATGACGACCGGCGTGAAGGCCACGAAGAACAGCTGCTGGGGGAAGGCGAGCAGGATGTCGATGACCCGGCCTATGAACCAGTCCGTCTTGCCGCCCACATAGCCGGCCGTGACGCCGATGGCCACACCGATGATCACGACGAGGATGGTGATGGCCGTGGCGATCAGCAGCGAGTTGCGCATCGCGTAGAGCAGGAAGGTGAAGACGTCCCGCCCGAGCTGAGGGTCGATGCCGAACCAGAACTCGCTGCTCACACCGCCGTTGGGTCCGACCGGGAAGCCGTTGTCGCCCAGCAGGCCAGGAGTGTTGATCCCGTACGTCGTGTACGGGTCCTTGCCGTACAGCTTGGAGATGAGCGGTGCGGCCAGCGCGATCACAAAGAAGAAGATCACGACGAACGCGGAGATGACGCCCGTGCGGTCGCGCTTGAACCGGCGCCAGGCGAGCTGCCCGGGAGACCGGCTCTCGTTCACCTTCGGGGCGTCAGAAGTGATCGACTTCTCGACGCTCTCGTCGGTCGCCTCAAGCGGCGCAGCCGCTGATGGAGTTGGGGGGGTCATGGTGCTCCTGGCCCAAGGGAGGGTCTGAATGACTCCGCAGGGCGCTCCCCTACGGGCTACGCCGGACTTTTTCAACGCAATTCATTCAAGGTCAATAAATTCTCGGTCGGCTTGGTTGTCTCTTTACTTTCTTTACTCGGGCTTGACTGTTCCGTAGCTACGCGGGTAGCCCAATGTGATCGACTCGTGTCTTGACTCGGACCAACTGGACTAATCGGGCAAGGAGTTCGTTATGCGGACGCCCGAGTGCCGAAATGCGTACATCGGAAGGTCACATTCCAACGGTTCGGCATCGGTTGCCGAAGATCCATTGCGCCCTGCATCCAAGATCCACTGACGGAGACCCGAATGGGTCTGTGTAGGCCCCCGAAAGGTGGGGTGCGTGTGCGATGGGAGGTATTTGCCCCGATATTTACCGATAACGGTTCAGGACCCCGGCGCTGGAAGCGCAGCGCAGTGAAGAGGAGGCACTCCATGCGTGGAGCCACGCACGCCAAATGGGCCGCATGCGCGGTGGCGGTAGCCCTCGCCGCGACGGCCTGCGGGGGCGGGGACGACGACGGCGGTGGCGGCAGCGGCGACGGCGGCGCGGTGCTCAGTGCCTCCTGGGGCGACCCACAGAACCCGCTGGAGCCCGCGAACACCAACGAGGTGCAGGGCGGCAAGGTCCTCGACATGATCTTCCGCGGCCTCAAGCGGTACGACCCGGAGAGCGGTGACGCCGAGGACATGCTCGCCGAGAGCATCGAGACCTCCGACTCGCAGACCTTCGAGGTCACCGTCAAGGACGGCTGGACCTTCAGCAACGGAGAGGAGGTCACCGCGAAGTCCTTCGTGGACGCCTGGAACTACGGTGCCAGCCTGAAGAACAACCAGCGCAACGCCTACTTCTTCAGCTACATCGAGGGCTACGACAAGGTCCACCCCGAGGACGGCGGCAAGCAGACCGCCGAGACCCTCTCCGGCCTGGAGGTCACCGGGGACCGGACGTTCACCGTCAAGCTCAGCCAGAAGTTCTCGACGTTCCCCGACACCCTCGGCTACCCGGCCTTCGCCCCGCTCCCGCAGGCCTTCTTCGACGACCACGACGCCTGGCTGTCCAAGCCCGTCGGCAACGGCCCGTACATGATCGACTCGTACAGCAAGGGCTCCCAGATGTCGCTGCGCGCCTGGGAGGACTACCCCGGCGACGACTCGGCCCAGAACGGCGGGGTCGACCTGAAGGTCTACACCGACAACAACACCGCCTACACCGACCTGATCGCCGGCAACCTCGACCTCGTCGACGACGTCCCGGCCTCCCAGCTGGCAAACGTCGAGAGCGACCTCGGCGACCGCTATCTGAACACCCCGGCCGGCATCATCCAGACCCTCGCCTTCCCGTTCTACGACAAGGACTGGGACAAGGCCGACTCCGACAAGGTCCGCAAGGGCCTGTCCCGGGCGATCGACCGCGACCAGATCACCAAGACGATCTTCCAGGAAACCCGGACGCCCGCCACCGACTGGACCTCACCGGTCCTCGGTGCGGAGGGCGGGTTCAAGGAAGGGCTGTGCGGTGAGTGGTGCGAGTACGACCCGGACGCCGCCAAGAAGCTGATCGAGGAGGGCGGCGGCCTGCCCGGCGGCCAGGTCACCATCACCTACAACGCCGACACCGGCTCCCACAAGCAGTGGGTCGACGCCGTCTGCAACTCCATCAACAACGCCCTGGACAACGACAAGGCCTGCGTCGGCAACCCCGTAGGTACCTTCGCCGACTTCCGCAACCAGATCACCGACCACAAGATGAGCGGACCGTTCCGGGCCGGCTGGCAGATGGACTACCCCCTCATCCAGAACTTCCTCCAGCCGCTGTACTACACCAACGCCTCCTCCAACGACGGCCAGTGGTCCAACGAGGAGTTCGACAAGCTCGTGGACCAGGCCAACGCCGAGACCGACACCGGCAAGGCCGTGGAACTCTTCCAGCAGGCCGAGGAGGTACTGCGGGACGACATGGGCGCCATCCCGCTGTGGTACCAGAACGGCAGCGCCGGCTTCTCGGAGCGGCTCTCCGACGTCAAGCTCAACCCCTTCAGCGTCCCCGTGTACGACCAGATCAAGGTCAGCTGAGCGCCCATGGGACGGTACGTCGTCCGGCGTCTGCTCCAGATGATCCCGGTGTTCATCGGGGCGACGCTGCTCATCTTCCTCATGGTGAACGTGATGGGCGACCCCATTGCGGGCCTGTGCGGGGACCGGCAGTGCGACCCGGCGACCGCCGCCCAGCTCAGGGAGGAGTTCGGCCTCGACAAGCCCGTGTGGCAGCAATACCTGACCTACATGGGCAACGTCTTCACCGGTGACTTCGGCACTGCCTTCAACGGGCAGGAGGTCACCGAGCTGATGTCGACGGCCTTCCCGGTCACCATCCGGCTGACCATCGTGGCGATCCTCTTCGAGATCGTCATCGGCATCACCCTGGGGGTGATCACGGGCCTGCGCCGCGGCCGGCCCGTGGACACCGGCGTCCTGCTGGTCACCCTCGTCGTCATCTCCGTCCCCACCTTCGTCACCGGCCTGCTGCTCCAGCTGCTGCTCGGTGTGGAGTGGGGCTGGATCAAACCGTCCGTCTCCCCGGACGCCCCCTTCGACGAGCTCATCGTCCCCGGCCTCGTCCTCGCCTCCGTCTCCCTGGCGTACGTCACCCGGCTGACCCGCACCTCGATCGCGGAGAACAAGCGCTCCGACTACGTTCGTACGGCGGTGGCGAAGGGCCTGCCGCGGCGCCGGGTGACCACCCGGCATCTGCTGCGCAACTCCCTCATCCCCGTGGTCACCTTCATCGGCACCGACATCGGCGCCCTCATGGGCGGCGCGATCGTCACCGAGCGGATCTTCAACATCCACGGCGTCGGATACCAGCTCTACCAGGGCATCCTCCGGCAGAACACCCAGACGGTGGTCGGCTTCGTGACCGTCCTCGTCCTCGTCTTCCTGGTCGCCAACCTGCTCGTCGACCTCCTCTACGCCGTACTCGACCCGAGGATCCGCTATGCCTGAGCAGCAGCCCTACGAACCCGAAGGCGTCATCGCCGGGACCGGCATGGGCGGCGCGATGGACCTGGCCGCGAGCGAGGCGACGACATTGGAGAAGCCCACCGGACCCGACGGCATCGGCCCGCAGGAGAAGCCGCGGTCCCTGTGGTCCGACGCCTGGCGCGATCTGCGCCGCAACCCGGTCTTCATCATCTCGGGCCTGATCATCCTGTTCCTGGTCTTCATCTCCCTGTGGCCCTCGGTGATCGCCTCCGGCTCCCCCCTCAAGTGCGACCTCGCCAAGGCCCAGCAGGGCTCCCAGCCCGGCCACCCCTTCGGCTTCGACGGCCAGGGCTGCGACGTCTACACGCGCACGGTCTACGGCGCCCGTACGTCGGTGACGGTCGGCGTCTGCGCCACGCTGGGCGTCGCCCTCCTCGGCAGCGCACTCGGCGGCCTGGCCGGCTTCTTCGGCGGAACCTGGGACTCGATCCTCTCCCGGATCACGGACATCTTCTTCGCGATCCCGGTCGTCCTCGGCGGTCTGGTCCTCCTCTCGGTCGTCACCAGCAGCACCGTCTGGCCGGTCATCGGGTTCATGGTGCTGCTGGGCTGGCCGCAGATCTCCCGTATCGCCCGCGGCTCGGTCATCACCGTCAAGCAGAACGACTTCGTGCAGGCCGCCCGGGCGCTCGGCGCCTCCAACTCCCGGATGCTGCTGCGGCACATCGCGCCCAACGCGGTGGCTCCGGTGATCGTCGTGGCGACGATCGCCCTCGGCACCTACATCGCGCTGGAGGCGACCCTGTCGTACCTGGGCGTCGGCCTGAAGCCGCCGAGCGTGTCCTGGGGGATCGACATCTCCGCGGCCTCCCCGTACATCCGCAACGCCCCGCACGCGCTGCTGTGGCCCTCGGGCGCCCTGGCGATCACCGTCCTGGCCTTCATCATGCTCGGCGACGCCGTACGCGACGCCCTCGACCCGAAGCTGAGGTGAGTCGTGCTCCTCGAAGTGCGTGATCTGCACGTGGAGTTCCGGACCAGGGACGGCGTCGCCAAGGCGGTCAACGGCGTCAACTACTCGGTGGACGCCGGGGAGACCCTCGCCGTGCTCGGCGAGTCGGGCTCCGGCAAGTCGGTGACGGCCCAGGCGGTGATGGGCATCCTCGATATCCCGCCCGGGCGGATCACCTCGGGCGAGATCCTCTTCCAGGGCAAGGACCTGCTGAAGCTGAAGGAGGAGGAGCGGCGCAAGGTCCGCGGCGCCGAGATGGCGATGATCTTCCAGGACGCGCTGTCCTCGCTGAACCCCGTGCTCTCCGTGGGGGACCAGCTCGGCGAGATGTTCACCGTGCACCGGGGCATGTCGAAGAAGGACGCGCGGGCGAAGGCCGTGGAGCTGATGGACCGCGTCCGCATCCCGGCGGCCAAGGAACGGGTCAGGCAGTACCCGCACCAGTTCTCCGGCGGTATGCGCCAGCGCATCATGATCGCCATGGCGATGGCCCTGGAGCCCGCCCTGATCATCGCCGACGAGCCGACCACCGCCCTCGACGTCACCGTCCAGGCCCAGGTCATGGATCTGCTCGCGGAGTTGCAGCGCGAGTACAACATGGGCCTGATCCTCATCACGCACGACCTCGGCGTGGTCGCGGACGTGGCCGACCGGATCGCGGTGATGTACGCGGGCCGGATCGTGGAACAGGCCCCGGTGCACGACATCTACAAGGCGCCGGCCCACCCCTACACCCGCGGTCTGCTCGACTCGATCCCGCGCCTGGACCAGAAGGGCCAGGAGCTCTACGCCATCAAGGGCCTGCCGCCGAACCTGATGCACATCCCGTCCGGCTGCGCCTTCCACCCGCGCTGTCCCATGGCCCAGGACGTCTGCCGCACCGACGAACCACCCCTGTACGAGGTGTCCGAGGAACGGGGCAGCGCCTGCCACTTCTGGCGGGAGTGCCTCCATGGCTGAGCCGATTCTGGAGGTCAGCGGGCTGGTCAAGCACTACCCGCTGACCACGGGCATCCTCTTCAAGAAGCAGGTCGGCGCGGTCAAGGCCGTCGACGGGGTGGACTTCGCGCTGGAGCAGGGCGAGACCCTCGGCATCGTGGGCGAGTCCGGCTGCGGCAAGTCGACGGTGGCCAGGATGCTGGTCAACCTGGAGAAACCGACGGCCGGTTCGATCAAGTACAAGGGCGAGGACATCACCAAGCTGTCCGGCAAGGCCCTGAAGTCGGTCCGCCGCAACATCCAGATGGTGTTCCAGGACCCGTACACCTCCCTCAACCCCCGGATGACGGTGGGTGACATCATCGGGGAGCCCTACGACATCCACCCCGAGGTGGCCCCGAAGGGCGACCGCCGCCGCAAGGTGCAGGAACTGCTGGACGTGGTCGGCCTCAACCCCGAGTACATCAACCGCTATCCGCACCAGTTCTCCGGCGGCCAGCGCCAACGCATCGGCATCGCCCGCGGGTTGGCCCTGCGCCCGGAGATCATCGTCGCCGACGAGCCGGTGTCGGCCCTGGACGTCTCCGTCCAGGCCCAGGTCATCAACCTCCTGGACCACCTGCAGAACGACTTCGACCTCTCCTACATCTTCATCGCCCACGACCTGTCGATCGTCCGTCACATCTCCGACCGGGTCGGCGTGATGTACCTGGGCCGCATCGTGGAGATCGGCAGGGACGCCGAGATCTACGACCATCCCACGCACCCCTACACCCAGGCGCTGCTCTCCGCGGTCCCCGTCCCCGACCCGGAGGCCCGCGAGCACCGCGAGCGGATCATCCTGGCGGGCGACGTGCCCTCGCCGACGAACATCCCCTCCGGCTGCCGCTTCCGCACCCGCTGCTGGAAGGCCCAGGAACGCTGCACAGTGGAGGTCCCGCTCCTTGCGGTCCCGCCGCATCTGGCGCTGCTGGAGGGCCCGACGGCGCACGACTCGGCGTGCCACTTCGCCGAGGAGAAGCAGGTCGTGCCCACCGAGGAGACAGGGGACACGGAGTAACACGGAAGCAACTCGGCCGACCCGGTTCCGATATACGGACGGGTCAGTCTGAACAACGTACGGCCGTGCGGGTGCCGTAAACGGACCGGGGTGCGCCATGTCACCCCGGTCCGTTGCCTTTACAGCAGGCCCAAGGACCGCTTCAGGAAGTCCACTTGGAGCAGCAGCAGGTTCTCCGCGACCTGTTCCTGCGGGGTCATGTGCGTCACGCCGGACAGCGGCAGCACCTCGTGCGGGCGGCCGGCCTCCAGCAGCGCGGCGGACAGGCGCAGGGCGTGGGCCACCACCACGTTGTCGTCGGCCAGACCGTGCACGATCATCAGCGGGCGGTGCTGCTCGGCGGGGGAGGACAGCCCCTCGTCGGTGACCAGGGAGGACTTCGCGTACGAGGCCGGGTGCGCGGCCGGGTCGCCCAGGTACCGCTCCGTGTAGTGGGTGTCGTACAGCCGCCAGTCCGTCACCGGCGCGCCCGCGATCCCCGCGTGGAAGACGTCCGGGCGGCGCAGCACCGCGAGGGCCGCCAGCCAGCCGCCGTAGGACCAGCCGCGGATCGCCACCCGGGTCAGGTCGAGCGGGTGGGTCTCGGCAAGGGAGTGCAGCGCCTCGATCTGGTCGTCGAGGGAGACGGTGAGGTCGTGGTGGATCTCCTTCTCCCAGGCGGGCGAGCGGCCCGGTGTGCCCCGGCCGTCGGCGACGACGACCGCGAAGCCCTGGTCGGCGAACCACTGCGAGGTGAGGTGCGCGTTGTGCGCCGCCACCACGCGCGGCCCGTGCGGACCCCCATAGGGGTCCATGAGCACCGGGAGGGGGGTGTCACCGTGGTAGTCCGTTGGCATAAGCAGGGCGCACGGGACACGGCGTGCGCCCCCCTGCGTGAGCGTCACGCGCGGGGACATACCGGGATCTTCGGCGTACGAGGTGACGGTCGCCGTCTGCTTCCCGTCGCGCAGCACCCGCACGCGCGCGCCGGGCCGGTCGAGCGCCGCGGAGACCAGCACCGTCACGCCCCCGGCGCGCACCGCGGAGTGCACGCCCGCCTCCTGCGACACGCGCTCCACCCCGAGCTCGTTCACCCGGTACACATGCACCTCACCGGTCTCCGGATCGGCCGCGGCCTCCCCGGCCGACGCCGAGACGAGGACGTCGTCGTCGGAGACGTCCAGCACCGCGCGCAGCTGCAACTGCGGGCCCGTCAGCGGCCGTTCCCCCACCGCGAGCACCCGGGCGCCACCCTCGTCGGCGATCCGCACGAGCTGCCCGGACGGGCTCCAGCACGGCACCCCAGGGAATAGTTCCAGCCAAATTGGATCTTCGTCCGCGTGCACCATCCGGGTCGCCCCGGTCTCGGCGTCCACGGCCAGGAACAGCTGGCTGCGCTGGTCGCGCGCCTGCACGAGCAGCAGCGGCGCACCCGCCGCTGACCAGTGCACATGCGCCAGATAGGGATAGCGCGCGCGGTCCCACACGACCTCCGTGCGCCCCCCGTCGAGGGTCATCACGAACAGCCGTACGTCCGCGTTGGCGGTGCCCGCCGCCGGATACGCCACCCGCTGCGGCTCGCGCTCCGGATGGGCCGGATCGGAGATCCACCACCGGCTCACCGGCGTGTCGTCCACCCGGGCCACCAGCAGCCGGTCCGACTCCGGACCCCACCAAAAGCCCCGCGAACGCCCCATCTCCTCGGCCGCGACGAACTCCGCCAGACCGTAGGAGACCCCCTCCGACTCCGGCTCGGCGAGCGCCCGTTCACCCTCGCCCTCGGCGCCGACGACGCGCAGGGCGCCCTGGGCGACGTAGGCGACCCGGCGTCCGTCGGGGGAGGGGCGCGGGTCGATCACCGGTCCCGGGACGGGGAGTTCGCGTGCCGTGCCGGCCGGCAGCTCCGCCACGAAAAGCCGCCCTGACAAGGCGAAAGACGCCAACTCCACGGCCACGTCGGTGGCGTAGCCGACGATGCCGGCCCCGCCCTCGCGGCTGCGTTCGCGGCGCGCCCGTTCCTGGGGCGACAGGTTCTCCTCCCCGCCGCCCAGCAGGGCGCGCGGATCCGCCGCCACGCGCTCCTGGCCGTCCGCCGGATCGAGTACCCACAGGGAGTTCGCCCGGTCCGTGCCGGACGTGGAGCGCAGAAAGGCGACACGCGAACCGTCGGGCGCCACGGTGAACGCGCGCGGCGCGCCGAGCGTGAACCGCTGGGTGCGGGCGTGCCGTCGGGGGAAGGAGTCGGACCTCGTCGTCATGCCCCGACCATATTGGCCATGCGCCCCCTTGTGCGGCCGTGCGCCGATCGATGCGCGCGTACGGATAGTTATGATCACTAGCGCATAGTGGGTATGAACCTGCTGGCTGCTGTATGGATTTATCTGCCCCCTTAGTTCCGTAGTTCCGTTCCGGTCCGATCCCCCACGTCCCTGGGTTCTTTGGAGGTGAGCCGCCGTGGCACTCTCGATTTCGGCGGTGGTGCTGCTGGCGATCATCGTCTTCTTGCTGATCAAGAAGTCAGGCCTGAAGGGCGGGCACGCAGTCGTCTGCATCCTGCTCGGCTTCTATCTGGCCTCCTCCACCATGGCGCCCACGATCAGCGACCTGACCACGAGCGTGGCCAGCATGATCGGCAGCATCAAGTTCTGACGCCACCCTTAGGGTGGGCTCCATGACGGAACTGCCCTCCCCGACCCTGCGGGCGGGGGGACCCCCATCTCGCGGCGCTCGGCGTCTGCTGCTGGTGCACGCGCACCCGGACGACGAGTCGATCAACAACGGCGCGACCATGGCCGCGTACGCGGACCGGGGCGCCCACGTGACCCTGGTCACCTGCACCCTCGGTGAACGCGGCGAGGTCATCCCGCCCGAGCTCGCGCACCTGTCCGGCCCGGCCCTCGGCGAGTACCGCCTGGGCGAGCTCACCGCCGCGATGCGTGCGCTCGGCGTCGACGACTTCCGTCTGCTCGGCGGCCCGGGCCGCTACCGCGACTCCGGGATGATGGGCCTGGCCGACAACGACGACCCCGACTGCTTCTGGCAGGCCGACGTCGACGAGGCCGCCGCCCACCTCCTGGAGGTCATCCGCGAGGTGCGCCCCCAGGTCCTCGTCACCTACGACGAGAACGGCGGCTACGGCCACCCCGACCACATCCAGGCCCACCGCGTCGCCATGCGCGCCGCCGAACTGGCCGCCGAGGCGGGCTGCCCGGTCGCCAAGGTCTACTGGAACCGGGTGCCGCGCACGGCCGGCGAGGAGGCCTTCGCGCGTCTGGCACAGGCGCTGCCGGGGCTGCCCTTCGGCAAGACGGGCGTGCTGGACGACGTCCCCGGTGTGGTGGACGACGAGCGGATCACGACGGTCGTCGACGGTACGGCGTACTCCGCCGCCAAGACGGCCGCGATGGCCGCCCACGCCACGCAGATCGAGGTGTCCGGCGAGTACTTCGTCCTCTCCAACGAACTCGCCCAGCCCGTCTTCACCACCGAGTACTACGAGTTGGTGCGCGGCAAGCCGGACGGGAGTCCGGAGACCGACCTGTTCGCGGGAATCGAGGACGCGCGATGACGAACGACCGGACCTCGATGCTCGCCCAGCCCCTCAGGCTCCCCTCCTTCGCGCGGGCCGCCGTCCTGCTGGGCCTCTTCCTGCTCGGCGTCGCGGTCGGCGTGGCCGGTGCACTGGTGCAGGGCGCCTGGTCCCCGTTCGGCCTGCTGCTGGCGCTCGCCGGCGAGGCCGGGCTCTGTCTGGGCGGGGCGCTCGCCCTGCGCGCCCGGGCCGGGGCCGTCGCCCCCGCCGGCGGCTGGCTGCTCGCCGTCATCCTGCTCACCACCAGCCGCCCGGAGGGCGACTTCGTCTTTGCCTCGGGCGGCGGTTCGTACATCTTTCTGCTCGGCGGTATGGCCGCGGCTGTGATGTGCGCCACCCTCGCGCCGACGCGGCAACCGGACGGCGGCCCGGTCCGACTTGGCAAGTGACGTACCACTTCTCCACTCCGCACAGGTGCGAGTCCGGTGTGGGTTTCCCCGGCGGTCGTGGGATACGCGCCAGAAGTGGCCAGTATGGTGGTGCGCGCCGCCGAGCCGCCCGAAGCAGTAGTGAGGTCGAAACGGGCGGTGGAGCCAACCGGGAGAACCTGCCTTGAGTCGTGAAACTGACAGTCCGTCCTCCGGGCCCAACGGGCGCGGCGGAGCCGCTTACCCCTCGGGCACGCCGCCGTACGGGACGCCCACGGCTCCCGACGGCGGTGCGGATGCGGGCCGTTCGGCCGCGCGGCCGGAGGAACGCAAGACCGAAACCACGCTGACGACCCGGATCCGGATCAACATCCCCGGATCGCGGCCGATTCCGCCGGTCGTCGTGCGCACCCCCGTCGCGGACGCCGAAAGCTCCGACGACACCGCCGAGACGCCCGCCATGGCCACGCCCACCGCCGAGGCCCCCGCCGAACCGGCGGCCGCGGCGGAGGACAAGACCAGCGACTGGTTCGCACCCCGCAAGTCCTCGGCCCCCAAGCCCGATCAGGGTGGCGGCCAGAGCAACGGGGCCGGTCTGCCCGGAGGTTCGGGCGCCGCTCCGGCCGCCGACGCAGGCAGCGCACCGCGCCCCGGCGGCGTGGTCGGCGCCATGAACCTGCCGGGCGGTTCCCGCCCCGGCGGCACGAACGGCGCCGGGCTCCCGGGTGCGACCGGCGGACCCGTGGCGCCCGGACACGGCGGCGGCACCGGCTCCTTCGACGTCACCGAGGCACTGGCGTCGGGCCCGCTCGGCACCGGCGCCCGCCCCGGCCCCTCCGGCGACGAACCGCGCCGCGACGACCTGCCGTACTTCTCCGACAACGGCGGCCCCCAGAACGGCCAGGGCGGCCCGACCGCTCCCGGCGGCTACGGCGGCCAGAGCGGACCCGGAGCCCCGGCCGGCCCCGGTGGACCCGGCGGCTTCGACGGACCCAGCGGCTTCAACGGCCCGGGCGGCCCCGCCGGCCCCGGCCGACCCGGCGGACAGCAGGGCCCCGCGGGCCCGACCACCGGTCCGGTCACCGGCGACGGCCCGATCGTGCCGCCCGTCACCGGCGGTCCGGGAGGACCGGGCGGTCCCGGAGGCATGGCCCCCTTCGGCGGCCCCGGTGGTCCCGGCGGCCCCGCAGGCATGGGTGCCCCCGCCGCCGGTCGCGGCCCCGGTGGCGGTCTGAGCGACGACACCGCGATCCTGACGCCGCAGAAGCCGGCCCCCGAGCCGGGCAGCCCCGGCTACGGCAACCCCGCCGACAACGTCTCCGGGCACACCGTCACCAGCGGTATCCCGGTCGTGCCGCCCACCGCCCAGAACGTGCCGTTCGGGCCGGGCGCGCACACCGACGGCCCGCTGCCGCACACGCCCCCGAAGCTGCCCGAGCCGGTCGCGCAGAACGTGCCCGCGGCCCCCGCGCCCAAGAAGAAGAAGGGCCGCGGCAAGCTGGGCCTGCTCACCGGCGGTGTGGTCGTCCTGGCCGGTGGCGTCTACGGCGCCGGCCTGCTGATGAACCACTCCGACGTGCCCAAGGGCACCACCGTGCTCGGCGTCGACATCGGCGGCGGCACCCACGACGACGCGGTCCAGAAGCTCGACGCGGCCTTCGAGGACCGGGTGAACAAGGCGCTGAAGCTGTCGGTCGGCGGCAAGACCGTCACCCTCAAGCCGGACCAGGCAGGGCTCCAGTTCGATGCCGCGGCCACGGTCAGCGAGGCCGCGAAGAGCGACTACAACCCGGTCTCCGTGGTCGGCTCGCTCTTCGGCCAGGAGCGGGTCGTCGAGCCGGTCATGCCGGTCGACGAGGAGAAGCTGCAGGCGGCCCTGGAGAGCGCCGCCGGCGGCTCCGGTTCGGTGACCGAGGGCACGATCAAGTTCGACTCGGGCAAGGCCGTCGCCGTGTACGGCAAGCCCGGCAAGGGCATCGACGTCGGCTCCTCCACCGAGGCGGTCGAGGAGGCGTACCGCACCCAGGTGGAGACCGGCACGGTCGCCCCGGTGCAGGTCGCTACGACGACCCAGCAGCCGACGATCACCAACGCCGAGGTCGACCGGATGATGAAGGAGTTCGCGGAGCCCGCGATGTCCGGCAACGCCACCGTGCAGACCGACGCCGCGCACAGCATCCCGTTCGGCGACCTGTCCCTGCCGAAGATCCTCGGCGTCAAGGCCGTCGACGGAAAGCTCGTGGACACGTACGACCTGGAGGCGCTGAAGGAGGCCTACGGCAGCACCTTCGACGGCGTGCAGATCCAGACCGCGACCGGCAAGCGCGGCGTACTGCCGCAGGACGTCGTCTCCGCGCTACGAAAGGCCCTGCGCGGCAAGACGGCGGCGGAGCGCGTCGCGGTCATCGACACCAACCCCAACTAGCGGATCGTCGCAACAGCCGAGAGGGCGCCCGGCGGACACCGGGCGCCCTCTTCGGCGTCAGTTCAGCATCGCCCGGGCCGCCCGCGCCTGCCCCCGGACCTGCTCGGCCGCGGGCTCGTCCACGGCGGCGACCAGCTCCGCGTACTCCTCCAGCTCGGCCGCTCCCGCGAGGAAGTCCCCCCGCTGCACCAGCAACTGAGCACGCTCGTAGCGCAACCGGGCCGCGTGCGAGGGCAGCAGCAGCGACAGCTCCACCGCCCACAGGGCGACATCCGTCCGCTCCGGCCGCGCCGCGGCCCACGCCCGCACGTTGTTCAGGATCCGCGACACGACCTCCAGCGGCGGCGCGGGCACCAGCATCGACGGATGCAGCGCCGCCCCCGTGGCCCCCGCGACCAGCAGCTCCGCATCGGCGCCGCTGAGCACCCGCCCCCCGTCGAAGGGATCGACGAGCACCTGCTCGCCCGGGGGCCCGAACCCGACCACGAAGTGCCCCGGCAGCGCGACCCCGTACACCGGGGCCCCCGCCCGTCGCGCCACCTCCATCCACACCACCGACAGCAGGATCGGCAGCCCCCGTCTGCGCCGCAGCACCTCGTGCAGCAGGGAGGACTCCAGCCGCTGGTAGTCGGCGGGGGAACCGCGAAAGCCCAGCCGGTCGCCGAGGAGCTCACGCAGCGCCACGGCCCACGAGCGCGGCCCGCCGGGCCGGAACGGCAGCAGCCCGGCCAGCCGGTCCAGCTCCACCTGGGCCGTGTCCATGCCCGCCTCGTCCAGCGTGCCGTCCGCCTCCGCTCCCATCAGCAGGCACAGCGTCGACAGATCGGGCCGCTCGGAGCGGGCCTCCTCGGCGAACCGCCGCCGCAGTTCGGTCGAGCGTTCGGGGGGCGGGGGGTAGGGGGGACGCATAGCAGGCTCGTGCCCTCTCACGGCGATCGGTTACCGGCCGGAGCCGGAGTTCCCGGTTCGAGGTAGTGCTGATACGCGTGATGCACCGAAAAGCCCAGTCCGGCGTAGAAGGCCCGCGCGCTCGCGTTGTCCGTCTCGACCTGGAGCCAGGCTGCCGAGGCGCCTTCGTCGAGCGCCCGCTGGGCCAGCGCCGCCATCACGGTGGTAGCCAGCCCCCGCCGCCGTAGCGCGGGATCCACCTCGACGGCGGCGAAGCCCGCCCACCGGCCGTCGACGACACACCGGCCGATCGCCGCGGGCGCACCCTCGCCGGGAACGGTGGCGAACCACACCGACGGCCCGCTGCTCAGCACCCTCAGGGCCACCTCGCTCACCCCCTTGTGCTGGTAGCGCGCCAGCCACGCCTCGTCCGCCTCCCGGGACAGGACGACCTCGGCCGGCTTCCCCCGGTCGGCGAGCGGCGCGAGCGCCCCGATCCACAGCTCGGAGGTCACGTCGTGCGTCCACCCGCGCTTCTCCAGCTCCGCGCAGAGCAGCTCCTGCGTGCCCTCGGCGCCGGTCGCGGTCTGGACGTAGGCGGGCAGACCCCGTTCGGCGTACCAGCGCCGTACGACGGTCAGGGCCTCGTCCAGTGGCAGGCCGGGGTCGCCGAGCGGCAGCACCGAGTTGGCCCGCCGGGTGAACCCGGACGCGGCCCGCAGCTCCCACTCACCCAGACGCTCGCTCTCCACCGGCCGCCAAGCGCGCGTGGCGATGCGCGCGAGCTCCGCGTAGGAGGCGGCGGGCCCGCGCCGACGGGCCGGAGCGGCGGGCACGACCTTGCCCGCGACCAGCGAGGATTCCGAAATACGGACGGTCTCGCCACTCTTCCGTGTGATCAGCAGCACACCGTTGTCCCATGATGCGAGAACACCCACCGTGTCGGTGAACTTCTCACCCTCCTGCGCAGGATCGGTCAGGCATCGTACGGAGACCCGTTTACCCACGTCAGCAGCGGTGATACGGACCTCAAGGCGCCCCGTCGCAGAGATTTCCACAGGTCAGTTCACCCCTCCTGTTCGGATCATGCCCAAGAACGGAGATACTAGGGGCGGGCATCGACGACGCCGCGCTCCCGCGCGCCAGGCGGCGGAGCCTGTGGAGGCCCGCCAGCGCCCTATCGAGGAGGAACGACAGCGTGACCTACGTCATCGCGCAGCCTTGTGTCGACGTCAAGGACAAGGCGTGCATCGAGGAGTGCCCGGTCGACTGCATCTACGAGGGCTCCCGGTCCTTGTACATCCACCCGGACGAATGCGTCGACTGTGGGGCCTGTGAGCCGGTGTGCCCGGTCGAGGCCATCTTCTACGAGGACGACGTGCCGGAGGAGTGGAAGGACTACTACAAGGCGAACGTCGAGTTCTTCGACGAGCTCGGCTCTCCCGGTGGCGCCAGCAAGCTGGGCCTGATCGAGCGGGACCACCCGTTCGTCGCCGCGCTGCCGCCGCAGGCCGAGTAACCACGCAAGCGGCCCGCACAGCTGTGCCGCCTCGGTCCCGTACGGCCCGATCGTCCGCGATCGCCGTACGGGGCCGAGGCGTTTGCCGTACGGACGAGAAAGTGAGCCAGATCCCGTGTCCGCAGTCTCCGACCGCCTCCCCACCTTCCCCTGGGACAAGCTGACGCCCTACAAGGCGACGGCCGCGGCCCACCCGGGCGGCATCGTCGACCTGTCCGTCGGCACCCCGGTCGACCCGGTCCCCGAGCTGATCCAGAAAGCGCTGATCGCGGCGGCAGACTCCCCGGGCTACCCGACCGTCTGGGGCACGCCCGAGCTGCGCGACGCGATCACCGGCTGGGTCGAGCGCCGCCTGGGCGCCCGCGAGGTCACCCACCGGCACGTCCTGCCGATCGTCGGCTCCAAGGAACTGGTCGCCTGGCTCCCCACCCAGCTGGGCCTCGGCCCCGGCGACCGCGTCGCCTACCCGCGCCTGGCCTACCCGACCTACGAGGTCGGCGCCCGCCTGGCCCGCGCCGAGTACGAGGTCTACGACGACCCCACCGAGCTGGACCCGAAGGGCCTGAAGCTCCTCTGGCTCAACTCCCCGTCGAACCCCACGGGCAAGGTCCTGTCGAAGGAGGAGCTGACCCGGATCGTCGCCTGGGCCCGGTCGCACGGCATCCTGCTCTTCTCCGACGAGTGCTACCTGGAGCTGGGCTGGGAGGCCGAACCGGTCTCGGTCCTGCACCCGGACGTCAACGGCGGCTCCTACGACGGCATCGTGGCCGTCCACTCCCTCTCCAAGCGCTCCAACCTGGCCGGCTACCGCGCCGCCTTCCTGGCGGGCGACCCGGCGGTCCTCGCCCCGCTGCTGGAGATCCGCAAGCACGGCGGCATGATGACGTCGGCTCCGACCCAGGCAGCCGTGGTCGCCGCCCTCGGCGACGACGAGCACGTCCACGTCCAGCGCGAGCGCTACGCCGCCCGCCGCGAGGCGCTCCGGGCCGCACTCCTGAACCACGGCTTCCGCATCGAGCACAGCGAGGCCAGCCTCTACCTCTGGGCCACCCGCGACGAGTCCTGCTGGTCGACCGTGGCCCACCTCGCCGAGCTGGGCATTCTGGTGGCGCCGGGCGACTTCTACGGCGAGGCGGGCGAGATGTACGTACGCGTGGCGTTCACGGCCACGGACGAGCGGGTGAGGGCGGCGGTGGAACGGCTGGCCTGAGCCGGACCGCTGATTTCGCACTTCCGCACGAATAAACGGCGACGGGACCCGGGGAGGAATCCCCGGGTCCCGTCGCCGTTCAGGCCACGCGGTTGATCAGCCGCCCAGCGGGAGTCCCTTCAGCGGCAGCGAGTCCGCCGCCGGCAGACCGCCCTGGGTGAGGGACTCCGTCGGCAGACCGCCCTTCGTCGCGGTCGACGTCGTGTCGCCGACGATGTCACCGGCCGACCCGGCCGCGTCACCCGCGGTCCGCTGCGCGGCGGGCGCCGCCTTCTTGACGGCCTTGCCGCTGGTCTTGCCGGCGGCCGGCACCGACTTCTTGACCGCCTTGCTGCCGGCTTCGCCCGCGAGCCCGGTGACGTTCTGCGCCGCACCGTCGACCGTGTTGCCGACGGTGGTCCCGTCCAGGGCGGTCAGCCCGCCCAGGTTCGGGGCGGCCGGCAGATCGGGGGCCGCACTGGCGGAGCCGGCCGCACCGACCCCGGCAGCCGCTCCCGCAGCGACGAGCAGCGCGGCACGGGCGATCCGGCGGGTCAGGGGGAGGGTCATGATGCTCCTTCGACGGGTGTGTCTGCTTCGAACGATGAGGTGTCCGACCGGACTTGATCTCCGGCCTCGGACGCAGTGACTACCGCTCGAAGTCCGCGAAGGTTGCGGCGGCCCAACGTAAAGAGTTGGCAATGCGTCGCATTATCGGCTGCGGATAAAAACGGGCAAAGAGTGCCCGGTCGGAAAGTCCGCCGAATCCTTACAGCCCTTTGTTCCCAAGGGATTCGGCGGATTCAGGGGTGACCGCACGAAAACCTGCGCACACCGCCGCCCGCCGCGGCCCGGGCTAATTCCCCCGAGTGACGCCCCGTACTACTGCGCGGTCACGATCCGGACCGAGCCGGTGTCCTTCTCCGCCCCGGAGGCGCCCTCGGACGCACTCGCACGCCACTGGCTGTCCGTGTTCCCGGCGGTCCACTCCCGCCCCGCGTACGACACCCGCTCGATCCGCAGGGCGGAGGCGTTGGCCACCGCCCAGTGCGCCAGCTGCCAGCCGCGCTGCGTCAGGCTGCGCCCGGCGTCCGCGGTCTCCTCGGCCACGGGGAGTGTGACGACCCTCTCGTCGCCGTCGCCGGAGGCGGCGCTCGCCGAGGGGGTCGGCGACGCCTTGTCCACCTGCGCACCGGCCGGGGCCAGCACATCGCGCCCGAAGTCCCGTACCAGCGCCGCCCGCACCGGCTCCGTGCCCGTGGCCCCACTGGCGCCCGGGCGCCCTTCGCAGGTCAGCGTGGCCGCGGACCGGCCGGTCAGGGCGGCCGCCAGCAGCGTGGCGTCCGGCTCGTGCTTGGCGTAGGCCTGCGGGTAACCGCTGCGCTGCACGCGCTGTGCGGCGACGGTCAGCGGGAGGCGGGTGTAGTCGGGAACGTCGACGAGATGGTCGTAGAAGATCCCCGCCGAGTAGGCCGGGTCCATGATCTCCCGCTCCGTGCCCCAGCCCTGCGACGGCCGCTGCTGGAACAGGCCCAGCGAGTCCCGGTCGCCGTAGTCGATGTTGCGCAGCGCCGACTCCTGGAGCGCGGTGGCGAGCGCGATCGTCACCGCCCGCTCGGGCAGCTCCCGCCCGGTGCCGACGGCGGCGATGGTCGCCGCGTTCACCGCCTGCTCCGGCGAGAACTCGTACGTCGCCCCGTCGCCGTCGCCCGAGACGACCTTGCAGCCGGGTCCGCCCCTGCCCCCGGTGACGTACTGCACCACGAGGTAGCCCGCGACGGCGAGCAGGACCACGAAGGCCGCCCCGAAACGGAACAGGCGGCCGCGACGCTTGACGGTGGATGACGGCTCTGGCACGCGTACAAGGTACTGGAGGGTAGGAGAGGGTCCACCCCCGGTGTGGACAGTGGGCCGCACGGCCGGGGCGTTAGGGTCGAGGCCATGGCCGATACCCCGCTTGACCTCACGCTGGACGCCGCGCGGCTGACTGCGCAGCTCGTCGACTTCCCCTCGGAGAGCGGCACCGAGAAGCCGCTCGCGGACGCCGTCGAGGCCGCCCTGCGGGCCCTGCCGCACCTGACGGTGGACCGGTACGGCAACAACGTGGTCGCCCGGACGAACCTGGGCCGTGCGGAGCGGGTCGTGCTGGCCGGTCACATCGACACGGTCCCGATCGCGGACAACGTCCCGTCCCGGCTCGACGAGAACGGCGTCCTGTGGGGCTGCGGCACCTGCGACATGAAGTCGGGCGTCGCGGTCCAGCTGCGCATCGCCGCGACCGTCCCCGCCCCCAACCGCGACCTCACCTTCGTCTTCTACGACAACGAAGAGGTGGCCGCGGAGCTGAACGGCCTCAAGCACGTGGCCGAGGCCCACCCGGAGTGGCTGGAGGGCGACTTCGCGGTGCTGCTGGAGCCGTCCGACGGCCAGGTGGAGGGCGGCTGCCAGGGCACGCTCCGGGTGCTGCTCAGGACGACGGGCGAGCGGGCCCACTCGGCGCGCAGCTGGATGGGCTCCAACGCGATCCACGCGGCGGCGCCGATCCTGGCCCGGCTGGCGGCCTACGAGCCGCGCTACCCGGTGATCGACGGCCTTGAGTACCGGGAGGGCCTGAACGCCGTCCGCATCGGCGGCGGGGTGGCCGGCAACGTCATCCCCGACGAGTGCGTGGTCACGGTCAACTTCCGCTACGCCCCCGACCGCACGGAGGAGGAGGCGCTGGCGCACGTCCGCGAGGTCTTCGCGGACTGCGGGGTCGAGGAGTTCGTGGTGGACGACCACAGCCCCGGCGCGCTGCCCGGCCTGTCCCACCCGGCGGCCGCGGCCTTCATCGAGGCGGTCGGCGGCACCCCGATGCCCAAGTACGGCTGGACGGACGTGTCGCGCTTCTCGGCGCTCGGCGTCCCGGCGGTCAACTACGGTCCCGGCAACCCGCATTTGGCGCACAAGCGGGACGAACGCGTCGACACGGCGAAGATCCTCGCGGGTGAGGAGCGCCTGCGGAGCTGGCTGACGTCCTGAAGCGGCGCGGTGGCGCTTTACGGCGGACATGCGTACGTCCCCCCTCCGTAACCCGCGTAGATCTACGCTGAGGTGGAAACACGGCAAGCGGAGGGAGCGCACATGGCTACCGGCAACCCCGAGGGATCGCAGCAGCCACCGTCGGAACAGCGCCTGGGACCGGTCCTCCGGAGGCGGAGCCAGGTGACGTCGAGTACGACGGACCAGCGCCTGCTGGATGCGGGCGGCCCCTCGGACTGGGTCCACACCGACCCCTGGCGCGTGCTCCGCATCCAGTCGGAGTTCATCGAGGGCTTCGGGACGCTGGCCGAACTCCCGCCCGCGATCAGCGTGTTCGGCTCCGCGCGCACGACGGTGGACTCACCTGAGTACGAGGCGGGCGTCCGGCTGGGCCGGGGCCTGGTCGAGGCCGGCTTCGCGGTGATCACCGGCGGCGGCCCGGGCGCCATGGAGGCCGCCAACAAGGGCGCCTGCGAGGCGAACGGCATCTCGGTCGGCCTCGGTATCGAGCTCCCCTTCGAGCAGGGCCTCAACCCCTACGTCGACATCGGCCTGAACTTCCGCTACTTCTTCGTCCGCAAGATGATGTTCGTGAAGTACGCGCAGGGCTTCGTGGTCCTGCCGGGCGGCCTGGGCACCCTGGACGAGCTCTTCGAGGCACTCACCCTCGTCCAGACCCAGAAGGTCACCCGCTTCCCCATCGTCCTCTTCGGCAGCGAGTACTGGGGCGGCCTGGTCGAGTGGCTCCGCAACACACTCGTGGCCCAGGGCAAGGCCTCGGAGAAGGACCTGCTCCTGTTCCACGTGACGGACGACGTCGAGGAGGCGGTGGCGTTGGTGTCGAAGGAGGCGGGCAGGTAGTTCCGGCCGGTCCGGACGGTTCTTCCGAAGCGGGGTCCGGGGGCGCAGCCCCCGGGGACGGGACGGGTAGGGGCGGCGGGGGCGACAAACGCCCTACGCCAGCCCCCGCCGGGCCACAGCAGGCGGACGATGCCCCGCGATCGACGCCACCATCTCCAGCACCTGCCGCGTCTCCGCGACCTCGTGCACCCGGTACACCTGCGCCCCCAGCCACGCCGACACGGCGGTCGTGGCCAGCGTCCCGATCACCCGCTCCTTCACCGGCTTGTCCAACGTCTCCCCGACAAAGTCCTTGTTGGACAGCGACACCAGCACCGGCCACCCCGTCTCGACCATCTCCCCCAGCCGCCGAGTCGCCTCCAGACTGTGCCGCGTGTTCTTCCCGAAGTCGTGCCCGGGATCGATCATCACGGACTCCCGCGGCACCCCCAGCGCCACCGCCCGCTCGGCAAGCCCCAACGTCACCCGCAGAATGTCGGCCATGACGTCGTCGTACGTCACCCGATGCGGCCGCGTACGAGGCTCCGCGCCCCCCGCATGCGTGCACACCAGCCCGACCCGGTACCGCGCGGCGACCTCCGCCAGCCGCGGATCGACGCCACCCCACGCGTCGTTCAGCACATCCGCGCCGGCCTCGCAGACCGCCTCGCCGACGTCGGCCCGCCAGGTGTCCACACTGATGACCACATCGGGGAACCGCCGCCGCACCTCCGCCACGAAGCCGACCGTCCGCCGCGCCTCCTCCTCGGCGGTCACCTCCTCGCCGGGCCCGGCCTTGACCCCGCCGATGTCGACGATGGCCGCCCCCTCCGCCACCGCCTGCTCCACGCGCGCGAGGGCGGGCTCGTCCCGGAAGGTCGCCCCCTGGTCGTAGAAGGAGTCCGGGGTCCGGTTCACGATCGCCATGATCACCGGCTCGTGCGTGTCGAACTCACGCCTGCCCAGCCTGAGCATCCCCTGTGAACCTCTCCCGTACGTCCTGATCATCGCCGCCTGCGACCCTAACTGTCAGACTCGCATGGCACGATCGGACCCTGACACATTCGACCGCACACATGCACCGACCGTGGGGACCTCAGCGATGGTTATGTTCTTGTTCCTGGTCGTCGCGCTCGCCGTCGTGGTCGCCGCGGTGACCCTCGCGGTGGTGGGCGGCGGCGAGGGCGGCGGCCCGCTGCCGGAGGCCGCCCCGGAGCGCCTCAAGGACCCGCTGCCGTACGACCGCCCGGTCAACCGCGCCGATGTGGAGGGGCTGCGCTTCCCGCTGGCCGCCCGTGGCTACCGCATGGCGGACGTCGATGACGCCCTCAGCCGCCTCGGCGCCGAACTCGCCGAGCGCGACGCCCGCATCGCCGATCTGGAGTCCGCACTGGCCGGCGCCCAGGCCACCGCCCACATCTCCATGGAGAAGCCGGCGCCGGAGGACCAGCAGTGAGCGACGGAACGGCGGTCGCGGGTCCGGACGGCCGGCTGCGCTGCCCCTGGGCCCTGTCCACCGCGGACTATGTGACGTACCACGACGAGGAGTGGGGCCGCCCGGTCCACGGCGACGACGCCCTCTACGAGCGCCTCTCCCTGGAGGCCTTCCAGTCCGGCCTGTCCTGGATCACCATCCTGCGCCGCCGCCCCGGCTTCCGTACCGCCTTCGCCGACTTCAGGATCGAGAAGGTGGCGGCCTTCACCGACGAGGACCGCGAACGCCTCCTCGCCGACGAGGGCATCATCCGCAACCGGGCCAAGATCGACGCCACCCTCGCCAACGCGCGCGTGCTGGCCGACTGGGCCCCGGGCGACCTGGACGAGCTGATCTGGAGCCACGCCCCGGACCCCGGCCCGGCCCCCAAGACCCTCGCGGACGTCCCGGCGGTCACCCCGGAGTCGACGGCCCTCTCCAAGGCCCTGAAGAAGCGGGGCCTGAGGTTCGTGGGCCCCACGACGGCGTACGCCTTGATGCAGGCGTGCGGACTGGTCGACGACCACCTGGAAGCGTGCGTGGCGAGAAACAGCGCCCCATAGGGGAGGGGTGTGGGGGCTGCATCGACAGCCCCGAGCCCTACCGGCCCAAGTACTTCGGCTTCTCCTTGTTCACAAAGGCCCGCACGGCGATCGCGTGATCCTCGGACGCCCCCGCCCGAGTCTGCAGCTCGTCCTCCTTCTCCAGCGTGTCCGCCAGGGAGTGGGAGAACCCGTAGGCCACGGCTTCCTTGATCGCCGCGTACGCCACCGTCGGCCCCTCGGCCAGCGCCCGCGCCACCTTCTCCGCCTCGCCCCGCAGCTCATCCGCGGGCACCACCCGGTTGGCGATACCCAGCTCAAGAGCCTCCTGAGCCTTGATATTGCGAGGGAAGAGCAGCAGGTCAGCGGCCCGCCCCGGCCCGACGACCCGCGGCAGCGTCCACGAGATCCCCGAGTCCGCGGTCAGCGCGACCCCCGCGAACGACGTGTTGAAGGCAGCCGAGTCGGCCACGACCCGGTAGTCCGCGGCCAGGGCGAAACCGAACCCGGCCCCCGCCGCGACACCGTTCACCCCGGCCACCACGGGCTTGCGCATCTCCGTCAGCGCCCTGGTGATCGGGTTGTAGTGCTCCTTGACCGTGCTCATCACCTGACCGGACCCCTCGGCCAGCAGCCCGATGTGCTCCTTCAGGTCCTGCCCCACACAGAAGGCCCGCTCCCCGGCGGCCGTCAGCAGCACGGCCCGTACGGCGTCGTCCGCGCCCGCCGCGGTCACCGCCTCCCGCAGGGCGACCTTCGTCTCGATGTTCAGCGCGTTCATCGCCTCGGGGCGGTTCAGCGTGATCGTCGCGAGCCCGTCGCTCACCTCGTAGAGCACGGTGTCGGCCATGGCGTATCCCCTCCGGTGTCGCGGCTCATGTCTGAGGACAGCATGGCGGAGATCGCCGGGAGCGGACGTGTGACCTGTGTCAAAGAAATCGGGCCGGTTTCCGTTCGGCGGACGCGCGTGCGGCGGCGCAGTATCGCAGTCACATCGCCGAATTGAGTGGTTTTGCTCGCGCGCGTTGCCCAAGCGATGCCGACCGATGTTGGTCATCGGGTCCTGAGATGCGGGATAATGGCTTGGAAGCAATGTGTTCGATGCCGGTGTCGCGTGTCCCGCCAGGACTACGCGTGCCCTCCCAGGGGCCGTCGGCTTTGACGATGAGCTGGTTTCAGGAAGGGGAACGAGCATGGCGGCCATGAAGCCGCGGACGGGCGATGGCCCGCTCGAGGTGACCAAGGAGGGGCGGGGCATCGTCATGCGCGTTCCGCTCGAAGGCGGCGGTCGGCTCGTCGTCGAGCTGACCCCTGACGAGGCCGACGCGCTCGGCGACGCCCTCAAGAAGGTCGTCGGCTGACGCGGAACGCGACCATACCCCTTCAGCTGCCCCGGTATCGCATGCGGTACCGGGGCGGTTGTTTGTCACTCAGCGCTTGACCGCGCACAGCAGCCCGTCGCCCACCGGCAGCAGCGACGGCACCAGGTCGGGGCTCTCGCGCACCGCGCGCAGCAGTTCCCGCAGTCGCAGGACCTCCGTGGGCTGCGGGCCCGAGTCCACCGTCCGGCCGCTCGCGAAGACGCCCTCGAACGCCACGAGGCCACCCGGACGCAGCAGGCGCAACGATTCAGCTAGGTATTCCAGGAACTCCAGCCGGTCGCCGTCGCAGAAGACGAGGTCGTAGCCGGCGTCCGCGAGCCGGGGCAGCACGTCCAGCGCCCGGCCGGGGATGAACCGGGCCCGGTTGCTGGCGAAGCCGGAGGCGCGGAAGGCCTGTCGGGCGAACTGCTGGTGTTCCGGCTCCGGGTCCACCGTGGTCAGTACCCCGTCCGGCCGCATGCCGTGCAGCAGATGGATGCCGGAGACGCCGGTCCCGGTGCCGATCTCCGCGACCGCCTTCGCGTCCACGGTGGCGGCGAGCAAGCGCAGCGCGGCGCCCGTGCCGGGCGACACCGAGCGCAGCCCTGCCTCGCGGGCCCGGTCACGGGCCCAGCGCAGTGCTTCGTCCTCGGCGACATAGGCGTCGGCGAACGCCCAGCTCGTCTGCCGGTTGCCGGTAATGACCCTCTCCTGTCCCCGTGGTTGCCTGGGCGTGACTGTATCCGTTGCGGCCGGGAACCCGCAGATGGGACCGGGCGTTTAAGGGGGTGGGAGACGACAGGGGGGACACGGTTGGATCACGATGAGGGGCGAGAGCCGCAGCAACTGCTGACGCAGTCGCATGAGCCGTATCAGCCCAGATCAAATTCTCGTAAAACCGCTTATCCGGAGCTAACGGGCGAGGTGGCTATGGTAGGGGCTCCACTGGACACCACCAGAGCCGACAGGGGAGGTGCGGCTGCGCCTGTGGATCGGGGAGGAGTGCTACGGCGCTTTCTCGGATCGGCGGGTAGGCCGAAATCCGTGAACGACACCGCTGCTGACCCCAGCCACGCCGACGTCTACACCCAGACCGCGACCTTCTCCACCGACGCGGACGGGCAGGCGTGGACTCCGCCCACGTGGGAGGAGATCGTCAGCACGCACAGCGGCCGCGTCTACCGCCTGGCGTACCGCCTCACCGGCAACCAGCACGACGCCGAGGACCTCACCCAGGAGGTCTTCGTCCGCGTCTTCCGCTCGCTGTCCACCTACACACCGGGCACCTTCGAGGGCTGGCTGCACCGCATCACGACCAACCTCTTCCTGGACATGGTCCGTCGCAAGCAGCGCATCCGCTTCGACGCGCTCGGCGAGGACGCGGCGGAGCGCCTGCCCAGCCGCGAGCCGTCGCCCCAGCAGGTCTTCAACGACGCGCACTTCGACGCCGACGTCCAGCAGGCCCTCGACACCCTCGCGCCCGAGTTCCGTGCCGCGGTCGTCCTGTGCGACATCGAAGGACTGTCCTACGAGGAGATCGCCGCGACCCTCGGCGTCAAGCTCGGCACCGTCCGGTCCCGTATCCACCGCGGCCGCTCGCAGCTGCGCAAGGCCCTCGCGCACCGCTCGCCCGAGGCTCGCGCCGAGCGCCGCTCCTTCGTGGCGCCTGTGCCCGCACTGGGGGGAGGGGGCGCGACCGCGTGAGTGGATCACGGCCCGACCCCGGCGAGCGACGCCTCGCCGAGCAGCATCTGGGAGACCGACTCTCCGCCCTGGTGGACGGGGAGCTCGGCCATGAGTCGCGCGACCGGGTCCTCGCCCATCTGGCCACCTGCGCCAAGTGCAAGGCCGAGGCCGACGCCCAGCGCCGACTGAAGAACGTCTTCGCGGAGGCGGCCCCGCCGCCTCCCTCCGAGAGCTTCCTGGCCCGCCTCCAGGGCCTCCCCGCGGGAGGTGACCCGGACGGCGGTGGCTCGCCGCTGGGCGGGGGGCCGTTCGGCGGACTGTCCGAACGACCCGGCGCCACCGGGGTCTTCGGAGTGAAGCGTGGCGAGCGGTTCGAGTTCGACTACGTGCCCTCGCACGCCCCCGCGCTCGCGCCCGCCTCGCAGGGCGGCTTCCGTATCCACCCCGTCGGCCGCCAGGACGCCGAGCGGTCGGCCTCGCGCGGGCTGCGGTTCACGCTCGTCGCCGCCGGAGCGGTGTCGCTGGCCGCCATCGCGCTCGGCGGAGTCACCACCGGCACGCCGACGGACGCGGAGGCACGCGGCGGGTCCGGTTCCGGGAGCAATGTGACGCCGATGCGATCCCAGGGCGCGGGCGCCACGACGGCCCCCGACAGCCAGCGCCGCCGGGGAGCCGGACCGCTGCTGGTACAGGGCCAGGGCCAGCGGGCCCTCGGCGACGCCCCGGCCGCCCCGACCGTGGTGTCAGCGCCGCTGCTGCCGGGCGTACCGGCCCCCGCCGCGGACGAGGCCCAGGCGTCCGAGCACTCGCTGACCACGCCCGTCGTGGCCGGCGCGGCCGCCATGTCCCCCCTGATACGCCCGCTCAGCGCCACCCCGCCGCTCACCCTCACGTCCTGGCACAACGCCCCGGAGGTCACGACCCCCGGTCTGCTCGCCGCACCCGTCCCCGACACCGCCTCCTCGCCTTCCACCACCGGTCGCTGACCCGGCCTCTGCGCGGCGGCCCACGAACCTGGTTGAATCCAGGGTGGGCCGCGCTCACGGCATCAGCCGGGCGCGGAGGCGGAGTTCGACGAGCCGCGGCCACCGCCGACGAGCCGTGCCGTGGCCAGCTGTGGGGAGAACATGGACGAGGGGAAGCCCACGAAGGCGAAGTGGTGGAGCCGGCCTCGGCTCCAGGGCCCTGCGGCCCGGACGGAAGGGGCTTCGCCGACACCGGTTCCGAACGAGGACGGCGACTTCGAGCTGGAGCGGCCCGCGGGCACGGGGGTGGAGGCGGTTCCCTCGGACACCTCCGAGAGCGGCGACTTCGAGCTGGAGCAGCCCGTGGCGCCGAGTTCCTCCGACGGTGACTACGAGCTGAGCCGGCCCACAGCCGAGGCTCCGTCCGCCGCGGAGGCCGTCGTGGAGGCCGTCGCCGAGGCCGCAGCGCCCGCTGCCGGTGCCGCCGCCCCCGCGGACGAGCGACCCCGGCCCCTGCACGACCCCGACCCCTACAGCACCCCGCCGTACGGTGAGCCGGGCCCCTGGGCACCCGCCCCGCCCGTACAGCACCCGGCGACGACACCCGCCAACGGCACGGCGATACCGGCGCCGCCGTCCACACCGGGCCTCGGCACGCCGCCGGCCCCGGTTCCGGCGACGCCGACCCCGCCGCAGGTTCCCGGCATGCAGACCCCGACGCCGGTTCCAGTAACGCCAACCCCGCCGCAGGTCCACGGCACGCAGACCCCGCCGCCGGCCCCCGGCGCCCAGCCCTCCGTCGGCACCCCGGCCCCCGTCGCTGCCCCGGCCCCCACCCCCTGGCAGAACTACGACCCCTGGTCCGCGACCCCCCTCGCCGCCGCCCCCCTCCAGCAGAACGGTGCCGCGGTCCCCACCACGGAGCAGCGGCGCAAGAGAGGGCGGAAGGTCCTGCTCACCGGAGCCGTGCTGCTCGCGCTCGTCTCCGGTGGCGTCGGAGGCGCCGTAGGGGCGTACCTGGAGCGCAACGGCGGCGTCGGGGACGTGGAGCTGCCGCAGGCGGCGGCGGAGCCCACCGGGCGGGCCCCGGACACCGTGGCC
The DNA here is from genome assembly GCF_040686775.1 of Streptomyces sp. NPDC079141. NCBI lineage: Bacteria > Bacillati > Actinomycetota > Actinomycetes > Kitasatosporales > Streptomycetaceae > Streptomyces > Streptomyces sp. NPDC079141. The sequence continues at coordinate 76,951 of NZ_JBFBLP010000018.1, read as the reverse complement.
GGGATCGCCGCCCGTGCCCTGCCCAGCGTCGTCACCCTGCATGTGTCCGGCGCCGAGGAGCAGGGCACCGGCACCGGCTTCGTCCTCGACGACAAGGGGCACATCCTCACCAACAACCACGTCGTCGAACCGGCCGGGGCCGACGGCGAGATCTCCGTGACCTTCCACAGCGGCGACACCGCCAAGGCCACCGTCGTGGGCCGGGACAGCGGATACGACCTCGCCGTGGTGAAGGTGACGGGCGTCAGCGGGCTGACCGCCCTGCCGCTCGGCAACTCCGACAACGTCCAGGTAGGCGACCCCGTCGTCGCCATCGGCGCCCCCTACGACCTGGAGGGCACCGTCACCTCCGGCATCATCAGCGCCAAGGAACGGCCGATCACCGCCGGCGGCGAGAGCGGCGACGGAAGCGATGTGTCGTACGTGGACGCGTTGCAGACCGACGCGCCCATCAACCCCGGCAACTCCGGCGGCCCGCTCCTGGACGCCAAGGCCCGGGTGATCGGCATCAACTCCGCCATCCGCTCCGCCGACAGCGGCTCCGACCCGGAGGGCGGTCAGGCCGGTTCCATAGGGCTCGGCTTCGCCATCCCGATCAACCAGGGCAAGCGCGTCGCCGAGGAGCTGATCAACACCGGCCGGGCCACGCACCCGGTCATCGGCGTCACCCTCGACATGGACTACACGGGCGACGGCGCGCGCGTCGGCACCAAGGGCAGCGACGGCGGATCCGCGGTCACCTCGGGCGGCCCCGGCGACAAGGCCGGAATCGAGCCCGGCGATGTGATCACCGAGGTCGACGGGCAGCGCATCCACTCCGGCGAGGAACTCATCGTCAAGACCCGCGCCCACCGTCCGGGCGACCGGCTGGAACTGACGCTGGAGCGCAACGGCAGGGAAATGACCATTTCGCTGGTTCTCGGCTCCTCCGCCGGCAGCTGAGGAGCCGCAGGACTCACAGAAACCTCACAGCGCGGCCCCCGGGAGCGGCCGCACACAGGGCCTGACAAGGCAAAAAGCCCGGAAAACCGCACGCATGCCCGCACTCGGAAGCCTCGGGACAGTACCGGTCGTAGGGGATCGCCGGGTACCGTGGACCCGGCCCGGATCGCAAGGAGCTTCAGGTGTTCAATGACATAGGTGCGCTAGAGCTGGTGACGCTCATCGTCCTTGCCGTGCTCGTCTTCGGTCCGGACAAGCTCCCGAAGGTCATCCAGGACGTCACACGGACGATCCGGAAGATCCGTGAGTTCTCCGAGAGCGCCAAGCAGGACATCCGGCAGGAACTCGGGCCGGAGTTCAAGGACTTCGAGTTCGAGGACCTCAACCCCAAGACGTTCATCCGCAAGCAGCTGGACAACGACGACCTGGGGATCAAGGAGATCCGCAACGGCTTCGACCTGAAGAAGGAGATGGCCGAGGTCACCGACGCGGTCCACGGCCGCGACTCCGAGTCGTCCTCCTCCTCGTCCAGCTCCTCCGGCGACCGCGTCGACATGACGAAGAAGCCCGACGAGCGGCCCGCCTACGACACGGACGCCACCTGAGCCGTAGCGGCACGACGCGCGGGCGCGCGGCGTCGTACGTGATGCGTTTCATACTCCGCCCGGGGGCACGCGCGGCCTGAACCCGCCCCCGCAGCGCCCCGCGCGTCGGCCGGTTTCCCGGCTGCTCTCAGCGGTGTGGCTATGCTGCCGAGTTGTTGTGGGACCGGACGAGTACGCCCGAAGGGGGGCGGGCCGCCCGGATCCGACGAGAGCGAGGAGGCGTCCGGGCACATGGAGACGACGAGTAGGGCAGTCGCGCAGGCGCCGGCCGCGGAGGGCGGACAGCAGGTCCCCTCCGCCCGGCGTACGGTCGACGGCTACCTGCTGGCGCCCTTCCCGTGGTACGGCCTCGACGAGGCGTTCACGGGGCCGCGCTGGCTGATGCAGGTCGGTACGGCGGCCGACGGGGCCGTCGAGCACGGATCGATCGGACACGGCGACGAACCCTCCGTACGGAACGAGGCGACGGAGGACCGGGAGAAGTTCGCGGTCGTGGTGACCGTCGCCGCGAACCCCTCCCGGCGGAGTGCGGACGGCACGGGGCTGCTGGAGGCGACGTCGGTCTCGTCGGCCGCGTGGCTGGCCGGCGTCGGGCTGCTGTCGTTCACCTGGCCCGGGCAGATGGACCACTCACTGCGGGACGACTGGCTGGATCAGCAGACGGAGACGGCGTGGGCGCTGGCCGACGATCTGGACGGCCCCGAGTGGTCGACGCTGTCCCTGCCGGTGGACGGGGTGCCGACGCCGTTCCACTACCGCGAGTCGGAGTTCGGCTGGGTGCTCGCCGGGTCCACCCAGGAGGGTGTGCACGTGGGGGCGTACGGCAGAGGCATGAGCGCCTACGGGCTCGGCTTCGCCATGGTCAAGGACATCGGCGAGTACGCATGAGAAAAGGGGCGCCGCCGGGTGTGCGGCGCCCCCTTTGTCGTAGGGCTAGAACTTGTTCTTCGGGGTGATCCCCAGCGACAGTCCCGAAAGACCCCGCTGCCGTCCGCCCAGCTTGCCCGCGATGCCCCGCAGGGCCGCGCCCGCCGGGCTGTCCGGGTCCGTCAGGACGACCGGCTTGCCCTCGTCGCCGCCCTCGCGCAGGCGGACGTCGATCGGGATGGAGCCCAGGACCGGGACCGTGGCGCCCGTCGTGCGGGTGAGGCCGTCGGCGACCGTCTGGCCGCCGCCCGTGCCGAAGACGTCGACCATCTCGCCGCAGTGCGGGCAGGGCAGGCCGGACATGTTCTCGACGACACCGACGATCTTCTGGTGGGTCTGGACGGCGATGGAGCCCGCGCGCTCGGCGACCTCGGCCGCCGCCTGCTGCGGGGTCGTCACGACCAGGATCTCGGCGTTCGGCACCAGCTGGGCGACGGAGATCGCGATGTCACCCGTGCCGGGCGGCAGGTCCAGCAGCAGGACGTCCAGGTCGCCCCAGTACACGTCCGCCAGGAACTGCTGGAGAGCCCGGTGCAGCATCGGGCCGCGCCACACGACCGGGGCGTTGCCCGGCGTGAACATGCCGATGGAGATGACCTTCACGCCGTTCGCGGACGGCGGCATGATCATGTTCTCGACCTGGGTCGGACGGCCGTCGGCGCCCAGCATGCGCGGCACGCTGTGGCCGTAGATGTCGGCGTCCACGACACCGACCTTCAGCCCGTCCGCGGCCATCGCCGCCGCCAGGTTCACCGTCACCGACGACTTGCCGACGCCGCCCTTGCCGGACGCGACCGCGTACACGCGGGTCAGCGAGCCCGGCTTGGCGAACGGGACCTCGCGCTCGGTCTGGCCGCCGCGCAGCGCGGTCGCCAGCTCCTTGCGCTGCTCGTCGCTCATCACGTCGAGCGAGACGCCGACGCCGGTGACTCCCTCGACCCGGGATACCGCCTCGGTGACGCGCTGCGTGATCGTGTCCCGCATCGGGCAGCCGGAGACCGTCAGGTACACCGTGACCGCGACCGCTCCGTCCGCGCCGATCTCCACCGACTTGACCATCCCGAGTTCGGTGATGGGGCGGTTGATCTCGGGGTCGTTCACCGTCGACAGTGCTTCGCGCACCGCGTCTTCCGTAACCATAAGGACGATGGTACGGCGCACTGCGGGGGCCTCGGGATGCCCGTCACCGGTCGTCTACGTCACGTCCGTGGGACCGTTCTGCCGGGAATACGACATGGCTGCCGTCCACCCGGTGTCCGTCCAGGTCCTTCATCAGGTCGGTGAGCTCGGAGCGGATCCAGTCGCGGGTCGCCACCTCGCCGAGGCCGATCCGCAGCGCGGCGATCTCGCGGGTCAGATACTCGGTGTCCGCGATCGACCGCTCGTTCTGCTTGCGGTCCTGTTCGAGGTTGACCCGGTCGCGGTCGTCCTGCCGGTTCTGCGCGAGCAGGATCAGCGGGGCCGCGTAGGAGGCCTGGAGGGAGAGCATCAGGGTCAGGAAGATGAAGGGGTACTCGTCGAACTTCAGGTCGCGCGGCGCGAAGATGTTCCACAGCACCCACACGATGATGACGACCGTCATCCAGACGATGAACCGTCCGGTGCCGAGGAAGCGTGCGATGCGCTCCGAGAGCCGTCCGAAGGCCTCCGGGTCCCACTCGGGCAGCAGCCGCCGGCGCGGCGGCCGCGGCTGGTCGAGCCGGGCCCTGGGACGGCCGGCCGCGGTCGCCCCGGACACCGCGCGCTCGCGGGTGCCCTCTCGCTCAGGAGCCATGTGCCGCCGCCCCCTCGTCGAGGTGGAACTCGGTCTCCCGCCAGTCCTCGGGCAGCATGTGGTCCAGTACGTCGTCCACGGTGATCGCGCCCAGCAGCGACCCGGACTCGTCGACGACGGGCGCCGCGACCATGTCGTACGTGGCGAAGAACCCGGCGATGACCGGCAGCGCGGCGTCCGGGGCGAGCGCTTGCAGGTCGTCGTCGAGCAGGGCGCTGACCAGGGTGTACGGCGGGTCGCGCAGCAGGCGCTGGAAGTGGACCGTGCCGAGGTACTTGCCGGTCGGCGTCTCGTCGGGCGGGCGGCAGACGTAGACCTGGGCGGCGAGCGCGGGGGAGAGGTCGGGGTTGCGGACCCGGGCGAGGGCGTCGGCGACGGTGGCGTCGGGCCGCAGCACGATCGGCTCGGTCGTCATCAGACCGCCGGCCGTGTGCTCCTCGTACGCCATCAGCCGCCGCATGTCGGCCGCGTCGTCGGGCTGCATCAGGCTCAGCAGCCGCTCCTTGTCCTGCTCCGGCAGCTCGGAGAGGAGGTCGGCCGCGTCGTCCGGGTCCATGGCCTCCAGGACGTCGGCGGCCCGCTCCTCCTTCAGCTTGCCGAGGATCTCGATCTGGTCGTCCTCCGGCAGCTCTTCGAGCACGTCGGCCAGCCGGTCGTCGTCGAGGGCGGCGGCGACCTCGGCGCGCCGTTTGGGGGAGAGGTGGTGCAGCACGTTGGCGAGGTCGGCGGGGCGCAGCTGCTCGAAGGTGGCGAGCAGGTTCTCGGCGCCCTGGCCCTTCTCCTCCAGGGAGAACCCGGTGACGGCGGACCACTCGACGGTCAGCGACTCGCCCTTGGCCCGCCTGAGCGGCCCGCTCTTGCCGCCCTTGCGCACGAAGACACGGTCGATCTCCCAGTCCCGCCGGGCCGGCAGCTGCTGCACCGACAGATCCAGGACGGTGACCTCCTCGCCGGTCTCGACGAGCGTGACCCGCCGGTCGAGCAGCTCGCCGAAGACCAGCCGCTCGGTGGGCCGCTGCTCGAAGCGGCGGACGTTGAGCACTCCGGTGGTGATGACCTGTCCGGACTCGATGCTGGTCACCCGGGTCATGGGCAGGAAGATGCGGCGCCGGGTGGACAGTTCGACGACGAGCCCGAGCAGCCGCGGGGGCCGTCGGCCGACCCGCAGCATGACGACGAGATCGCGTACCCGCCCCACCTGGTCACCGTTCGGGTCGAAGGCGGCGACGCCGGAGAGGTGCGAGACGAAGACCCGGGGTGCGCCGGCTGCCATGTCCCACCTCCTCCTTGCCGTTCCTATGTCCCTTTTGCCCGCTCGGATGGGCTTCAGGCTAGCCCGTCCCGATCGGATACGCCCTGGTGAGCGGTCCGGACGGTCTGGCTCCGCTCGGCTTCCGCGACCCCGGTACGCTGCCGTACGCCGTTCCGCACCCCCTCAGAAAGGCAGCCCACCTGTGACTGCGATTCCCCAGGGCCGTACCCGCCGGGCCGCGCTGGTGAGCGCGATGTGCGCCCTGGTCGTGACGGGAACGGGGCTGACGGGATGCGGCGGTGACGACCCCGACGCGGGCACGAACGGGGTGGGCAAGCTGCCCGCCGACCAGATCCAGCGCAAGACCCGTACGGCCGCCGAGTCCGCCGACGCGGTGCGTCTGTCCGGGAACGTGGTCACCAGCGGGCGCACTTACAAACTCGACATGCGGCTGAAGGCCGACGGCGGCATGGGATCCGTCACCTCCGAGGGGGCGACCTTCCAGCTGCTGCGGATCGACGAGCAGCTGTTCCTCATGGCCGACGCGGGCTTCTGGAGCCACCAGGACGGCAAGGGCGACGACGAGAGCGCGGACGCGGCGGCCGCGGAGAAGCTCGACGGCAAGTACGTCAAGGTGCCCAAGGGTGACCCCTCGTACAAGAAGTTCAGCGGCTTCACGGACATGGACGTGCTGCTCGACGGCCTGCTGACCCTGCACGGCAGCCTGGCGACGGACGGCCATCACGAGCAGTCCGGCATCCGCACCATCCGCATCACCGGCGACGACGGCTCCGGCGGCACCCTGGACGTCTCCCTGGAGGGCAAGCCGTACCCCCTGCGCCTGGTCCGCGGCGGCGGCGCCGGCACGCTCACCTTCTCGGCCTGGGGCAAGGACTTCACCCTGGAGAAGCCGAAGAAGAACGAGACGGTGGACTACGGCGTGCAGCTGCCGACGTCCTAGCCCTTGCGGCGCTTCTTCAGCAGCAGCCGGGGCAGCCCCGCGGGAATCGGCTGACGCGTCGTCGCAGGCGACGGCACCGGCGCCGCCGCCAGGTCGCCGTCAGGCAGGGGCGCTGTGGTCCCCGTCGGCTCCAGGCGGAGCACCCGGCACTCGCGCGACCAGCGGTGCGGCATCTCCTCGCCGTCGGGCGCGTTCAGCCGCTTGCCCTTGAGCTCGGCGACCGTCGCCTCCCACTGCTCGGAGCCCGACGTCAGCTCCACGACCTTCGCCGTCCAGGAGACCAGCCGGCCCCCCTTGTCCTTGCTGCGCACCGTCACCTCGGCGGCGGCCCCGTCGGAGAGCCCGGACAGCGGCTGCTCGCCGGGCCCGTCGCCGACGACACAGGCCGCGCCGTCGTGCCACACGTGCCACAGGGCCCGCGCGGGAACACCCGGCCCCTTGACCCAGATGAGCCCGGACTTCTTCGTGGCCTCCTCGACGAGGGCCTGGTCGAGCAGCTCGCTTGTCATGAGCCCAGCCTATCCAGGCGTGCTCAGAGCCAGCCGTTGCGCTTGAGGGTGCGGTGGATACCGAGACAGATCATCACGGTGACGCCGAGCACCAGCGGGTAGCCGTACTTCCAGCGCAGCTCCGGCATGTGCTCGAAGTTCATCCCGTAGACGCCACACACCATCGTCGGTACGGCGATGATGGCGGCCCATGAGGTGATCTTCCGCATGTCCTCGTTCTGCGCCACGGACGCCTGCGCGAGGTTGGCCTGGAGGATGGAGTTGAGGAGCTCGTCGAAGCCGATGACCTGCTCGTGCACCCGGGCGACATGGTCGGCGACGTCCCGGAAGTACTTCTGGATGTCCGGGTCGATCAGCCGCATCGGCCGCTCGCTGAGCAGCTGCATGGGCCGCAGCAGCGGCGACACCGCGCGCTTGAACTCCAGGATCTCGCGCTTGAGTTGGTAGATCCGGCCGGCGTCCGTGCCGCGCGGGCTGCCCTTGCGGCCCGGCGAGAAGACGTCCGTCTCCACGTCGTCGATGTCGTCCTGGAGCGCGTCGGCCACCGCGATGTACCCGTCGACGACATGGTCGGCGATGGCGTGCAGCACGGCCGAGGGGCCCTTGGCGAGCAACTCCGGGTCGTCCTGCAGCCGGTGGCGCAGCGCCCGCAACGAGCCCTGCCCGCCGTGCCGGACGGTGATGAAGAAGTCCCGTCCGGTGAAGCACATGACCTCGCCGGTCTCCACGACCTCGCTGGTGGCGGTGAGTTCGTCGTGCTCGACGTAGTGGACGGTCTTGAAGACGGTGAAGAGGGAGTCGTCGTAGCGCTCCAGCTTGGGGCGCTGGTGGGCCTGGACCGCGTCCTCCACGGCCAGCGGGTGCAGCCCGAACTCGCTGGCGATACCGGCGAATTCGGCCTCGGTCGGCTCGTGCAGCCCGATCCACACGAAGCCGCCGTCGCGCCGCACCTGGCGCATCGCCTCGTGCGGGCTCAGCGACCTGCCGCACTCGACGCGGGCACCGTCGCGGTAGACGGCGCAGTCGACGACGGCGGAGGGCGTCGAGGGGTCGCGCGTGGCGTCGTACGCGCCGCTGTCCAGGCGCGTCCCCTTGGCGAGCGAGGGACGGGACGGGCGGACCGCGGCGCGCAGGTCACGGATCATCGACATGGCAGGCTCCTTCGCGGGAGAGCAACGAAAGGCCGCCCGCGGCGGGTGGAACTGCCCGGAATGGGGACGTCCAGACTGCGGATGTTTGGCACGTCCACAAAGCGGGGAGCACCGCACCGTCGCGGTGGCGAGCTTCGTTGCTGATTCAGCTGCTGCTACTGACAGGCAGATCAGGCAAAACGAGACAAAGGCTCTTCCGCGGTGAAAGGCAGACGAGAGGTGGCAGCCGGCTAGGAAGCAGAGCAGCTACGTCAGCGGCGGGAAGAGCGGGTGCTACTGCACGGTCGACTTCGATCCATGACAGCCCCACCTCCTCCGGCCGGTCCCCCGTAGGGGAGTTTCGTCGGCGTCGGGGCCTGACCGCGACGCTTCTGCGTGCTGCCCCGAACCACCGGGCAAGAGTATCAGCCGACTGAAGTGTCAAGGCGCGGCTTTGCCCGGTACTGACGAGTTCTATGCTCGCCGCATGACTGATGTTCTTCCTCTGGTCGAGGCCCGGTTGCTCTCCGCGCTGGGTGAACCGGACGCCCGCGCCGCGGTCACCTTCCTCGGCACGGACCGCATCGAGGTGCTCCGTTTCCACGAGGACGACATCGTCCGCTACGCCACGCTAGGCATGTCCGCCCAGCCGATGACGGACCCCAACGCGATGCTCGCCGACCCGGTCAAGGGGCCCCGCGCCGAGCTGGTCCTCTCCGTGCGCGCCGGCCTCGCCGACACGGACAAGGTGCTCCGGACGCTGGCGGTGCTCGCCGCGTCCCCGCAGGTGGAAGGTGTCGTCGTGGCCCCGGGGGCGTCCCTGGACGTCGGCGAACCCCTGTGGCCCGGCGCCCCGTTCACCTCGGTCCTGGTCGCCGAGCCGGGCGGCCTGGTGGAGGACCTGGAGCTGGACGAGCCCATGGACCCCGTGCACTTCCTGCCCCTGCTGCCCATGACCCCGAACGAGGCCGCCTGGAAGCGCGTGCACGGCGCCCAGGCCCTCCAGGAGCGCTGGCTGACGAACGGGACGGACCTCAGGGATCCGTCCCGCGCCCCGGTCTCCCTGGCGTGAGCAAGCTCACCAACGGGCGGCTGGTGTACGTCAGTTGGTGAGCACCGGATGCGCACGGCATGTTAGTCGACCTAATTAATGCCATATGCATCCAAAATTGGCCGGTGAAGCGGTTCCGCCCGGACGGGTGATCGTCCTTGACGTGAGGAGGAAGGGGTAGGACCGTGGGGCCCTATGAGGGGCGAACCCAGTTGCCCGAAGTGTGGTGGCCGGGTCAGGGCTCCCGGACTCTTCGCCGATTCCTGGCAGTGCGATGTGCACGGCACCGTGCATCCGCTGCAGCCCGTGATCCCGCCCAGCGTCGAGGCCCTCAGCGTCGTGGTGCACCGCACGCAGGTGCCGGTGTGGATGCCATGGCCGCTGCCGGTCGGATGGCTTCACACGGGTGTGGCGTGCGCGGGGGACGACCGCAGTGGCGGGCGGGCGACCGCCGTCGCCTGTACCGGTCCCGGTCCGCTCGGCGGCATGGGTGAGCTGATCCTGGTGGCCGAGGAGCTCGGGGTCGGGCTCGGCGCGCGGTACGCGGGCATCGACGGACCGGACCCGGGGCCGTACATGAGCGTCGAGAAGCCCCCGCAGGCGAAGGTGCTGGCGGCGGGCCGGCCTACTCCGCTCTGGCATGTCACCGGGACGCCCGACGACCGTGCCGTCTTCGCGGGCGAGGCGCTGGGGCTGTGGCTGTGGGCGGTGGTGTGGCCCGAGCAGACCGGGCTGCTGATGTACGACGAGCTGGTGCTGACGGATCTGCGGGATGCGGGGGCCGAGGTGGAGCTGGTGCCGTGCGGAGCGCTTTCGCCGCGCTTGCTTGAGCCGTAGCGCCCAGTGGCTCGGGTGGTTGGAGCTGTTCTGCGGGTGCGGGTGTGTGGTGGTTTCTCGCGCAGTTCCCCGCGCCCCTTGCGCGCATGTCACGGACGTTAGTAACAAGTGAACCCTGGGTTCGACTGTGACAAGTGGGTCTCCGGAGCCGTTATGCTGGAGCGTCCGCTCCCGTACCGTCACCCTTTGGAGTTCGCGAGTGCGTATCGACCTGCACACCCACTCCACTGCTTCCGACGGTACGGACAGCCCCGCCGAGCTGGTGCGCAACGCTGCCGCTGCCGGGCTGGACGTCGTGGCGCTCACCGATCACGACACGACCCGTGGGTATGCGGAGGCCATTGCCGCGCTGCCGCAGGGGCTCACTCTGGTCACCGGCGCCGAGCTGTCCTGTCGTATCGACGGTGTCAGCATGCACATGCTGGCCTACCTCTTCGACCCCGAGGAGCCGGACCTGCTCGCCGAGCGTGAGCTCGTGCGGGACGACCGGGTGCCGCGCGCCAAGGGGATGATCGCCAAGCTGAACGAGCTGGGCGTGCCCGTGACCTGGGAGCAGGTCCTGCGGATCGCCGGGGACGGGTCCGTCGGGCGGCCGCATGTCGCCTCCGCGCTCGTCGAGCTCGGGGTCGTGCCGACCGTGGGTGACGCGTTCACGCAGGACTGGCTGGCCGACGGCGGGCGGGCCTTCGTGGAGAAGCACGAGACCGACCCCTTCGAGGCCATCCGGCTGATCAAGGGCGCGGGCGGCGTCGCGGTGTTCGCGCACCCCGCCGCCGTGAAGCGCGGGCAGACGGTGCCGGAGTCGGCGATCGCCGAGATGGCCGCCGCCGGACTCGACGGCATCGAGGTCGACCACATGGACCACGACCCGGACACCCGGGCGCGGCTGCGCGGCCTCGGCAAGGAGCTGGGTCTGCTGATGACCGGCTCCAGCGACTACCACGGCAGCCGCAAGACCTGCGTGCTCGGCGAGAACCTGACCGACCCCGAGGTCTACGGAGAGATCACGCGGCGCGCGACCGGGGCGTTCCCGGTGCCCGGGACCGGCGGGGCCTGAGGCACCACCTCCAGGCTCGTCCCGTTCGTTTCTTAGCAAGGCCCCTTCACTGATGTTCGACGTTGCCGTCTTCGGCTCTCTGTTTCTGACCCTTTTTGTCATCATGGATCCCCCTGGGATCACCCCGATCTTCCTTGCGCTGACCTCCGGCCGTCCGGCCAAGGTGCAGAAGCGCATGGCCTTCCAGGCCGTCTGTGTGGCCGGCGGAGTGATCACGGTCTTCGGGCTCCTCGGCCACCAGATCCTGAACTACCTGCATGTGTCCGTGCCCGCGCTGATGATCGCGGGCGGGCTGCTGCTCCTGCTCATCGCCCTCGACCTGCTCACCGGCAAGACGGACGAGCCGAAGCAGACCAAGGACGTCAACGTCGCCCTCGTGCCGCTGGGCATGCCGCTGCTGGCCGGGCCGGGCGCGATCGTGTCCGTCATCCTGGCCGTGCAGAAGGCCGACAGCGTCGCGACGCAGGTGTCGGTGTGGTCGGCGATCCTCGCCATCCATGTCGTGCTGTGGCTGGTGATGCGGTACTCGCTGCTGATCATCCGCGTCATCAAGGACGGCGGCGTGGTCCTGGTGACCCGGCTCGCGGGCATGATGCTCTCCGCGATCGCGGTGCAGCAGATCATCAACGGCGTCACCCAGGTGATCCAGGGCAGCTGAGCCCCGTGGACACAAGCGGAGCCCCGTACGGCGTCGATGCCGTACGGGGCTCCGAAGTATGAGGGACTCGCGGGTTACGAGGCCGTGGTGTCGGCCGGGCGAATCCACAGTCGCTGCCCGATGGCGGCGGCCTGCTGAACGATCCGGTTGACGGAGGCGGCGTCCACGACGGTGGTGTCCACGGTGGTGCCGTCGACCTCGTCGAGTCGCATGATCTCGAAGCGCATGGCTTCTCCCTTCGTCTGGTCATCCTCCTGCGGAGAATTTCTGCGTACGTGAGGAGTCAACGGGCTGCGTGTTACAAACATTCCCTACGCTAAAGAAATTTTTCGAACGGCTAACTACCAACGGGTAAGCCGGGTGTTCCGGGACGCGCTGGGACCGGTTGTGTTCGCAGCGTGACCGCCGGGACAATGGGGGTGATGAACGACGACCTCGCGGCCCTGAGTGCCCGCATCGACCGCACCAACGAACTGCTCACGCGCATGCTCGCCGAGGTGGCGAAGACACCCTCGACCCATGCGATCTTCGTCGACGCGGGGTATCTGTACGCGGCCGCGGGCCGGCTGGTCGCCGGCACGGAGGACCGGCGCGCCTTCGACCTGGACGCCGAGGGGCTCATCGAGGCGCTCATCGACCGCGCCCGGACGATCTTCGCCGACAGCAGGCTGCTGCGGGTCTACTGGTACGACGGTGCCAGGCGCCGTATCCACACCGCCGAGCAGCAGTCGATCGCCGAGCTCCCGGATGTGAAGGTCCGGCTCGGCAACCTCAATGCCAACAACCAGCAGAAGGGCGTCGACTCGCTGATCCGTACCGATCTGGAGTCCCTCGCCCGGCACCGCGCCATCAGCGACGCGGCACTGCTCGGCGGCGACGAGGACCTGGTGTCCGCGGTGGAGGCGGCGCAGGGCTACGGCGCGCGGGTCCACCTGTGGGGCATCGAGGCCCCGGAGGGCCGCAACCAGGCGGAGCCGCTCCTCTGGGAGGTCGACAGCCAGCGCACCTTCGACCTCGAATTCTTCAAGCCGTACGTCTCGCGCCGCACCGCGGCCGCCTATGAGTCGGCGGCGACCCGGCCCTCCCGGGAGGACGTCCGCTTCGTGGGCGCCCAGATCGCGGCGAAGTGGCTGGCGGAGCGGGGGCGGGACTCGCTCGTCGAGCTGTTGCCCGGGCATCCCTATCTGCCGGGTTCGGTGGACCAGGACCTGCTGGTGGAGGCGGAGGGCCTGCTGCAGTACTCGCTGCGGGGGCAGGCGGATCTGAGGAGGGCGCTGAGGGACGGCTTCTGGGGTCACCTTCAGTCGCAGTATTAGGCGGTTTCAGGGGTGCGGGGCCCCGCTGACCTGCACCTTCAAAGACCGATCCAACTCGGCGTTGCATATTCATGCGATTCCATGCATACTTGTGTGCATGTCCAAAGTGCTCACCTCCCTGCCCGTCGGCTCACGCGTCGGGATCGCCTTCTCCGGCGGCCTCGACACCTCCGTAGCGGTCGCGTGGATGCGCGACAAGGGCGCCATCCCGTGCACCTACACGGCCGACATCGGGCAGTACGACGAGCCCGACATCGCCTCGGTGCCCGGCCGCGCGAAGACCTACGGCGCCGAGATCGCCCGCCTGGTTGACTGCCGCGCGGCGCTGGTCGAGGAGGGCCTGGCCGCGCTCACCTGCGGCGCGTTCCACATCCGCTCGGGCGGGCGTGCCTACTTCAACACCACGCCGCTCGGCCGTGCCGTCACCGGCACCATGCTGGTGCGGGCGATGCTTGAGGACGACGTCCAGATCTGGGGCGACGGCTCGACCTTCAAGGGCAACGACATCGAGCGGTTCTACCGCTACGGCCTGCTCGCCAACCCGCACCTGCGGATCTACAAGCCCTGGCTGGACGCGGACTTCGTGACCGAGCTCGGCGGCCGCAAGGAGATGTCGGAGTGGCTGGTCGCCCACGACCTGCCCTACCGGGACTCGACGGAGAAGGCGTACTCCACCGACGCCAACATCTGGGGCGCCACCCACGAGGCCAAGACCCTGGAGCACCTGGACGTCTCGCTGGAGACCGTCGAGCCGATCATGGGCGTCAAGTTCTGGGACCCGTCGATCGAGATCGCCGCCGAGGACGTGACGATCGGCTTCGAGCAGGGCCGCCCGGTCACCATCAACGGCAAGGAGTTCGCCTCCGCCGTCGACCTGGTGATGGAGGCCAACGCCATCGGCGGTCGGCACGGTCTCGGCATGTCGGACCAGATCGAGAACCGGATCATCGAGGCCAAGAGCCGCGGCATCTACGAGGCGCCCGGCATGGCCCTGCTGCACGCCGCGTACGAGCGTCTCGTCAACGCCATCCACAACGAGGACACCCTCGCCCAGTACCACAACGAGGGCCGGCGTCTCGGCCGGCTGATGTACGAGGGCCGCTGGCTGGACCCGCAGGCGCTGATGATCCGTGAGTCGCTCCAGCGCTGGGTCGGCCAGGCCGTCACCGGCGAGGTGACGCTGCGGCTGCGGCGCGGCGAGGACTACTCGATCCTCGACACGACCGGCCCGGCGTTCTCGTACCACCCGGACAAGCTCTCCATGGAGCGCACCGAGGACGCGGCCTTCGGCCCGGTGGACCGGATCGGCCAGCTCACCATGCGCAACCTCGACATTGCCGACTCCCGCACCAAGCTGGAGCTGTACGCCGGTCTCGGCATGGTCGGCGGCCCGCAGGCGGCGGCGGTCGAGGCCGCGGGCGCGACCAGCCTGATCGGCGCGCTCACCGAGGGCGGGGCCGAGGCGATCGCCTCCGGCGGCAAGAGCCCCGAGGACGACGAGCTGCTCGACAACGCGGCGATGGAGTTCGGCACCGACTGACGGTTCCGCTCCCGGGAGGGCCTGTCCGGCGTACGGCGCCGGGCGGGCCCTCCTGTTTGTGCTCGTCCTATTCGTGCTCGTCCCAGAAGTCGGCCATCGCTCGGGCCGTGGGCTCCGGCCGGTCGATGTTGGGGGAGTGCTCGGCGCCCGCGACGACCGTCCGGCGCGCCTTCAGCCGTACGGCCATGTCGTCGAGGACCGGTACCGGCCAGGTGTCGTCGCGGGCGCCCGACACCACGTGGAACGACAGCGGCACGGCGGCGAGTTCGGCGACGCGGTCCGGCTCGGTGCACAACTGCTGCCCCGTCGCGCGCAGTTGGGCGGGCTTGTTGCCCATCCAGCGGCGGCGCAGCTGCTCCAGGCCGCCGAGGCCGCGGGCGGGTCCGCCGACCTCCTCGGGCGGGCCCATGGCCAGGATGGCGTCCCACGTCTCGGCCATCGTCATCACGGCCAGCGCGTCCCGCAGGAGCGTGACGCGCTGCTGCTGCGAGTCGGAGATCCGGGCCGGCCCCGACGCGATGAGCGTCAGGGACCGGAAGGGGGAGTGGTCGAGCAGTACGGCGGCCCTGGAGACCTGGCCGCCCAGAGAGTGCCCGACCAGATGGAGCGGGACACCGACGGCCTCCGCCTGCGCGAGTACGTCCCTCGCCAACTCGGCCTGCGCATAAGCGGATTCGTCTTCCGCGGGCCCGTCCGACTGGTACTGGCCCCGTCCGTCCACGGCGACCGTACGGTACCCGCGCGCCGCGAGCGGCTCGTGCAGGAGGCCGAAGTCCTCCTTGCTGCCGGTGAACCCGGGCAGCAGCAGCGCGACACCGCGCGGCTCCACACCCACGGCCACGGGACAGTCGACGACGGCGAAGTCTCCGCGGGCGGTGCGCAGAGGGTGGGCGCGGGCGCCGGGCGGCGCGGCGAGGGGGGTGTCGGGGCTGGTCACGGGGCGAGGTTAGCGGGGTTTGGTGGACGCGTTCTTCCTCGGCGGTGCGGGGGCGGGGCCGGGAAAGCGAACGGCCCGTTCCCACGCGGTGTGGGAACGGGCCGTCCGGCCGGTAGATCAGCCCTCCGCGGGCTCCGCAGCGGCCGCGGCCTTGCGGGTGCGGCGCACCGCGGGCTTGGCCTCGGCGCCCTCGACCGTGGCCGCCGCCTTGCGGGTCCGACGCGGCTTGGCCGTCGGCTCCTCGGCGGCCTGGGCCGGGATGTCGGCGGTCTCGGCGGTGGCGGCCGTCTTGCGGGTGCGCCGGGGCTTGGCCTCCGTGCCTTCGGCGGTGTCGACCGCGGCGGCCGTCTTGCGGGTCCGACGCGGCTTCGGCTCGGCCTCCACGGGCTCCGCGACGGCCGTGGCCTTACGCGTACGCCGGGGCTTGGCCTCGACGGCTTCGGCCGTGTCCACGGCGGTCTCCGCGGCCTTACGGGTACGGCGCACCGCCGGCTTGGCCTCGGTTGCCTCGGCTGTCTCCACCACGGCTTCCGCCGCCTTGCGGGTCCGACGCGGCTTGGCCGTCGGCTCCTCGGCGGCCTGGGCCGGGATGTCGGCGGTCTCGGCGGTGGCGGCCGTCTTGCGGGTGCGCCGGGGCTTGGCCTCCGTGCCTTCGGCGGTGTCGACCGCGGCCGTCGCCTTGCGCGTACGACGCGGCTTGGCCTCGACGGCTTCGGCCGTGTCCACGACGGCTTCCGCGGCCTTGCGGGTACGGCGCGTTGCGGGCTTGGCTTCGACGGTCTCCGCCGTGTCCACGACGGCCTCCGCGGCCTTGCGGGTACGGCGCGTCTTCTGCTTGGCCTCGACGGCTTCGGCCGTGTCCACGGCGGTCTCCGCGACCTTGCGGGTGCGGCGCGTTGCGGGCTTGGCTTCGACGGTCTCCGCCGTGTCCACGACGGCTTCCGCAACCTTGCGCGTCCGTCGCGGCTTGGCCTCAGTGGCCTCCGGCGCGACAGCCTCGACCGTGTCCACAACGGCCTCGGCGGCCTTGCGGGTGCGGCGACGCGGTGCGGCCTCGACGGCCTCCGGCGCGACGGCCTCGGTCGTCTCCACGACGGTCTCCGCGGCCTTGCGGGTGCGGCGGCGCGGCTTGGGCTCCGTGGCCTCCGGTGCGCTCTCCTCGGTCACCGTGGGCTCCGAGACCTGCACGGCCTGCGTCTCCGCCGACTTGCGGGTGCGGCGGCGACGCGGCTTCGCCGATGCCTCGGTCGTACCCTCCGCCGTGGTCACCGCGGCTTCCGCCGCCTCGGCCGGTGCCGACTCGACCGTCGTCGAGGCCGTGACCGGCGCCGACTCCGCCGTAGCCCCGGCGCGGGTGCGGCGACGGCGGCGCGGGGTGCGGGTGACGGTGGCATCCTCGGCGGCCGAGGGAGCCTCGGCCGCGGGCGCGGTCGCGTCCAGCGGGGTTCCGCCGCGCGTACGACGGCGGCGGCGCGGCGTACGTGCCGGACGCTCGCGCTCGGCGGGACGGGACTCCTCCCGGCCGCCACGACCACCGCGTCCGCGCGCACCGCGGCCGCCGGTCTCGCCGAGGTCCTCCAGCTCCTCCGCCTCCAGCCCGGCGCGCGTGCGCTCCGAGCGCGGCAGGACACCCTTGGTGCCCGCGGGGATGTTCTGCTCCTCGAAGAGGTGCGGGGAGGTGGAGTACGTCTCCACCGGGTCGTTGAAGTCCAGCTCCAGCGCCTTGTTGATGAGCTGCCAGCGCGGGATGTCGTCCCAGTCGACGAGCGTGATCGCCGTACCCTTCGCGCCCGCGCGGCCCGTACGGCCGATGCGGTGCAGATACGTCTTCTCTTCCTCGGGGGACTGGTAGTTGATGACGTGCGTCACGCCCTCGACGTCGATGCCGCGCGCGGCGACGTCGGTGCAGACGAGGACGTCGACCTTGCCGTTGCGGAAGGCGCGCAGCGCCTGCTCGCGGGCGCCCTGGCCGAGGTCGCCGTGGACCGCGCCGGAGGCGAAGCCGCGGCGCTGGAGCTGCTCGGCGATGTCGGCGGCGGTCCGCTTGGTGCGGCAGAAGATCATCGCCAGACCGCGGCCCTCGGACTGCAGGATGCGGGCGACCATCTCCGGCTTGTCCATGGAGTGGGCGCGGTAGACGAACTGCTTGATGTTCGCGACCGTCGCGCCCTCGTCGTCCGGCGCGGTGGCGCGGATGTGGGTGGGCTGCGACATGTAGCGGCGCGCGAGGCCGATGACCGCGCCCGGCATGGTCGCCGAGAACAGCATGGTCTGGCGGCGGGCCGGCAGCATGTTGATGATCTTCTCGACGTCGGGCAGGAAGCCCAGGTCGAGCATCTCGTCGGCCTCGTCGAGGACGAGCGCCTTGACGTGCTTGAGGTTGAGCTTCTTCTGGCCGGCGAGGTCGAGCAGTCGGCCCGGGGTGCCGACCACGACGTCGACGCCCTTCTTGAGGGCCTCGACCTGCGGCTCGTAGGCGCGGCCGCCGTAGATGGCGAGCACGCGGACGTTGCGCACCTTGCCCGCGGTCAGCAGGTCGTTGGTGACCTGGGTGCACAGTTCGCGCGTGGGGACGACGACGAGCGCCTGCGGGGCGTCGGTCAGGTCCTCGGGCGCGGCGCGGCCGGCCTCGACGTCGGCGGGAACGGTGACGCGCTCAAGGAGCGGAAGACCGAAGCCGAGCGTCTTGCCCGTGCCGGTCTTGGCCTGGCCGATGACGTCGGTGCCCGAAAGGGCAACGGGGAGCGTCATCTCCTGGATGGGGAAGGGGGTGACGATACCGACGGCCTCAAGCGCCTCGGCCGTCTCGGGGAGGATTCCGAGCTCTCGGAAAGTCGTAGTCAGGGTGCTGCCTCTTCTGTGTACGCGGTGCGAGGCGAGCGCGGGGGTCTTTGACGGACCGTGCCGGGGACGTCGGCTGCCTTACGGGCAAGCCGTAGGGCACGGGACCACTGCCGACGCTCTAGCGCTCGTACCGCTGAGGGGGTCCCCCCGGGAATCCGTACGCACAGTGCCGTACGGACGAGGGGGCTGTCGGGTCGGAGCCGATCGGGCCACCGACCGGGCATCCTCATACGTGCGGCCCGTCGAGACACCGTCGAACTGCGTCGACGTACTCAGCAGGCGCATTACCACCATACCCCGGAATCCCGCACATGCGATGGCCGATTTGGTCACGTAGTCGTCGTCACACTGATTGACCAGGGCCTTCCGCCTTGCGGCGAGCGGGCTATTGTGCGCTTCATGACCTCCTCTGACAAGCCTGAAGCTCCTGTCGAACACACCGGAGTCGCTGCCCAGGACTGGACGACGGCCTCCGCCGACCCGCAGTACCGTGCCGCGGTCGTCGACCTGCTCGGCGCGCTCGCGTACGGGGAGCTGGCGGCGTTCGAGCGGCTGGCCGAGGACGCCAAGCTGGCGCCGACGCTGGAGGACAAGGCGGAGCTGGCGAAGATGGCCTCGGCCGAGTTCCACCACTTCGAGCAGCTGCGCGACCGGCTGACCGAGATCGGCGAGGAGCCCACGGCGGCCATGGAGCCGTTCGTCGCCGCGCTGGACGGCTTCCACAAGCAGACGGCGCCCTCGGACTGGCTGGAGGGGCTCGTCAAGGCCTACGTCGGCGACTCGATCGCCAGCGACTTCTACCGGGAGGTCGCCGCCCGGCTCGACGCGGACACGCGCGAGCTGGTTCTGGCCGTGCTGGACGACACCGGGCACGCCGGGTTCGCCGTGGAGAAGGTGCGCGCCGCGATCGACGCGGACCCGCGCGTGGGCGGGCGGCTCGCGCTGTGGGCGAGGCGGCTGATGGGTGAGGCGCTGTCGCAGTCCCAGCGGGTGGTCGCCGACCGGGACGCGCTGTCGACGATGCTCGTGGGTGGGGTGGCCGACGGGTTCGACCTTGCCGAGGTCGGCAGGATGTTCTCGCGGATCACTGAGGCGCACACCAAGCGGATGGCTGCGCTGGGGTTGGCCGCGTAGCGCTGCCCCTAGGGGGCGTCCCCGTCAGGTCCTTTGGCTAAGCCGTCGCTGAGCGGCGGCCCAGTCTTCCCCGCGACGGGCGCAGCAGGAGCGACAGCGATGCCGCCGAGACCGCCGCGGCGCCTGCCAGGATCAGCAGCAGGTTGCCGAAGCCGAGGGCGGTGTGGGTGATGAAGGCGCCGAAGAGGGCGCCCGCCACGCCTGTCGACAGCACGAGGGAACGGGCGGGGAGACGGTGGGGCAGGCGGTGAGCCGCCGCCCACGCCAGGGCCAGGCCGAGGATCGCGGAACTGAGCGCTTCCAGGAGCATGGTGGGGGTCCCTCCCGCATGGCCGGCCTGCTCGAAACGGTCGTAGCCCGTCATACCCCTGACCTGCGGAATCCAATCCTCCCCTGTGTTCGAGTTGTGCTCCATCCGTGAAGGAGAGCGGGTGGAGGGGCAGTGCCGGAACGCCGGAGGGCCCGGCGGTCGTGACCGCCGGGCCCTCCGTGTGTCGTCCGCTGTCTACAGCGCGCCGAAGCCCACCTTGCGCGGGGCCGGCTCGCCGAGCTCGACGTACGCGAGACGGTCGGCCGGGACGAGGACCTTGCGGCCGTGCTCGTCCACGAGGCTCAGCAGCTGCGACTTGCCGGCCAGCGCCTCGGACACCGCCCGCTCGACCTCCTCGGCACTCTGACCGCTCTCCAGAACGATCTCGCGGGGCGCGTGCTGCACGCCGATCTTGACCTCCACGGCTATGTCCCTCCGACGGTCAGTGAAGTGCGCGACCTTCCGCGCCGTACCCAGCACACATTAGCCCGGTGAGGGGACGTACACGCTCCGCGCAAGAACGCCAGGAGCGAACAGCGGGCGGGAACAAACGGTCGGTCAGTGGTGGTCGATGCCGTGCAGCGGGAATCCGGCGATGCCCCGCCACGCCAGTGACGTCAGCAGCTGCACCGCCTGGTCGCGCGGGACGCTGCGGTCGCTGTGCAGCCAGGAGCGGGCCACGACCTGGGCGAGGCCGCCCAGACCGGACGCGAGGAGCATCGACTCCGCGCGCGAGAGGCCGGTGTCCTCGGCGATGACGTCGCAGATCGCCTCGGCGCACTCGTTCGTGACCTTGTCCACGCGCTCGCGTACCGCGGGCTCGTTGGTCAGGTCCGACTCGAAGACCAGCCGGAAGGCGCCGCCGTCGTCCTCGACGTAGGCGAAGTAGGCGTCCATGGTGGCCCGCACGCGCTGCTTGTTGTCGTTCGTCGACGCCA
Organism: Streptomyces sp. NPDC079141; assembly: GCF_040686775.1. Lineage (NCBI taxonomy): Bacteria > Bacillati > Actinomycetota > Actinomycetes > Kitasatosporales > Streptomycetaceae > Streptomyces > Streptomyces sp. NPDC079141. The sequence continues at coordinate 56,229 of NZ_JBFBLP010000018.1, read as the reverse complement.
GAGCGTTGCGCACGGACTGGATCAGGGACTCGCAGTGCTGGTCCAGCAGGGCGAGGTACAGGTCGAGCTTGCCCGGGAAGTGCTGGTAGAGCACCGGCTTGCTGACGCCTGCCCGCTCGGCGATGTCGTCCATCGCGGCCGCGTGGTAGCCCTGCGCCACGAAAACTTCCTGGGCGGCGCCCAGCAGCTGGTTCCGACGGGCACGGCGCGGCAGGCGCGTACCTCGTGGGCGTGCCGCCTCTGTCTGCTCGATGGCTGTCACGCCGCCTCCCAAAGTCGTCCATATGCGGTGTGCGCCGCGCCGCCATCGTACTTTTCGGTAACCCTGGTGTGCGCGGTGCGAGCGCAGAATTTCACGGACCGGACGATGACGAAAGCGGTACGGAAGGTTTGAAACAGGGGCGAGGCGGGCAAAAATTTGCCTCCCTCCTGCTCAGCGCTGCCCCTCCGGCACCGTCCGTCACCGATAGTCGTCCTCGTCGAGGGACACGACCCGGGCCTGCTCCATCAGGTCCGCCTCGTTGGCGCGGTCCGGGTTCATGCCGGTCAGCGAGTCGTCGCGGTCGGATGCCACGTCGGTGTGCTGCTCGGCCGTGTCGGCCGCGGGGGCCTCGACGTCGAACTCCTCGGCTTCCTGGGTGTCGTCGTCCTCGAACGTCTCGGGGTCGGTGGGGTCAACGGCCATGGTGGGCTCCCTTCCTACGAACGTCCCTGGGGAAAGCAGGGGCCACACGCGGGTGCCCTCACTACGAGCCTAGGAGACACCCGATCGGGACGCTATGCGATCCGCGTCCGAGGGGTCACTCCCTGCGCATCAGGGGACTCTTCGACTGCTTGTGACGGCGAACACACGAACCACTGCGTGATCGTCTCGTAACATTGCCGCATGTCTTCGACCGAGCTGCCGTCCGCCTTCCCGGCGGCCAACGTACTGCCGAAGGTGGCGACCGTCCGGGTCGCGGAGGGGGAGCGGCTGCGATCGGTCGGGCTGCCGGGCATCACACTGACGGTGCGGTCGAGGCCTCCCGCGCGCGAGAGCCTGCCGCCCGCGCTCTACGTCCATGGACTCGGCGGTTCATCGCAGAACTGGTCAGCGCTGATGGAGCAGTTGGAGGGGGTCGTCGACGGTGAGGCCGTCGATCTGCCCGGCTTCGGCGACTCCCCGCCACCGGACGACGGCGACTACTCGGTCACCGCCCACGCGCGCGCGGTCATCCGTTACCTCGACGCTTCGGGGCGCGGACCCGTGCACCTCTTCGGCAACTCACTCGGCGGTGCGGTCACCACACGCGTCGCCGCGGTACGACCCGACCTGGTCCGTACGCTCAGCCTCGTGTCGCCCGCCCTGCCGGAGATCCGCGTCCAGCGCACCGCCGTTCCGACGGCGCTGCTGGCGCTGCCCGGCGTGGCCGCGCTCTTCACCCGGCTCACCAGGGAGTGGACGGCGGAACAGCGGGTCCGTGGCGTCACGGCACTCTGTTACGGCGATCCCGGACGGGTGTCCCCGGAAGGGTTCCGCGACGCCGTGGAGGAGATGGAACGGCGGCTGCAACTGCCGTACTTCTGGGACGCGATGACGCGTTCCGCGCGCGGGATCGTCAACGCGTACACCCTCGGCGGCCAGCACGCGCTGTGGCGCCAGGCCGAGCGCGTCCTCGCCCCGACGCTCCTCGTCTACGGAGGCCGGGACCAGCTCGTCGGCTACCGCATGGCCCAGCGCGCGGCCCGCGCCTTCCGCTACTCCCGACTGCTCAGCCTGCCCGACGCCGGGCATGTGGCGATGATGGAGTATCCGGACACGGTGGCCCGGGCGTTCCGTGAACTGCTTGCGGATACGGGCGAGTTGGCGGGTGGCGACGCGTCGGCGGGTGGTGAGGCTTCGGCGAGTGGCGGTGCGTCGGCCGTCGACAGTGGGGCCGTGACCGAGAACGCGGGGAGCTGAGGCGGGACGTGGGACGCCACAGCCGCCGGGGGCCGGCCCCCAAGGGCGCGACAGCGGAGACGGGCACGGGGTCCGGTTCGGGGCGCGGGCCTCGGGAGGGGCGGGCAGCGCAGGGGGTGCCCCAGGGGGCGCCGGGTTATGGGGTGCCCCGTTTCGCGGATGGGACCCCGGCTCATGGGGTTCCTCGTCTGCCGGACGGTACGCCTGCGCATGGCGTTCCCCGTTTCCCGGATGGCACGCCTGCGCATGGCGTTCCCCGCTTTCCGGACGGTACGCCTGCCCATGACGTGCCGCGGTTTGCCGACGGTACGCCTGCTCATGGGGTGCCGCGTTTTGCGGATGGGACCCCGGCTCATGGGGTTCCTCGTCTGCCGGACGGTACGCCTGCGCATGGCGTTCCCCGTTTCTCCGACGGCACGCCCGCCCACGGCACTCCTCAGGTGCGTGGTGGGCATCCCGAGCAGTGGGAAGCCGGGGGTGGCTGGGGTGAGTTGAGGGGGGCCGGTGCGCCTTCGGCGGCCGGGGCCGGAGTCGGCTTTCCGCGGCAGCGGCAGGCGCCGGGAGGCGGGCGTGGGCCGCGGCAGGACTACGTCGACGCCTTCGAGGACGTCGACGTGTTCGAGCCACGTACGGCCGCCGACCCGTACACCGCCGTCACCGACTGGTCCGCCGTCGGCGCCGGTGTCGCGAACGACGTGGACGCCGACGACGCCCCGCCGACCGGCGCACCCGCCCCCGCCAAGGGTTCCAAGGGGCGGACCTTCACCGGGATCGCGGCCGCCGCCGTCACCACCGTCCTGGCGGTCGTCGTGGCCGGGCAGGTCACGGACCGGGGCGACGACACCGACGTACAGTCGCAGTCGGCCGATGACCGGGCGCGGGACACGCGGGACTCCGCCTCGCGCAGCGACGGGCGGCCGACGCCCGCCGGGGAGCCGAGCGCGGCGGCGCCGCTGACGTACACGCAGAAGATGGACAAGAAGTACGCGCTCAGCGCCACGCTCGACGGCTCGGGGAAGTTCGACGCGATCCAGGGGATCGACAAGGCGCCCGGTACGGGGCAGAAGTTCACGTACCGCGTGGACGTGGAGCAGGGGCTCGGGCTCGACGGCGAGCTCTTCGCGCAGGCCGTGCAGAAGACGCTCAACGACGACCGGAGCTGGGCCCACAACGGCGCGCGCACCTTCGAGCGCATCCACTCCGGCACGCCCGATTTCGTGATCACCCTGGCCAGCCCCGGCACGACCGCCGACTGGTGCTCCAAGTCCGGTCTGGACACCACCGTGGACAACGTGTCCTGCGACTCGGCCGCCACCGAGCGCGTGATGATCAACGCCTATCGGTGGGCGCAGGGGTCGGAGACCTACGGCGATCAGATTCATGCCTACCGGCAGATGCTGATCAACCACGAGATCGGCCACCGGCTCGGCTACCACCACGTCACCTGCGACAAGGACGGCGACCTCGCGCCGGTCATGCAGCAGCAGACCAAGTTCCTTGAGCGCAACGGGGTCAGCTGCCGCGCCAATCCCTGGGCGTATCCCGGGGACTGACGGGCGCCGCGCGCCGGGAGTTGGCCGTGACCTAACGAAACGTAACTGCATGATCTCTTAGCGCGATCGAACGCGACCCGCGCGGGAAAGTTACGACCGTTCACCCCTTTTGGTGGCGCGATGGACAACCGTCCGTCGCGCCACCGCCTTGTCCGCATACGTTCGTCCCGCTGCGAGCCGCCGGGTCAACGGCGGCTCCCCTAACGGGAGATCGGGGGTGTACTCGTGCGCATCGGACTGCTCACGGAGGGTGGCTATCCGTATGTGAACGGTGACGCCGGACTCTGGTGCGACCGGCTCGTGCGCGGGCTCGGGCAGCACGAGTTCGACATCTACGCGCTCAGCCGCAGCGAGCGCCAGGAGGACGAGGGCTGGGTCCCGCTGCCGCCGCAGGTCAGCCGGGTTCTGACGGCTCCGCTGTGGACGGCCGGGGACGACGGGGTGGTGCACGGCCGCCGCGCGCGCCGGCGCTTCGCGGAGCACTACGGCGAACTGGCGGCCGTCGTGTGCGCCGGAGCCGCCCAGGACCACTCCGGCGCCTCCGAAGGGACGACAACCGCTGAGGCGGACCGTTTCGGCAACGCGCTGTACGGACTCGCCGAACTCGCCCGCGACGAGGGCGGCCTGGTGACGGCGCTCCGCTCCGAGACCGCCGTACGCGCCCTCGAACGCGCCTGTCGCGCGCCCGGCGCCCTGCGCGCCGCCCGCGAGGCGCGCGTCCCCGATCTGCTCGCCGTCGCCGCGCACCTGGAACGCGCCCTGCGCCCCCTCTCCCTCGACTGGTACGAGGACGACCGCCTCGGCTCGGTCGACCTGTGCCACGCCACCTCCGGTGGCCCGGCTGCCCTGCCCGGACTGCTCGCCCGCCACTTCAGCGGCGTACCCCTGCTGGTGACCGAGTACGGAGTGCGGCTGCGGACGCACTACCTGGCCGCCGGCGACTCCGCGCCCGCCGTGCGGTCCCTGCTCGCCGCCTTCCACGGCCGGCTCGCCGCCGAGATCTACCACCGGGCCGCGGTCGTCACGCCCGGCAACGCGCACGCCCGCCGCTGGCAGGAGCACTGCGGCGCCGACCGCGCCAAGCTGCACACCGTCTATCCGGGCATGGACGCCTCCCGCTTCGCGGAGGTCGGGGAGTCCCCGGAGTGTGCGGACCCGGACACCCTCGTCTGGGTCGGCCGCGTCGAACCCGCCAAGGACCTGGTGTCCCTGCTGCACTCCTTCGCCGAGATCCGCAAGGAGGAGCCCAAGACCCGCCTGCGGATCGTGGGCGCCCCGGCGGGCCCCGAGGGCACGGCCTACCTCGGTCACTGCAAGGTGCTGGCCGCGCAGCTCTTCCCCGACGAGGCCGACGGTCTGCACGCCGTCGGTGACAACCCGGTGTCCTTCGAGGAGATCGGCGGCCCCGAACTCCCCACCATCGCCGACGCGTACGCCGCGGGTGCCGTGACCGTCCTGTCCAGCGTTGTCGAGGGCTTCCCGACCGGCCTGGTCCAGGCCATGTTCTGCGGCCGCGCGACGGTGTCCACGGACGTGGGCGCGGTGGTGGAGGTCATCGGCGGCACCGGGCTCGTCGTACCCCCGCGCAATCCGCGGGCGCTCGCCGAGGCGTGCGTGGCGCTGCTGCGCGACCCGGAGCGCCGCGAGCGCCTGGGCGCCGCCGCACGCGCGCGTGCGCTCGAACTGTTCACCGTCGAGCAGAACATCACGGCATTTCACGGCATTTACCTGGAGATCATCTCGCGCTGCCCGGTCCGCCGGGTCGTCCTTGACGAGGCCGGCGAACCCCTGCCGTTCGCCGTTCCCGCCGAGGCGCACGTTCCCGGCCGCTGGACCGGTCCGATGGCGCGCGTCGTCGCCCGGGGCGGTCCGGGCTGGGCGGCAGGACCACCGGTCCGCGCCACGACCCCGGTCCCGGCCACGGAGGCAGCGCGATGAGCGGACTGGGCGAACTGGACCGCCCCGGGACCCCGACCAGCCCCGGCGCATGGGACGCGCGGTCGGAGGAGTGGCTTGTGGTGGAGGAGGGGGAGGGGGTTGCTTCTTCCGCGGGCGTGGTGGCGGGGGAGGACGAGCCCGCGGTAGCCGTGCGGCGCAAGCCGGCCGCCGGCGGCGAGCAACCCGTCGCCGCGACCGAGCGCGGCCGGACCGCCGCACGCCGCACGGCCGTGGACCCCGTGAAGGCACTGATGCACCGTCACCGGGAGCTGTGCGAACGGGCCGTGGACCCCCTGGAGATCGCGGCGGGTCTTGAGGCGCACGGCGTCACCGACCGGACCGCGGCACGCTTCCGGCACCGGGACGTCTTCTCCCTCGCGGAGGAGATGTACGCCCGTGTCTCCCGCGACGGTGACACGTCACCGCGGACCACAGCCCCTTCGACGCCGCGCGCGCGGGCCGACTGGGCCCTCCTCGCGTTGCTCCCCGGCGCGCTGTGCGCCGTGACCGTGACCGTCCTGCGCCTCGCCCACGGACAGGCCCGCCTGATCGCCGCCGCTCTGGGCACCCTCGCCGTGGCGTCGGCCCTGCGCGCGGCCCTGTCCCGCGGTCCGCTCGGCGCCACGGACCGCCCGGCGCGCCCCACAGCCGCCTGGACCTGTTGGCTGATCGCCTACGCGGCTCTGGGCGACGGACTGCTCCGAGCGGCCGTCAGCGGCGGTCCCGAGGCCCCGCCCACGGGCTCCCCGGACGGCAACTGGCCCCTGGCCGCCGCCGGCGTCCTCGCCCTCGCTCTGTCCTGTGCCCCCGCGGCATGGTGTGCCCACCTCTTCGCCGTACGCGCCCGCCGCAAACTCGCCGCCAGTCGGCACCTGGAGGAGTTCGCCGCCTCCGTACAGCCCCTGCTGCTCGGCACGTTCGCGCTGTTCCTGGTCGCGCTCACCGCTCTCCTCGCCCTGTCCGGCACCGCCCTGGACGAGCGGGCCGGCTACGCCCAGGTCCTCACCCTGGGCGCCCTGCTCCTCCTCGCCCGGCTGCTCACCGCGCACGGCTTCACGCATGCCCCGGCGGTGGTCCTCGCCACCGCCGCCACGGCCGAGGCGGCGGCCCTCGCCTCGGTCTTCGCGGCCCGCCTGCCCGGCTGCGGCTTCCTGGACGGGCCCGTGGAGGCACTGGTCACCGCATGGGGCCCGGGCGCCGTTCCGGCCCTCGTCTGCGGAGCCGGAGCACTGACCCTCCTGGTCCACTCCTCTCGCACCCTGACCCGCGCCTCGGCGCACGCCACGCCGGACCGGCCGTGCTGACGCGCCGGGCACCCCGTCCCCACCCCGGGCCCAGGCCGCCGCAGGCACCCGGCGGGACCGCCGGAGGTACGCGCACTCGCATCACCCCCCTCTGTAAGGAGAACCTCACATGATCACCTCCCGACCCGAGCTCTCGGCCCCGGGAGCCGCGCGATGAGAGTCCTGCTGATCGGAGCCAACGGCTACCTCGGCCGGTTCGTCGCCGACCGCCTGCTCGCCGACCCCGCCGTCCAGCTCACCGCGCTCGGCCGGGGCGACGACGCCGACGTCCGCTTCGACCTCGCGTCCGGCAGCCCCGGCGCCCTGACCCGTTTCCTCGACGCGGTCCACCCCGGCGTCGTCATCAACTGCGCCGGTGCCACCCGCGGCGGCGCCCGCGAACTCACCCGCCACAACACGGTCGCCGTCGCCACCGTCTGCGAGGCCCTGCGCCGCAGCGGCTGCGGCGCCCGCCTGGTGCAGATCGGCTGCGGAGCCGAGTACGGTCCGAGCCAGCCCGGCTCCTCCACCGCGGAGGACGCCGTCCCGCGCCCCGGCGGCCCGTACGGCGTCAGCAAGCTGGCCGCCACCGAACTCGTCCTGGGCTCCGGCCTCGACGCCGTGGTCCTGCGTGTGTTCTCGCCCGCGGGTCCCGGTACCCCCGCCGGCTCCCCCCTCGGCCGCCTCGCCGAGGCCATGCGCCGCGCCATGCAGTCCGGCGACGGCGAACTCAAACTCGGCGGCCTCGGCGCGCAGCGCGACTTCATCGACGTCCGCGACGTGGCCCGTGCCGTGCACGCCGCCTCGCTCTCCGCCGCCCAGGGCGTCATCAACATCGGCTCGGGCCGCGCCGTGCGCCTGCGCGACGCCGCCGCGGTCCTTGCCCGCGTGGCCGGATACGGCGGCGCCCTCCACGAACTCGACGGACCGCCCGGCCCGCTGAGGGCATCCATCGGGCACCCCCGTTCCGAATCAGACCACGCGGCCCCGGTCGCGTACCCGTATCCGGACGGCTGCGGCAGCTGGCAGCAGGCCGATGTGCGCACCGCACGCGACCGGCTCGGCTGGCGGCCCCGGATCAACCTTGAGGAGTCCCTCGCCGACATCTGGATGGAGGCGGCATGCCGCATCTGACCAGCACCAAACCAGGAACCGCCAGTACCGACCTGCGCGCCGGGATCGGCGTCCCCGGGTTCGCCCACCCCCTCGTCGCCCCGGCCGAGTGGGCCGAACTCACCCGCCCCGGAACACCCGTGCACTGGGCCGTACTCGACGTCGCCGACGGCCCCGGCTCCCGCCCGGACCCGCACTGCCTGCAGACGGCCGCGCGCCTGCGCAACGCCGGCGTCCGCATGCTCGGCCACCTCGACACCACCTACGGAGCGCGCCCCTTCGGCGAGATCATCTCCGAGGCGCACCGGTACCTCGACTGGTACCAGGTCGACGGCTTCCTCCTGGACCGCAGCCCCACCGAACGTGCCGCGCTCCCGGAGATCCGCCGCACAGTCGCCACGCTGCGCGCACTGTGTGACGACGCCCATGTCGTCCTCGGCCACGGCACCCACCCGTACCCGGGATACGTCGAGAGCGCGGACCAGCTCGTCACCTTCTCCGGCCCCTGGAGCGACTACCGCTGGTCGCAGGTGGCGGAGTGGACGGCCGACTATCCGCCCGAGCGCTTCTGCCACTTCGTCCACGGGTTGCCCCGCGGCCACCTGGACGAGGCGCTGCGCATCGCCCGCTGGCAGGGCGCCTCCACGATCTGGTTCACCGACCGCACGGACGGCGCCGGCCGCACCGATCCGTGGGAGACCATGCCCGGCTACTGGGACGAATTTGTCTCGCGGATCGGAACAGGTGTCTCGGAATGAAAAAGGCCATGGCACTGTTACGGGAAGAACAACCGTAATGATTGACCGACCAACGGAGTCCCCGTGTCGCTGCCACCCCTGGTCGAGCCGGCCCCCGAGCTCACCGTAGACGAGGTCCGCAGGTACTCCCGCCACCTGATCATCCCCGACGTCGGGATGGACGGGCAGAAGCGGCTGAAGAACGCCAAGGTGCTCTGTGTGGGCGCCGGCGGCCTGGGCTCGCCGGCACTGATGTACCTGGCCGCCGCGGGCGTGGGCACGCTCGGCATCGTGGAGTTCGACGAGGTCGACGAGTCGAACCTGCAGCGCCAGATCATCCACAGCCAGGCCGACATCGGCCGCTCCAAGGCCGAGTCCGCCCGTGACTCCGTCCTCGGTATCAACCCGTACGTGAACGTGATCCTTCACGAGGAGCGGCTTGAGGCCGACAACGTGATGGACATCTTCAGCCAGTACGACCTGATCGTCGACGGCACGGACAACTTCGCCACGCGCTACCTGGTCAACGACGCCTGCGTGCTGCTGAACAAGCCGTACGTGTGGGGCTCGATCTACCGGTTCGACGGCCAGGCCTCGGTCTTCTGGTCCGAGCACGGCCCCTGCTACCGCTGCCTCTACCCGGAGCCCCCGCCCCCCGGCATGGTCCCCTCCTGCGCCGAGGGCGGCGTCCTGGGCGTGCTGTGCGCGTCCATCGGCTCCATCCAGGTCACCGAGGCCATCAAGGTCCTCACCGGCACGGGCGAGCCGCTGGTCGGCCGCCTGATGATCTACGACGCCCTGGAGATGCAGTACCGCCAGGTCAAGGTCCGCAAGGACCCGGGCTGCGCGGTCTGCGGCGAGAACCCCACCGTCACCGAACTCATCGACTACGAGGCCTTCTGCGGCGTCGTGTCCGAGGAGGCCCAGGAGGCGGCCGCCGGCTCCACGATCACTCCCAAGCAGCTCAAGGAGTGGATCGACGACGACGAGAACATCGAGATCATCGACGTCCGCGAGATCAACGAGTACGAGATCGTCTCGATCCCCGGCGCCAAGCTGATCCCGAAGAACGAGTTCCTCATGGGCGCCGCCCTTGAGGGCCTCCCGCAGGACAAGAAGATCGTCCTGCATTGCAAGACGGGTGTCCGCAGTGCGGAAGTCCTCGCGGTCCTGAAGTCCGCGGGCTTCGCCGACGCCGTGCACGTCGGCGGCGGCGTGATCGGCTGGGTCAACCAGATCGAGCCGCACAAGCCGGTCTACTAAACGCGCGTTCCGCTGATCAGCGGGACTGACGAAGCCCACGGCTCCGACTTGGTCGGATGCCGTGGGCTTCTGTCGTTGGTGGGTGCCGATCACGCCGGAGCGGACGGGCCCGGGAGCGTTGCGAGGTCGGCCAGCATGCAGGCCGCCGGCGCCGGGTCGACCAGCCACTTCAGGTGGCTTCCCGGCAGTGTGCGGACGTCGTACGGGTTGTCCGGCGTCAGCTCGTTGCCCTCGCGGATCAGCCGGTCCTGCAGGGCGAGAGGCAGGCTCGTGTCGTCGGCCAGGCGGATGTAGGTCTTGGGGACGCGGCCCCAGGTCGCGGCCTGCGCCCGGTCGGCGGAGCCACCGGCGTCCAGGTTCTCGTCGGGCTGGAAGGTGTTCAGGAAGGTGAGGAACTGCTCGTCGGTGCCGTCGGCGAAGAAGGCCCCCTTGAGCGCCGCGAGCGCGTCCGGGTTCGCCGTGCGGAAGTTGACGCGGAGCAGGCCGAGCTCGGCAGGGTTTCCGGCCAGTGCCGAAGCGAAGGCGGCGGGGTCGACCGTGGCCATCTCCGGCTCGGCGTAGTAGTCGTTGACGTCGAGGTCGACCGGGCACCAGGCCGAGACGTAGACGACGCGGTCGATCAGATCCGGGCGGGCGTTGGCCGCGGCCGTGGCCGTGACACCGCCGCGGCTGTGGGCGACGAGGATCACGGGGCCGTTCCGCTTGGCCCGTTCGAGGATCCCGATCAGGTGCGCGGCGTTGTCGGCGAGCGTCACGCCCTTGATCGAGCCGGGCGTGGTGGCGAGCCCCTCGGGGTCCTGAGGCGACTGGTAGGCGCGGGTGAAGGTCGCCTGGAAGCCGTGGCCGGGCAGGTCGACGGCGACCGAGCGGTGCCCGAGGAGACCGAGCTCCGCCTGGAGGGGCGCGAAGGAGAAGGAGTTCGCGAAGGCTCCGTGGACCAGTACGAACGTCGGTTGCATCTGTGTACTCACTTCCGGGTGCTCACTTTCCGGTCGTCATGACGGGTGTCTCGCGCAGGACCAGGCAGAGGAAGCCGAAGCTGTCCCGGTAGCCGTGGAGCCACTGCGAACGCCGAGCGTTGGCCGTCTCCAGCACCTGAGCGCCGGCCGGATCGGCAGCACGGTCCAGAGCCCAGTCGGCCAGCGAACCCCAGCAGGCCCACTCGTAGGCGTCCAGCTCGCTGCGGGTGCTGACATGGCCGTGGACAGGGGTCCAGCCGTCGGCGACGACGCGGTCCACCGTGGTCGCCAGGTTGTGGAGGTCGCCGAACGCCTCGATCGCCGCCGGCGAAGGGGCGCGGTCCCAGAACGACTCGCCGATCAGTACGCGGCCGCCGGGGGCCAGGTGCTTGCGGGCCGCCGCGAGGGTGGGGAGGAGACCGCCGAAGGCGTGGGTGGCGCCGACGCTGATCACCAGGTCGAACGGCTGCTCGGAGACGAAGTCCGCGGCTTCCTGGTGGTGGAGGACCAGGCGCTCCTCGACCCCGAGTTCGCTCGCTGCCCGACGGGCCCGGGTCAGCGCGACCTCGGAGACGTCGACGCCCTCGGCGTGCAGGCGCGGGCGGGTCTCCAGGGCGCGCAGAAGCCACTCCGCGGTGCCGCATCCGAGGTCGAGCACACGCTCGTCGCCACGCGGGAGGGCGCGTTCGAGCAGGGCGCCTACCGATGCGTCGTCGAGCGGGGACTTGATCGGGTGGTCGGCGTGCGCGATGTCGGAGATCTGTTCGCGGCTCACCGGCGCAGCGGGCGCCGCGTCGAGAAGCAGCTGCGCTGCCACCGCCGTTCCGTCGCCCCGGACCGTGCCCGCGACGGCCTTCGCCCGGGCCGCGGTCTCGGGAGCCAGCGCCGTGCTGAGCGCGGCCGACAGGGACTCGAAGGTCGGGACCGGGCCGTCGTGGGCCGCGCCGATGCCCAGTTCGGCGATCTGGGCCGCCCAGTACGGCTGGTCCACGAACTGCGGCACCACGACCTGCGGTGCACCGGCCCGGGCGGCCGTCGTCGTCGTGCCCGCGCCGCCGTGGTGGATGACGGCGGCCACTCGGGGGAACAGCGCCTGGTGGTTGACGTCGCCGACGGCGAAGCAGTCGTCCGCGTCGTCGACCAGACCCAGGTCGGCCCAGCCGCGCGAGACGAGTACGCGTCGGCCCTGCGCGCGGACCGCCTCGACGGTCACCCGGGCGACGTCCGTCGCGGCGCGCATCGGCATGCTGCCGAAGCCGACGAACACCGGCGGTGTGCCGGCGTCCAGGAACTCCTCCAGGTCGGCCGGCAGCGGGCGCTCGTCCGGCAGGATCCACGCGCCGGTCTGCACGAGTTCGAGGTCCGTCAGCTCCTTCCACGGCGCCAGGACCGGGTCAGCCGCCAGCCACGGCCGGTCGCCGAAGACGTGGTCGCGGACGTTGTCGACCGGCGGCAGCCCGATCTCCGCCCGGTGGGCGTTGAGCGGGGCCTGGTACAGCGCGTTCACCTTCCGGACGTCCAGGTCCCACAGGGCCCGGTTGTCGGTCATGTCGATCCCGTCGGTGGCGATCTCCGGGCCCGGCCGTGACCCCGGCAGGTAGTGCGTCGACGGCATCTCGAACGGGTGGAAGCAGGCGTACACGTAGCGGATGCCCAGCTTCTCCGCCACCGACCGGGCGCCGGCCGGCATCAGGCCGCTCGCCACCAGCACGTCGCATCCCTCGGCCGCCGCGGCGATCGTGCCGAAGTGTTCTGCGACCAGCTCGGCCGTGAACTCGGTGGCGAAGTCGGGGGACGGCGGCGCGCCAGTCACCAGCGCACGCACCGGCCGGCCGAACGGCACGTGTTCCACGCCGACACCGGCCAGCAGCCGGGCGAACTCCTCGTCCGGCGGCGCGCACACCCGTACCTCCGCGCCGAGTTTCCGCAGCTGTGCCGCGAGGGCGGCCGGCGGCATGATGTCGCCGCGTGACCCGTAGGCCATGATCAGCACACGCATGTCGTCATTCTCGTTTCTGTGTATCCCGGCCTCGGCCGGTGATGGTGCGGGACGGTTCCGGATCGCTCCTGAAGCCGCCGGGAGACGGGCTGGTGTGCGGTGGTCGCGGTCACTGGGCCCAGGGAAGCTCGCGGGTGCCCTCCGTGCCGGGAACCGAGGCGACTCCGTCGGAGCGCATGGAGACGTGGGCCTCGGCCCGCTCCGGAGCGTGGATCCGGCGGACGAGGGCCGGCGGCAGGACCAGGCTCTGGCCGGCCTGAACCTTCTCGGTACGGCCGTCGCAGGTTACTTCCAGGGCGCCCGCCGTGACCGTCCAGACCTGCTCACGGCTGATGGCATGCTCAGGTCCGGTCGCGCCGGCTTCCATCAGGACCGTCCAGGTGCTGAGTTCGGCGCTACCGCGGCTGGGGGCGGCGAGGCCGGTCATGGTGGCGTTCGGGGAGACGGTGACGTCGTCGGCCGACGGAGTGATCACCTGGACGGCGGTGCCTTCGCTCCCGTCCGTGCCGGGGTCGGGGACGGCCCATTCGACGAGCTGGACGACGACCCCGTTGGGGTCGGTCATCTGGAACAGCCGCTCACCCCAGGGCTCCTCCCGCAGGGGCATGGTGATGGGGGCGCCCGCCGCGCGCAGCCGGGCTTCCTCCGCGGCGAGGCCGGTGACCGTGAGCGCGACGATCAGCCCGCCTGCTTCCCGGTCCCGCTGCTCGGCGGGCAGCACCTCGGTGCCCTTGCGGAGCAGGACGATGTCGACCGCGGCGTCCCCGCGGGTCAGCGAGCAGAAGCCGTCGTCGGCCATGGCCACCTCGTAGCCGAGGTGGGTGCGGAAGAAGTCTCGGGAGGCGTCGACGTCGGCGACGGTCAGGGAAAGGGTGGATGCGGACACGTGCATGACAGCTCCTGGAAGTGTGTGCGCTGTGGTGAGTGAGGAGTGGGGGTGAGTACGGGGATCAGGCCGCGGGCACGTCCAGCTGGAACTCGCGGGTGCGCCGGTACGAGCGGAAGCCCAGCTCCCGGTTGACCGCGAGCATGTGGACGTTGTCCTCGGCGTTGTCGGTCTCGATCTCGACGACACCAGGGTGCTCGGCGCGCAGCCGGCGCACCATGGCGGTCTTGAGCCACAGCCCGAGGCCGTGGCCGCGGTGCGCGGGCACGACAGCGGTGTCGTACTGCTGCGCCCGGGGCGCCGCGCCCCGCGGGAGCAGGATCTCGGTGTATCCGGCCATGGCGCCGTCGTCGTGGACGGCGGCGAGGGTCAGCAGGGTGTCGCCGCGGTCGGCGATCACCTGGGCCATGGCCCGTACGCGGTCGGCGTCCCAGTCCTCGGTGCCGTAGTCCAGGTCTCCGACAGGCATGTCGTTCATCGCGTTCTTGGCGGTGGCGAAGGCGGCGGCGAGGGCGTCGGGCACCGTGCCGGTCCAGCCCGTCAGCCGGTAGCCGGGGTGCTCGGCCTCGGCGGCCTGGAGGATGGCAGCCCCGTCCAACTGGTCCAGGTGCAGGATCAGATGGTCAAGGGCCAGTGCCTGGCGGAAGTTCCGCTTTTCGCAGAAGGCTTCGCCCGGGCTGTCGGCCGCCGCTTCGACGATCAGGCTGCGCCGCTCCTCGGCGCGACAGACCGCCACGACCGCCGACAGCAGGAGGGAGCCGGTGCCCAGGCGTCGGTACGCGGGGTCGACGTGGAGTTCCAGTTCGGCCAGATGATCCCGCCCCGGGGAGGTGAACAGCCGCAGGCCCGCGACTCCGACCGGGCTGCCCTCCGACCCGGTGGCCAGCCAGGTCAGCCGGTGGCTGTTCAACGTGGGCTTGGTGAGCTGGGCGTGGATCTGCTCGGGGCCGGGAGGCGGTACGTCCGGCAGGTCATGGGCCATCGAGGCGGCGACGACCTGGTGCCAGGCGGCTGCGTCGGTGGCCGAGATGTCGTGGAGCGGGGTGAGGCGGATGCGCTCGGGCAAGGCGATGACTCCAGGGATCTTCTGAGGGGAACGTAAGTCCGGGTTCCGGACGTTGCGCACGCATGCCGTGTGCACGGCTGCGGGGCCCGGCTTTTGGTTTCAGTGCCTCGGGGCGCTGCCAGGGCTCCAGCGGTCCATGGCGGTGTAAGCCGGGGCCCACTCGGTCGCGTAGGCGGCGCGAACGGATGCGGGCAGGGCAGCGAGCAGCTTCGCCGCCGTCCGCTCGTCGGCGCCGTCCAGCAGCCACGGCAGCATCAGCGGTGCGTCCGGGCAGATCAGCTGCGCTTGGGCCTGACGGAAGCGGTCCCACTGCTCGGCCGTCAACGCCCGCCGGACCAGCGGCAGGGCCGTGTCCTCCTCGTGCTTGAGGTGCCCTGCCAGGCCGGTGGCCAGTGCGTCGATCAGGATGCCCAACCCCAGCTGGTCGACTTCGGGAGCGGCGAGAGCCGCGTCGATGGCCTTGATCAGCGGGACGATGGCGGCGTGTTCGGCCTCCAACGCCTCCAGAAGAGCCAGATCCTTCGGGCGGCCGGCCAGACGTTCGCGCAGTACCGGCCACAGGGCCTCGTCCTCGGCCGTGTCGTGGGCGTGGAGAGCCTTCTTGAACAGCGCCCATCCGGCGGTGGCCGGTAACTGCCCGGGGTCACGGTCCGCGCTGGTGGTCATCCGGTCCAAGTGGGCCAGCTCCCGGCGCAGGGCATCGTGCATCGCGTACATCACGGTCAGGTCGACGGCATCGCTCATGGCCGGCGTCGGCTCCAGGACGTGCCGGCCGGTTCACGGACCTCAGTGGTGCGGCAGTCGAACATGTTGGTCACGCCGATCGACAGGATCAGAGCGGACAGCTGCTGCTCGTCGAAGTGCGCGGACAGCTGCTCCCACAGCTCGTCCGGCACCGCGTCCGGCACCGCGTCCGGCATGGCGTCAGGCAGCGCGTCCGGGGAGCGGTCGGCCAGGCGCGTGAACTCCTCGGCCAGCTCCAGCGCGGCGCGCTCGGCATCGGTGAAGAACGGTGCCTCCCGCCAGGCGGCCACCGCCGTCACCCGCTCATCGCTCTCGCCCGCCTCGCGCAGGCTCTGCACGTGAGCGTCCACGCAGTCACCGCAGCCGTTGACCTGGCTGGCGCGCAGAGCCACGATCTCGGGCAGCTGGTCGGAGAGGGCGCCTTGGTTGACCGACTTGAAGAAGCTGCCGATGCTCGTGAGCGCGTCCGCCAGGACGAGCACCGGGTCCTTCAGGCGTGATTGCATGCCCTCAACCTTCCTGCGGGTCGCAATCATGATCAATGTAAGCTTCCGCGCGGTTCGATAACCGCTGGGTTATCGACGGGGGGTTGGGGGGCCGGTGGAGCTGCGGGACATCGAGATATTTCTGGTGCTGGCGGAGGAGCTGCATTTCGGCCGGACGGCACAGCGGCTGCACGTCTCCCAGGCACGGGTCAGTCAGGCCATCAAGAAGCAGGAGCGGCGCATCGGTGCCGAGCTGTTCGCCCGCACCAGTCGCTCGGTGTTCCTGACCGAGGTCGGCCGGCAGTTGCGTGACGATCTGCAGCCGGTGTACGCGGGCCTGCACGAATCACTGGAGCGTGCCCGGCTGGCGGCCAACGGGATCACCGCGCAGCTACGCGTCACCACGATGCCCTTCAACGTGGTCGATCTGCATCCCTACTGGAAGACGTTCCGCGCGCGGTACCCACAATGGGAACTGCAGATCCGTCTTGCGACCTTCAACGACGTGTTCGGCCAGCTCCGTTCCGGCGCCACGGACGTCCTTGTCGCTTGGCTGCCGGTGGAAGAGCCGGACTTCACCGTCGGTCCGTCGTTGTGCACCGACACCAGGATCCTTGCCGTGGCCGCCGACCACCCATTCGCGCAACGGGATTCCGTGCCGATCGAGTTGCTCGCCGAGTTCCCGCACGCCATGGCCCCCGACCTGCGGCCGCCGGACTACTGGGAGGACAGCTACCTGCCCTTCTACACCCCAGGAGGCCGGAAGATCGAGCGCATCGGGGTCGGGGACAACGCCGACGAGCTGATCAGCCACGTCGGCATGGGCGACATCATCCACACCTTCCCCGGTCATGTCACCAGGTACTGGGGCATGTCGAACATCCGATGGCTTCCCCTCCCCGACATGGCCAGCCTGCACTTCGCTCTGGTCTGGCGGACCGAAGCAGAGAACGACCTCATCCGCGCTCTGGCCGACACGGTGCGCGATCTCGGCGTCTTCCACTTCTGACGCACCATGCGGCGCGGAACTCCGCTTCGGAACCGGTTCGTGCAACGGCCGCCGACCTCCCGGCCTGAACGGCGGGGGCTTCGGGTGCCACGGGAGCCACGGCTGCCCGGAGCCCCCGCCGTCGTCATGAGCAGATCTTGCCGTCCTCGGGCACCGTGCCCTGCAGCAGGTACGCGTTCACCGCGGAGTCGACGCAGTCGCTTCCGCTCCCGTAGGCGCCGTGGCCCTCGCCCTTCCAGGTGAGTACCACTCCGACGTCCTTGCCCAGTTCGTCGGCCATCTTCCGGGCGCCCTCGACCGGTGTCGCCGGGTCGCCGGTGTTGCCCACGACGAGGATCGGGGCGGCACCCGGCGCGCTCACCTCCGGGGTGTCGAACTGCCCGGCCACCGGCCACTCGTGGCACCAGCCGGCCGTGTCCCAGCCCAGGAACCTGCCGAAGACGGGGGAGATCTTCTCGAACTCGGGCAGCCGCTTCTTCGTCTCCTCGGCGGTCGGCCGCTGCTTGGCGTCCAAGCACGATATGACGCGCTGCGAGTGGGTGGTCGTGCCGTAGTGGCCCGACGGGTCACGGTCGTTGTAGCCGTCGGCGAGCGTCAGCAGCTCCGAACCGTCGCCTTCCTCGGCCGACTCCAGCGCGCTGGTCAGGGTCGGCCAGCTGGACTTGCTGTAGAGAGGCAGCACGATGCCGGTGAGGGCCAGTGTCTCCGTCAGCTTCCGCCCGGACGACGTCGGCAGCGGGTTGGCGTCGATGCGGTCCAGCAGGTCGGCGATCTCCCGTGAGCCCTCTGCGGGGTCCTGCCCGGTGGACTTCAGGTAGTTGTTCAGGGCGCGCTGGAAGCCCCTGGACTGGTTCTCGGCGTGCTCCACGATGCCCGCTTCGGGGTCGACGACCGCGTCGAGGATGAGCCGTCCGACGTTCTTCGGGAACAGGTTGGCGTAGACGCCGCCGAGTTCGGTGCCGTAGGAGATGCCGAAGTAGTGCATCTTCGCGTCGCCGAGAACCTGCCGCATGAGGTCCATGTCGCGGGCGGTGTCGGTGGTCGACACGTGTGCCATCAGCTTCCCGGCGGACTCCTGGCAGCCCTGGCCGAAGTCGGCGGCGTCCCGCAGGTACGCCGCCTCCTCGGCGGAGGTGTCCGGTGTGGCGTCCACGGTCTCCGCGGCCTGGATCTCCTTGTCGCTGCGGCAGCGCACGCCCTCGCTGGCGGCGACCCCGCGCGGGTCCCAGCTCACCAGGTCGTAGCGCTCGTGCAGGGTGCCGACGGTGGAGGCGTAGTACGGCATCATCGAGATGCCCGAGCCGCCGGGGCCGCCGAAGTTGAACAGCAGCGAGCCGATCCGGTCGTCCCCGCGGGCCTTGGCGCGGATCAGGGCGAGCCCGATCGTCTCGCCCTCCGGCGCGGCCCAGTCCAGCGGCACCTTGAGCGTCGCGCACTGCCAGTCGCCGCCCGGGGCGGGGGAGTCGTCGGTGGCCTTGCACTCGCCCCAGTCGAGCTTCTGCGAGGTCAGGGAGGAGGGCAGCGTGGATGACGCGGGACCGGAGGCGTCGGCCGACGCACTCGCGCTGGTCTCCGAGCCGCCCTTGCCGTCGCCGTCCTGGCCGTCGTCGGACGAGCCGCCGCTGCAGCCCCCCACCAGGAGCGCGGTGGCGGCCGTCAGAGCCGCCCACCGTACGAAACGCGCCATGTGCACTTCCCCCCTCGCAGGCCGTCCGCTTCGTCCCGCGGATGGCGGTCAGGCCATAGTAGGCGGATCACGCGACAGCCGTTCCACCCTGTGGATAACTCTCTGACCTGCGACTTTATGGGGAACTTAGGGGTGATGTCAGGAGCAGACGGTCCCGGCCGCGGGCACCTTCCCCGCCAGCAGGTAGCCGTCCACCGCGCCCTGCACGCACTTGTTCTTGCTGTCGTAGGCGCCGTGGCCCTGACCCTTGTACGTCAGCTCCACGCCCACGCCGTCGCCCAGCGCCTGCACCATCTTGCGCGCCCCCTCGTACGGCGTGGCCGGGTCGCCGGTGTTGCCCACGACGAGGATCGGCGCCGATCCGGGCGCGCTGACGTCCGGGTGGTCGCCGGCGCCCGCCACGGCCCAGTCGGTGCAGCTGACCATGGACCAGGCCAGGAAGTCGCCGAACAGCTCGGAGGCGGCCCGGAACTCCGGCAGTTTCTGCTGCACGAACTCGGCGGTGTAGCGCGGCTTGTCGTCGGCGCAGTTGATGGAGACGTTGGCCGCGGTGATGTTGCTGTACTCGCCGTTCTCGCTGCGCCCGTTCATGGAGTCGGACAGCAGCAGCAGGATCCTTCCGTCACCGTCGTACGCCCGGTCCAGGCCCTCGGTCAGGATCTCCCAGAAGTCCTGCGAGTACAGCGCCTGGGCGATGCCGTTGGTCGCGGCGGTCTGGGTCAGTTCGCGCGGGAAGATGCCCGGCAGCGGCTTGCTGTCGAGGTCCGACAGCAGCTTGGCGATCCGGTCCTTGACGTCCTGTGCGCTGTCGCCGATCGGGCAGTCCTCGACCTTCGAGGTGCAGTCCTCGGCGTAGTTGTCGAGCGCCAGCTGAAAGCCCTTCGCCTGCCCGAGCGAGCCCTGCTCCGCGGTCTGCGTGGGGTCGACGACCGCGTCGAAGACGGCACGTCCCACGTTCTTGGGGAACAGATGGGCGTAGACGCCGCCGAGTTCGGTGCCGTAGGAGATGCCGAAGTAGTGCAGCTTGTCGTCGCCGAGGACCTGGCGCATCAGGTCCATGTCGCGGGCCGCGTCGGTGGTGCGCACATGCGGCAGCATCTTCTGGGAGTTCTTCTCGCAGGCCCCGTTGAACTCCTTCGTGTTGTCCAGCAGTTCGGTGCGCTCAGTGGCGTCGTCGGGCGTCGCGTCCTGCTGGAAGTAGGCGTCGAGCTGCTGGTCGTTCTCGCACAGCACAGGAGCGCTGCGGCCGACCCCGCGCGGGTCGAAGCTCACCAGGTCGTAGCGGGTGCGCAGCTTCGCGTAGTCCTCGCCGAAGGCGGGCAGCGTGGTGACGCCCGAGCCGCCGGGCCCACCGAAGTTGAACACGAGCGAGCCGATGCGCTTGCTCTCGTCGCCGCTCGTCTCGGCCCGGATCAGGGCGAGGTCGATCGTGTCCCCTTCGGGGTCGTCCCAGTCGAGGGGCGCCTTCATGGTGGCGCACTGCCACTCGTCGCCGTTGGGCAGCGGCGAGGGAGCGTCACCGCCGCCCTCCGCCTGGGACGGCGCCGGACAGTCCTTCCAGCTCAGCTTCTGGGCCGTCAGATCCTCGTCCTTGGAGTCGGCGTCGTCACTGCACCCCGCCAGCACGGAGGACAGCAGCACGGCGGTGGCGGTCAAGACTGCGGCGCGCAGGCGGGAGGGGTTCGGCATGATCCCATCCTGCGGTCGCGCACGGCGGGACGCTCGGGGCACGGGCCGTACGAGGTACGACCCGGCCCGGGTCGTACTAGAGCGCGCCCTTGCGTGTCAGGTGGTTGAAGGCCAGCCAGCCTGGCAGGACGGGCAGCCACAGGGTCAGCAGCCGGAACAGCAGCACCGACGGGGCGGCGACCTCGCTGGGCAGGCCTACGGCGATCAGACCGACCGTCAGGGTCGCCTCGACCGCGCCGACACCGCCCGGGGTCGGGGCCGCGGAACCGAGCGCGTTGCCCGCCAGGAACACGACGGCGACGCTGGCGATGCTGATCGACGTGTCGGGGTCGCCGAACGCGCGGATCGACGCGTCCAGGCACATCACGAAGCACGCCGTCAGCAGCAGCATGCCGCCGATGCCGGTGATCAGCTTCTGGGGGCGCTGCAGCACGTCGAGCATGCGCGGCACGACGCCCGCGAACAGCGACCTCACGCGCGTGACGAGGAATTTCCGCAGGAACGGCACCGAGGTCACCACGAGGACGAGCACCGCGACCGTCAGCAGGCCCGCGATGACCGTCCGGGACGGCGACAGCGAGGGTGTCTTCTCCGTGCCGGTCAGGTAGCCGAAGGCCAGCAGCATCAGGATGTGGCAGCCGAGGCCGAACAGCTGGGACGCGCCGACGCTCGCCACCGCGAGCCCCGGGCGCACGCCCGCGCGTTGCAGGAACCGCGTGTTGAGGGCCACGCCGCCCACCGCGGCCGGCGCGACGATCTTCACGAAGGAGCCGGCGACCTGCGCCGCCACGGTGCGCAGGAACGGCACCCGCTCCGGCACGAACCCCAGCAGAGCCATCGCCGCGGCGAAGTAGCTGGCCGCCGAGAACAGCACGGCCGCTGCCACCCAGCCCCACTCGGCATTGGCGACGAGCGGCCCGAACTCGATGTGGGTGAGCTGCGTCAGCAGGAAGTACGCGCCGATGGCGCCGGCGATGAAGCTGATCAGCGTGCGCGGCCGCACCCGTTCCAGGCGGGCCGGCTCGACCGGCGCCTGCGGCCTGATCCGCAGCACCTCGTGCCGAATCTGCGTGAGCAGGTCGTCCTCGCGCGCCCCGTCCAGCGCCTCGTCGATGGCCCGCTTCTCGGCCCGCGCCTGCGCGCGTACGGCCTTCTTGCCGGGCTTTTCGAGGAGTACGGGCTTGGTGACGTCCTCCGCCGCGCTCTCGGCGCGGGCCTGCTTGGCCAGCCGGGAGGCCTCCAGCACCGCCTCGCGTTCGCGTTCCGCCCGCTCCCGGGCCAGTCTGCGCAGCGTCGCGCGCGTGGAGCGCGTCAACGCGATGGGCTGGAGCATCGGCA
This sequence comes from Streptomyces sp. NPDC079141, assembly GCF_040686775.1. Taxonomy (NCBI): domain Bacteria; kingdom Bacillati; phylum Actinomycetota; class Actinomycetes; order Kitasatosporales; family Streptomycetaceae; genus Streptomyces; species Streptomyces sp. NPDC079141. The sequence goes on along the minus strand of NZ_JBFBLP010000018.1, from coordinate 34,538 downwards.
GACAGTCGGCGACGGTGTCGGGGCCGAGGACGCCGACCGCGGAGGCCACGGCGCGTTCGGCGCCCACCCGGAGGCCGAGTGTCGTCACCAGCTGCGCGATGTCCATGCGCAGCAGCAGCTCCCCGGCCGCGATCTCACCGCCGCGCAGATCGGTGAGGATCACCCTGCCGGAACGATCCACCAGAATCGCGTCACCCGCGAGCCTGCGGTGGGCGATGCGCCGGGACTGCAGCGCCCGCACCTGGTGCCAGGTGTTGTGCAGCAGCTCGTCGGTGATCTCCTCGTCCGCGAGCGAGTCCAGTGTGCGGCCGCCGCTGTGCTCGTAGACCAGCATCACGGCGTCCGGGCCGAGCTCGGAGGTGGCGATCAGCTTGGGCGCGTTGGCGCCGGCCGCGATGGCCGCGTAGGCGAGCAGCGCCTCCTGTTCCAGGGCCTGGCGCAGGGACTGGAGGCTGCGCCGGGTGGCGAAGCCGCGGAGCGTCAGATTGCGCCACACGCGGTAGAAGAAGCCCTGCGCCTGCTGCTCGCGGTCCACGACCGTGACGTCCAGCGGCGGGCCGTCCTCCAGGGTGACGAAGTAGCGCCGGCCGCGATCGCCGGTGTCCGTGTGGTCCGGGGTCTCCTCCCGGGCCGCGCTCACCGGGTGGAAGCCGACGGTCCGCAGGCCCGCCATCAGCGTCCGCCCGGTCGGACGGACATTGGGGGAGCCGACGGCGTAGAGCGTGCCGTAGGCGACCGTCCAGCCGATCAGGACCGTCAGGATGATCGAGAAGGGGGTGGTGTACCCGGTGACGAGCATCGAGAAGGCGTCGAGCAGCAGCACGATCCATAGCACCGCGCGCCAGCGCGGACGGCGGGACATGCCGACGGCCGTCATGTAGGCGATGACGGGGGCCAGATAGCCGTGCACCGGGTCCGTGAGGGCGTTGATGTCGCCGGGGGAGGGCTGGGTGAGCGCCTCCTGGATGGAGTCGGGAGCGGCCTTGGCGACCCACAGGTCGGTGGCGAGCGTCACTCCGTGCGCAAGGACGGCGGCCAGGACGCCGTCGGCGATGCGCAGTCCGTCGCGCTTGATCAGCCGTTCGATGGCGAAGGCGACGGGGACCAGCAGGATCGCGATGCTGGAGGCCAGGCCGGCGATCTTGATGAGCAGGTCGGGTGCCTGGCCGGTGCCCTTGTTGATGTCCTGCTCGAGGCCGGAGGTCGTGCCGTGCGCGAACGCGGCGATCGCCAGCAGTACGACGACGGCCAGCACGCCCACCAGGAGGCGCATCAGGTCGGACGGGCGGTGCACGCGCGCGGGGAGCAGCGGTTCGTCGCCCTCCACCTCGTCGGTGTGCAGCTCGTCGGGATCGGGCGCGGTACTGCGTCCGGCATCCACCGCGTCCGTGACCTCCGTGCCGTCGGCGCCCGTGGCGCCTTCCGGGCGCGACGAAGCCTCAGAGGTGCTCTCCGCATCCTCGGGGTGCACACCCTGCTGCTTCATCGTCTCTTCTTGATCTCGTATCAACGGTCACCGCCCGCACGATGGTGGCATGCCCCACCGACGCGCGGGGGCGTCAGGGTGCACATGCGGGGGCGCACAGTCTGCCGGAAGCGCCGCTCCGGGGCGAGGGCCACGCAGGGTCACGAGCCCGTCACATTGTCGGTGGGGTGCGGCAGGATGGGGCGGATGAGCGAGGAGAGCCTTCCGGAGGACGCCCGCCCGGAGTACGCGGACGCGCTGCCGGAGTACGCCGAGCGGGTCCTTGAGGTCGCCGAACTGATCCCGCCGGGGCGCGTCATGACGTACGGGGACGTCGCCGAATGGCTGGGGGAGGGCGGCCCGCGACAGGTCGGCCGGGTGATGGCGCTGTACGGGGGAGCCGTTCCGTGGTGGCGTGTCGTCCGCGCGGACGGCGTGCTGCTCCCCGGGCACGAACTGCGTGCTCTTGGTCACTACCGCGCCGAGGCCACGCCTCTGAAGGAGGCGAGCCGAGCGGCCGAGGGGCATCTGCCGCGCCTCGACATGAGGCGGGCTCGATGGGACGGCGAAGGGCGCGCGGAAGGTCACACCTGACAGCTTCCGCCATCGCACGGGCCTCGGTGGGGCCTGTGATCCGTACGGGGGAACAGGGGCACGTCCGTGGCATGACGTACGTTCGTGAGGCGAGGGACGCATGTTCCACGAGAGCCCCGAGGGATGAACCGGAAGTCCTGCTTCCGCCCGGTCCGTCGGCGTAGCGTCGGCTGCACGTGTCCCCGTCACCCCGCCGTCACCGCCCTCCACGCGCGGTGGCCAGTCAACCAGCACACCCTCCAGGACCGGCGAACCACGTGAGCTCCTCTTCCTCCACCGGACGCCTGCCGCACCCCCAGGTGCGGCAGGGGAGTCGTGGCGCTTACCGACTGGTCCGTACCCCGCCGGCCCGCATGGATCCCCCTCGTCTGGACGCCGCACAGCGCTCCGTGGTTGACCACGGCAGCGGGCCGCTGCTCGTTCTCGCAGGTCCGGGCACCGGAAAGACCACCACACTGGTCGAGTCCGTGGCGCAGCGGATCGCCCGCGGAGTGGACCCCGCGCGCGTGCTGGTGCTGACGTTCAGCCGCAAGGCGGCCGTCGAACTGCGCGACCGCATGGCACTGCGCATAGGGGCGGCACGCGCGCCCCAGGCGACCACCTTCCACTCGTTCTGCTACGCCCTGGTCCGTGCCCACCAGGACAGCGACCTGTTCGTGGAACCACTGCGGCTGCTCTCGGGCCCCGAGCAGGACGTGGCCGTACGCGAACTCCTCGCCGGTCAGCCGGACCTGGAGCGGCTCGGCCTCGCGCACGTGCGCTGGCCCGACGAACTGCGCGCCTGCCTGACGACCCGCGGCTTCGCCGACGAGGTCCGCGCGGTCCTCGCCCGCAGCCGCGAACTGGGCCTGGACCCCGCTGCCCTGGACGCCTTCGCCCGTCGGATCGGCCGACCCGACTGGCGGGCCGCGGCCGCCTTCCTCGCCGAGTACCTCGACGTCCTCGACCTCCAGGGCGTGCTCGACTACGCCGAACTGGTCCACCGCGCGGTCCTCCTCGCCCGTCGCCCCGAGGTCGCCCGACAGCTCGCCGCCCAGTACGACGTCATCCTCGTCGACGAGTACCAGGACACCGACCCCGCCCAGGTACGGCTGCTGCACACGCTCGCCGGCGGGGGCCGCACCCTCGTCGCCTTCGGCGACCCCGACCAGTCGATCTACGCGTTCCGGGGAGCCGACGTGAACGGCATCCTGGAGTTCCCGCGCGAATTCCCGCGCGCGGACGGCCGTCCCGCCCCTGTCGCGGTCCTGCGGACGTCCCGCCGCTCCGGTGCCGCGCTGCTCGCCGCGACCCGGCTGCTCACCCAGCGGATGCCGCTGACCCGTCTGCCCGCAGACAAGGTCCGCGCCCACCGGGAGCTCACGCCCGTCCGCGAGGGGGGCCGCGTCGAGGTGTACACGTACCCCACGCCCGGCACGGAGCTGGACAACATCGCCGACATCCTGCGCAGGGCACACCTGGAGGACGGTGTCCCCTGGCGCGAGATGGCCGTCCTCGTACGCGCCGGCTCCCGCACGATCCCCACGGTCCGCCGCGCCCTCACGGCAGCCGGCGTCCCCCTGGACATCGACGGCGACGACCTGCCGCTGCGGCACGAACCGGCGGTGGCACCGCTGCTGACGGCGCTGCGAGCCGTGGCTACGGCGGAGGCGGGGGGAGGCGATGCGGCGGACGCCGCCGCCGTCGAGGACGAGCCGTCCCTCGCCGCCGAACCGGACGCACCCCCCTGCTGGCTCGACACCGAAACCGCCTTCACCCTCCTCGCCTCCCCCCTCGCGGGCATGGACGCCGCCGACCTGCGCCGCCTCGGCCGTGCCCTGCGCGACGAGGAACGGGCCGCCGGCGTCGCCCTGCCGCCGCCCTCGGACGAACTGCTCGCACGCGCGCTGGCCGAGCCGGAGCGGCTGGTCGCGCACGACCCCACGTACGCGCGTGGCGCCCAGCGGCTCGGTGCGCTGCTGCGCAAGGCCCGTGAGCGCCTCGCGGGCGGCGGCACGGCCGAGGAGGCGCTGTGGGACCTGTGGGAGGGCACACCGTGGCCCACGCGCCTGGAGCGCGCCGCCCGGCGCGGCGGCGCGGCGGGCCGCAACGCGGACCGTGACCTGGACGCCGTCTGCGCGCTGTTCGCGACCGCGGCCCGCGCCGAGGAGCGCACCGGTGGCCGCGGCGCCCTGAACTTCCTGGAGGAGATCGAGGCCGAGGACATCGCCGCCGACACCCTCACCCGGCGTGCCGTGCGCCCCGACGCGGTCCGCCTGATGACCGCGCACCGCTCAAAGGGCCTGGAGTGGCGCCTCGTCGTCGTCGCGGGCACTCAGGAGGGCCTGTGGCCCGACCTGCGCCGACGCGGCTCCCTCCTGGAGGCCGACCGGATCGGCCGCGACGGACTCGCCGAACCACTCACGCCTGGAGCTCTGCTCGCCGAGGAGCGCCGTCTGTTCTACGTCGCCGCCACGCGCGCGCGTGAACGCCTCGTCGTGACCGCCGTGAAGGCCCCCGCGGACGACGGCGACCAGCCCTCCCGGTTCCTGGCCGAACTCGGCGTCGAACCGAAGGACGTCACGGGACGGCCGCGGCGCCCCCTGTCGGTCGCGGCGCTCGTCGCCGAGCTGCGCGCCACCACGGTCGACCCGCGCGTGTCCGATGCCCTGAGGGAGGCCGCCGCCCGCCGCCTGGCCCGGCTCGCCGCACTCGCCGACGAGGAAGGCCGCCCCCTGGTCCCCTCCGCCCACCCCTACCGCTGGTGGGGCATGTTCGAGCCGACCGAGAGCAAGGTGCCGCTGCGCGACCGCGACCAGCCCGTCGTGCTCTCCGGCAGCGCACTCGACCAGCTCGCCAACACCTGCGCCCTCCAGTGGTTCCTGGGCCGCGAGGTGAAGGCCGACGCGCCCGCGACCGTCGCCCAGGGCTTCGGCAACGTCGTGCACGTCCTCGCCGACGAGGTCGCCTCCGGGCACACCCCGGCCGACCTCGCCGTCCTCATGGAGCGCCTCGACTCCGTGTGGAACGCGCTCGCCTTCGACGCGCCGTGGAAGTCGGCGCAGGAGAAGGAGAACGCGCGCGCGGCGCTCGAACGCTTCCTGAAGTGGCACGTCACCGACCGCACCGGCCGCACCCCGGTCGCCAGCGAGCACGACTTCGACGTCACCCTCGAAGCGGGCGACTACGAGGTGCGCATCCGCGGCCAGATGGACCGCGTCGAGGCGGACGGCGAGGGACGCGCCTACGTCGTCGACTTCAAGACCGGCAAGCAGGCACCGAGCGCCGCGGAGGTGGCCCGGCACCCGCAGCTCGCCGTGTATCAGCTCGCCGTCCGTGAGGGCGCCGTCGACGAGGCCTTCGACGGGCTGCGCCCGGAGCCCGGCGGTGCCGAACTGGTCCAGCTGCGCCAGGGCGCCGCCAAGCGGGACGGCGGTGAGACCCTGCCCAAGGTGCAGGCCCAGGAGCCCCTCGAAGGCGAGTGGGTCGGCGACCTGCTGGCCACCGCCGCAGGCAAGGTCCTCGACGAGCGCTTCACGCCGACGGCCGGTCAGCACTGCGCGCACTGCTCCTTCCGAGCGTCGTGCAGCGCGCGGCCCGAGGGGCGTCACGTCGTCGAGTGACGCACGGCACCACCCGTGCTGACCAGCGCTTCTTCCAACTCGACAGCCGATTCGGCATCCGCTGTCAGTGCCCGCCGCTAGCCTCTCTGAGGTGCCGCCACGTATCACCGATCCCGATCAGCTCAAGGAGCTCCTCGGCATCCCGTTCACCCCGGAGCAGACGGACTGCATCACCGCGCCGCCCGCCCCGCAGGTGATCGTGGCCGGAGCCGGATCGGGCAAGACCACGGTGATGGCCGCGCGCGTGGTCTGGCTGGTCGGCACCGGCCAGGTCGCCCCCGAGCAGGTCCTCGGCCTGACCTTCACCAACAAGGCCGCCGGTGAACTCGCCGAGCGCGTCCGCAAGGCGCTGATCAAGGCGGGCGTCACCGACCCCGACGTCATCGACCCGGACAACCCGCCGGGCGAGCCGGTGATCTCCACCTACCACGCCTTCGCGGGCCGACTCCTGACCGACCACGGCCTGCGCATCGGGCTGGAACCGACGGCACGCCTGCTCGCCGACGCCACCCGCTACCAGCTCGCCGCGCGCGTGCTGCGCGAGGCCCCGGGCCCGTACCCGGCGCTGACCCGCACGTTCGCCGACCTGGTCAGCGACCTCCTCGCGCTCGACGCCGAGCTCGCCGAACACCTCGTACGTCCCGAGGCCCTGCGGGCGTACGACGCGCAACTCCTGCTCACCCTCCAGGGCGCCAAGCTCACCAACGCCGATCTGCGCAAGGTGCCCGAGACGGCCGCCGCACGCCGCGAACTGGCCGACCTGGTGGTCCGCTACCGGGCCGCCAAACGTGACCGCGACCTGCTCGACTTCGGCGACCAGATCGCCCTGTCCGCGCAGCTCGCCCGGATCCCCGAGGTGGGACGCGTCCTGCGCGACGAGTTCCGCGTGGTCCTCCTCGACGAGTACCAGGACACCTCGGTGGCCCAGCGCATTCTGCTGGCGGGCCTGTTCGGCGGTGGCACGGGCCACCCGGTGACCGCCGTCGGCGACCCCTGCCAGGCGATCTACGGCTGGCGCGGCGCCTCCGTCGCCAACCTCGACGACTTCCCCGAGCACTTCGCCCACGCCGACGGCAGCCCCGCCACCCGGCAGGCCCTCAGCGAGAACCGCCGCAGCGGCGGCCGCCTCCTCGACCTCGCCAACGGCCTCGCGGAGCCCCTGCGCGCCATGCACGCGGGCGTGGAGGCCCTCCGCCCGGCGCCCGGCGCCGAACATGACGGCACCGTCCGCTGCGCCCTGCTGCGCACCCACGCCGAGGAGATCGACTGGGTCGCCGACTCGATCGCCCACCTGGTGAACACCGGGAAGGCGCCCGGCGAGATCGCCGTCCTGTGCCGTACGGCCACCGACTTCGCCGAGATCCAGGGCGCGCTGGTGGCCCGGGACATCCCGGTCGAGGTGGTCGGCCTGTCCGGGCTGCTGCACCTGCCGGAGATCGCCGACCTCGTCGCCGTGTGCGAGGTCCTCCAGGACCCCGGCGCCAACGCCTCCCTGGTCCGCGTCCTGACCGGCCCGCGCTGGCGCATCGGCCCGCGCGACCTCGCCCTCCTGGGGCGCCGCGCCCGCCTGCTCGTGTCCCACGCGCGCGTGGACGGCGACGACGACCCGGACCGCCGGCTCGCCGAGGCGGTCGAGGGGGTCGACCCCGCCGAGGTGATATCGCTGGCGGACGCCCTCGACACGTTCCTGGAGACCCCGCTCGACGGCGCCGGGGACGACGACGGGCTGCCCTTCTCGTCGGACGCGCGCGTGCGGTTCGCGCGCCTGGCCGCCGAACTGCGCGACCTGCGCCGCTCCCTGTCCGACCCCCTGATGGACGTCCTGCACCGCGTCCTCGCCGTCACCGGCCTGGAGGTCGAACTGTCGGCGTCCCCGCATGCCCTGGCCGCCCGTCGCCGCGAGACTCTGTCGAACTTCCTGGACGTCGCCGCCTCGTTCGCCGCCGGCGACGGCGAGGCGACCCTGCTGGCCTTCCTGGGCTTCCTGCGTACGGCCGCCCAGTACGAGAAGGGCCTCGACAACGCCCTCCCCGGCGGCGAGAACACCGTGAAGGTCCTCACCGCCCACAAGTCCAAGGGCCTGGAGTGGGACGTCGTCGCCGTTCCCGGGCTGGTCACCGGCACCTTCCCCAGCAGCCAGGGCCGCGAGAAGTGGACCTCCCAGGGCAAGGTGCTGCCGCACGAACTGCGCGGCGACACCGACACCCTGCCCGACGTCGCGGCCTGGGACTCGCGGGGCCTGAAGGCCTTCCACGAGGCCATGAAGGACCACCAGCACACCGAGGAACTCCGCCTCGGCTATGTCACCTTCACCCGCCCGCGCTCCCTGCTCCTCGGCTCGGGCCACTGGTGGGGCCCCAGCCAGAAGAAGCCGCGTGGCCCCTCCGGCTTCCTCCAGGCCCTGCACGACCACTGCGCGGCCGGGCACGGCGAGATCGAGGCCTGGGCGGACGAGCCCGCCGAGGACGAGGAGAACCCGGCCCTCCACGCGGCGACCGTCGACCAGGTCTGGCCCCTGCCCCTGGATGACGCGGCGCTGACGCGACGCCGGGCAGCCGCCGAGACGGTCCTCGCCCACCTGGAGGGCCTCGCCTCCCACGAGGACGGCCACCCCGCCGCCACCCACGACCCGGACCGCTACGACGACCCGGACTGGCCCCCACCGCCGGACGACGACGAAGCCCGCCACGACGCTCCCGACGAGGATCCCTTCGCGGACGACGTGCCCCTCGACGACCCGTTCGACCACCCCTTCGAGGACGACCGGGCGGACGACCAGGCCGACTGGGACTCATGGACCACGGACCGTCCGACCGTCCCGCACCAGGCGGCACCGCCCGAGCCGGACGCCCCACGCGCCCACCCCTCGGAGCCAGAGCCGCAACCCGAGCTCACCCGCCGCCCCAGCACCTCCCACCACACCCGCCTCACCCCGGAGGAGGCCCGCACCATCGCCTCCTGGGACCGCGACCTGGACGCGCTCACCGGCGAGCTCCTGCGCGCCCGCGCAGGCGTCACCGACGTACCCCTGCCCGCCTCCCTGACGGCGTCCCAGCTGATGCGCCTCGCCGACGACCCGGACGGCCTGGCCCAGGAGCTGGCGCGCCCCATGCCCCGCCCGCCGCAGCCCGCCGCCCGCCAGGGCACCCGATTCCACGCCTGGGTCGAGGCCCGCTTCGAAGAGCTCACCCTGCCCATGCTGGAGCCGGAGGAACTGCCCGGCAGCGAGGCCGAGATCGCCGACGAACGCGACCTGGAGGCCCTCAAGGACGCCTTCGAACGCACGACCTACGCCCAGCGCACCCCGTACCGCGTGGAAGCCCCCTTCCAGCTCGCGATCGCCGGCCGCGTCGTGCGGGGCCGCATCGACGCCGTCTACAAGGAAGGCGACGGCGAGACGGCGACGTACGAGATCGTCGACTGGAAGACCAGCCGCACCCGCAGCGCCGACCCGCTCCAGCTGGCCGTGTACCGGCTTGCCTGGGCAGAGCAGCAGAACGTGCCCCTGGAGTCGGTCACCGCCGCGTTCCTGTACGTGCGCAGCGGTGAGGTCGTGCGGCCGGAGGACCTCCCGGACCGTGCCGCACTGGAGCGGCTGCTCACCGGGGAGCCGCAGTGTGACGAACCGCCCAACAAGGATGTCGGTGCGGGCCGATAGGCTCGTGACCATGAGCCATCCCGTTGACAGCGACGTCAGCGCCGTCCGTACGTACGTCGAACAGCACCGCGCCGTCTTCCTCGACGACCTCGCCGCATGGCTGCGTATCCCCTCCGTGTCGGCCCAGCCCGACCACGCGCCCGATGTGCACCGCAGCGCCGACTGGCTCGCCGCCGCACTCAAGGAGACCGGTTTCCCGACCGTCGAGGTCTGGCAGACGCCCGGCGCCCCGGCCGTCTTCGCCGAGTGGCCCTCCGGCGACCCGGAGGCCCCCACGGTCCTGGTCTACGGCCACCACGACGTGCAGCCCGCCGCCCGCGAGGACGGCTGGGACAGCGACCCCTTCGAGCCCGTCGTCCGGGACAACCGCCTCTACGCGCGCGGGGCGGCCGACGACAAGGGCCAGGTGTTCTTCCACACACTCGGCGTCCGCGCCCACCTCGCCACCACCGGCCGCACCACCCCGGCCGTCAACCTGAAGCTCATCGTCGAGGGCGAGGAGGAGTCCGGCTCCCCGAACTTCCGCGCGCTCGTCGAGGAGCACGCGGACCGGCTCGCCGCCGACGCCGTGATCGTCTCCGACACCGGCATGTGGTCCGAGGACACCCCGACGGTGTGCACCGGCATGCGCGGCCTCGCCGAGTGCGAGATCCAGCTGTACGGACCCGACCAGGACATCCACTCCGGTTCGTTCGGCGGCGCCGTGCCCAACCCGGCCGCCGTCGCCGCCCGCCTCGTCGCCGCCCTGCACGACGAGCACGCACGCGTGGCGATCCCCGGCTTCTACGACGGCATCGTCGAACTCACCGACCGCGAGCGGGAGCTCTTCGCCGAGCTGCCCTTCGACGAACGGCAGTGGCTGCGCACCGCCAAGTCCTACGCCACCCACGGCGAGGCCGGGCACACCACCCTGGAGCGCATCTGGGCCCGCCCGACCGCCGAGGTCAACGGCATCGGCGGCGGCTACCAGGGCCCGGGCAGCAAGACGATCATCCCGTCCTCCGCCGTGGTGAAGCTCTCCTTCCGGCTGGTCGCGGGTCAGGACCTGCAGCACACCGAGGAGGTGGTCCGCGCCTGGGCCGCCGAGCAGGTGCCCGCCGGTATCCGCTGCGAGATCGCGTTCTCGGCGGGCACGCGCCCGTGCCTGACGCCGCTGGACCACCCGGCCCTGCAGTCCGTCGTCCGCGCCATGGGCCGCGCCTTCGAACAGCCCGTTCGCTACACCCGTGAGGGCGGCTCGGGACCGGCCGCCGACCTTCAGGACGTCCTCGGCGCTCCGGTGCTCTTCCTGGGCATCTCGGTCCCCTCCGACGGCTGGCACGCCCCGAACGAGAAGGTCGAGCTCGATCTCCTGCTCAAGGGCGTCGAGACCACCGCGTACCTGTGGGGCGACCTCGCGGAGAACTGGCGCCATGCACCCTGAGCACCCCGAACCGTCCGAAGCGGTACCGCGCGCGGGGCACACTGGAAGGGCCGCCCCTTACCCCGCCCCGCCGGACCCGGTCCCCTCCCGTCCCACGTCCCGCTGAACCGCCTGCCGAAACCAACCGTTCCACCGGGGGAGTTGGAAGCACCCGTGACCACCTGGACCGACCACACCGCCGACCGCCCCATCTCGCTCACGGCCCCGAGCGGCATCGACCGCGCCGCCCACCACCGCCTCGACGAGGCCTGGCTGGCGGCGGCATGGAGCCACCCCACGACCCGCTGCTTCGTGGTTTCCGGCGGCCAGGTCCTCATCGACGAGACGGCGGACGGCCGTACCGAACTCGTCATGACCCCGTCCTTCGAGGCCCCCCTCACCGAGGCGCACCGCTACTTCCTCGGCATCGACGAGGACGGCATCAGCTACTTCGCCCTCCAGAAGGACGCCCTGCCCGGCCGTATCGACCAGTCCGCGCGCCCGGCGGGCCTGCGCGAGGCGGGCCTGCTGCTGTCGCCGCGCGACGCCGGCCTGATGGTGCACGCGGTCGGCCTGGAGAACTGGCAGCGCACCCACCGCTTCTGCTCCCGCTGTGGCGAACGCACCGTCATCGCCGCGGCCGGCCACATCCGCCGCTGTCCGGCCTGTGGAGGCGAGCACTACCCGCGGACCGACCCAGCCGTGATCATGGCCGTCACCGACGAGGACGACCGCATCCTGCTGGGCCGCCAGGTCCACTGGCCGGAAGGCCGCTTCTCCACGCTCGCCGGCTTCGTCGAGCCCGGCGAGTCCATCGAGCAGGCCGTACGCCGCGAGGTCTTCGAGGAGGCGGGCGTCACCGTCGGCCAGGTCGAGTACGTCGCCAGCCAGCCCTGGCCCTTCCCGTCCAGCCTCATGCTGGGTTTCATGGCCCGCGCCACCTCGACCGACATCGACGTCGACGGTGACGAGATCCACGAGGCCCGCTGGTTCTCCCGCGACGAGCTGCGCGCCGCCTTCGACTCGGGCGAGGTGCTGCCGCCCTACGGCATCTCGATCGCGGCCCGCCTCATCGAGCTCTGGTACGGCAAGCCGCTGCCGACGCGCAGCGTCTGACCGGCATACGAAGAGGGTGCCCGCCCCGGCTCGGGGCGGCCACCCTCTTCGTGTTTCTGCGCGTCGGTCAGACGCCGATCTTCTGCTTCACCTGAGCCAGCGACGGGTTCGTGAGCGTCGAACCGTCGGAGAACAGCACGGTCGGGACCGTCTGGTTTCCGCCATTCGCCTTCTCCACGAACGCCGCGGACGCCGGGTCCTGCTCGATGTTGATCTCGGTGTACGCGATGCCCTCGCGCTCCAGCTGCTTCTTCAGCCGCTGGCAGTAGCCGCACCACGTGGTGCTGTACATCGTCACAGTGCCCTGCATGTCTCGCGCGCTCCTCTGGTGGCTCGGGGACGGGGTCGTCCTGAGAAGGAACGTATGCGATCGGGCGGCCATTCCCGCCCGGGGTATGCCCGGCCACGTGACGCCTGCCGCATTAGTACGACTGCGAGGCCCTGCCTGTGGACAACCGGCTCATCCGTCTCCGGCGACCTGGCAGCATGGCCATGTGACAGCAGCAACGCACTCCCCGCTCTTCCCGCAGGTACCGGACTCGGCCGACGCGGTGCTCGACGGGCTCGACCCCGAGCAGCGCGAGGTGGCCACCGCCCTGCACGGTCCGGTGTGCGTGCTGGCCGGAGCCGGCACGGGCAAGACACGGGCGATCACGCACCGCATCGCCTACGGAGTGCGCGCCGGGATCCTCCAGCCCTCCAGCGTGCTCGCCGTCACCTTCACCAACCGCGCCGCCGGAGAGATGCGCGGCCGGCTGCGCCAGCTCGGCGCCGGAGGTGTCCAGGCCCGTACGTTCCACTCGGCAGCCCTGCGACAGCTCCAGTACTTCTGGCCGAAAGCGATCGGTGGCTCCATGCCCCGGCTCGTCGACCGCAAGATCCAGCTCGTCGCGGACGCGGCCGCCGCCTGCCGCATCCGCCTGGACCGGGGCGAGCTGCGGGACACCACCGCCGAGATCGAATGGTCCAAGGTCACCCAGACCGTCCCCGCCGACTACCAGCTCGCCGCCGCCAAGGCCGGCCGGGAGGTCCCCCGCGACCCGGCCGAGATCGCCCAGCTCTACTCCGCCTACGAGGACCTCAAGCGGGAGCGCGGCGTCATCGACTTCGAGGACGTCCTGCTGCTGACCGTGGCGATCCTCCAGGACCGCCACGACATCGCCGAACAGGTCCGCTCCCAGTACCAGCACTTCGTGGTCGACGAGTACCAGGACGTCAGCCCCCTCCAGCAGCGTCTGCTGGAACTGTGGCTCGGCGAGCGCGACAACCTGTGCGTGGTCGGCGACGCCAGCCAGACGATCTACTCGTTCACGGGAGCAACCCCGGACCATCTGCTCGACTTCCGCACCCGCCACCCCGGTGCCACCGTCGTCAAGCTGGTCCGCGACTACCGCTCCACGCCCCAGGTCGTCCACCTCGCCAACGGCCTGCTCGCCCAGGCCCGCGGCCGGGCAGCCGACCACCGCCTGGAGCTGATCTCCCAGCGCGACCCCGGACCCGAGCCCGTCTACACCGAGTGCACCGACGAGCCCGCCGAGGCCGAGGGCGCCGCCCGCCGTATCCGCGAACTGCTGGACTCAGGGATCCCGGCCAGCGAGATCGCCGTCCTGTTCCGCACGAACTCCCAGTCCGAGACCTACGAACAGGCCCTCGCCGACGCCGGTATCCCGTACCAGCTGCGGGGTGCGGAGCGCTTCTTCGACCGCCCCGAGGTGCGCAAGGCCGGCATCGCACTGCGCGGCGCAGCCCGCTTCGGCGGCAACGACTCCCTCCTCGACGACGCCGTCGACCTGCCCTCACAGGTGCGTGCCGTGCTCTCCGGGGAGGGCTGGACGCCCCAGCCCCCGGCCGGCTCCGGCGCCGTCAGAGAGCGCTGGGAGTCGCTGGCCGCCCTGGTCAACCTCGCCCAGGACTTCGCCGCGGCCAGACCCGGTGCCACCCTCGGCGACCTCGTCGCGGAGCTCGACGAGCGCGCCAATGCCCAGCACGCCCCCACCGTCCAGGGCGTCACCCTCGCCTCCCTGCACTCGGCCAAGGGTCTGGAGTGGGACGTCGTCTTCCTGGTCGGCGTAGCCGAGGGCATGATGCCGATCACCTACGCAAAGACCGACGAGCAGATCGAGGAGGAGCGCCGTCTTCTCTACGTCGGAGTCACCCGTGCCCGCCGGCACCTCCACGTCTCCTGGTCCCTCGCCCGCGCACCCGGCGGCCGCCCGAACCGCCGCCCCAGTCGCTTTCTCGACGGGCTGCGCCCCGGCTCCACCGGCACGGCGGGCGGTACCGCCGCGGGCCGCGCGGGGGGCGTCGAGCGCGGCTTCACGAGCAGACCCGGCGCCGTGCCGCGCCGCACTCAGCGCATCCCCGCCCGCTGCCGGGTCTGCGGACGCACCCTCACCGACGCCGGCGAGATGAAACTGATGCGCTGCGAGGACTGCCCCTCCGACATGGACGAGGGCCTGTACGAGCGGCTGCGCGAGTGGCGGGCGGTCCAGGCGAAGCGCAGCGGGCAGCCGGCCTTCTGCGTCTTCACCGACAAGACACTGATGGCGATCGCCGAGGCCACGCCCGACGACGAGAACGAGCTGGCCCGGATCCCGGGCGTCGGCCTGCGCAAGCTCAACCGCTACGGAGCCGAAGTCCTGGACATCTGCGCAGGCCGGCAGCCCGAGGAAGAAGAAGACGAGGTCTGATACGAACTCGTCGAAAAAATAGTTTGCGCATGCCCCAGCAATCCCCATAGGTTCTTAGGCACGGGAACGGAGGCCTTCCTGGAGGCCCCAATTCCGTGTTGTACTTGCATACCCGCCGGACTGGCTCACCCCCAGTCCCCCGATACGCCGAGAGGAGGCGAGTCCAGTGATCAGCATCAACACCAGCTCCATCGTCAGCACCGTGAAAATGACCGATCGCTCGGTCGTCGCCTCCCTGTGCATGCTCGGCGTCTCGAACCCGGGCACCGGTCTGTCCGGCATTCGTGCCGTGCGTCCGGAGTCCTCCCTGTCCCTCGCGGGTCTCCCTGTCCGCGAGCGGAATGAGCGACCGACCAAGGCACTGGAAGCAGCAGTAGCGGCACAGGCCCAGGCCTATGCCTTTACGGCGACCGGTGCCGGATTCCGGAAGCAGACGACGCAGCACCACCAGATGTGGGCCTTCCGTGGGCCAGAACCCTGGAGTGATCCAGCCTGATCGCCGATCAGGCCGGCGCCTTCAGGGCCGCGGAACCCCATCCGGGATCCGCGGCCCTTCTGTTTTCCCTCAAGCGGGAGAACGGAGCGAAGGGGCCTCGGGACAAGAAAAGAACCCGGTACCAGCCGCCACCCGGTCCAACAGGACCGGAACGACCAGACGAGGAAGACCAACCGTGCAACTCGAAGCGCACGCCCCGTCCGTACCGCCTTCCGAAACGATCCCCCCGCCCGGCCTCACGGAGGACTCCACCTTGACCCCGCTCACTGCGCTCACCGCGCTCGACGACGCCATCGAGAACCTCGGCGTACCCGTCCCCTGCCGTTCCTACGACCCGGAGGTCTTCTTCGCCGAGTCGCCGGCGGACGTGGAGTACGCCAAGTCCCTCTGCCGCACCTGCCCGCTGATGGAGGCCTGCCTCGCCGGCGCCAAGGAGCGGCGTGAGCCCTGGGGCGTCTGGGGTGGCGAGCTGTTCGTCCAGGGTGTTGTCGTCGCCCGGAAGCGGCCGCGTGGTCGCCCGCGCAAGAACCCGGTCACGGCATGAACACCGCAGGAACGATCGACCGCCCCCTCACGCACGACCCCAAGAAGCAGGCCCCGATGAAGCCGTCCACCAACGAGCACGCAGGCACCACGCCTGAAGACTTCACCACCAGTGGTGCGATCGACTCGCGCCAGAACAGGACCCGCGAAATGCAACTCATCCCAGAAGCCCTGGCACGTGCGCATATGCACGAGCGCCTGCATGAGGCCGAGCGGGAACGCCGGGCCATGCGCCTGGTGACCGCGCGCCGTATGCAGCGTCGCGCCGAGCGCGCCTCGCTGCGCGCCCGCCGCGCGCTCGCCATGGCGGTCATGCAGTAATCGACCACACCTGAAGCGGTGGCCTCCCCGACCGGGAGGCAGTAGCTCTCCACGCGGGGGCCGGTCCGTCCGAACGGACCGGCCCCCGCGGTGCGTTGTGCCCGCGCAACCGCTGACCGCGGCGATATCGTCGCCGGGTGACGAGTCTTCCCGGAGGCAGTGACAACGGCGATTCCGGCGCGGAGCGGCAGCCCCTTGTGTGCGCCCGCTGCGGAACCCAGGCCGAGGCCCCCCAGCCCACCTGGGTCTGCTCCATGGAGAACGGCGTCCGCCGCTACTTCTGCGACGCCTGCTCCCGGGAGAACCTCAGGGCGATCGAGGGGCGGTTGGACTCGGCCTGGTGGTAGGGCTCATGCCTCCACCACCGACTCCTCCGGCGTCTCCTCCTCCGCCACGAAGCCCGGCAGCCAGTCCTCCAGCTCGTCGCGCAGCCGAACCGTCGCGCCGAGCTGGCACAGGACGCCGATGGTGCTCAGCGTCACCCGGTGGATCAGAAGGTAGGCAGGGGGCAGGTTGAGCTGCTTGCCGAGTTGGTAGGCGGGAGACCGGGGATCGGCGACCCGGGCCGCCTGGCTGCGCATCCAGCCCCGGCTGAAGGTGAACTCGTCGACCTGAGCCGGCTCGATGATCGGCAGGAGGTAGTCGAGGACGGCATCCGGGTCCAGCTCTATGGACTCCTTGACGAAGCCCTCCGCGCACAGCAGCTCGTAGACCTCTTCCGCCTCCCCGTCGAGGGTCATCCGCAGAGATTCGCCGATGGGTGTCGGCAGGCCGCCCGGGAGGCGGTCGACCGTGCCGAAGTCCAGGACGCCCAGACGCCAGTCGTCCTCACCGTCCGGCTCGCCGGGCAGGAGACGGAAGTTGCCCGGGTGCGGGTCGGCGTGCAGCAGGCCGGTGCGGGCCGGGCCGGAGAAGAGGAAGCGCGCCAGGAGCTGCCCGGCCCGGTTGCGCTGCTCCGGTGTGCCGTCGGCGATGATCTCCGACAGCGGGATGCCGCCGATCCACTCGGTGACCAGGACCTGCTCGCACTGATGGACCACGTCGGGAACCACGAAGTCCGGGTCGCCCGCGAACTCCTGCGCGTGCACCCCCTGGGCCTGGGCCTCCAGCCCGTAGTCCAGCTCCTCGGAGACGCGGTCCTTGAGCTCCGTGATCAGCGGCTTGATGTCCATTCCGGGGACCAGCGGCCCCAACAGACGGGCGAACCGGCTCAATTGGTTGAGGTCGGACAGCAGGGCCTCACCGGCGCCCGGGTACTGGACCTTGACCGCCACCTCGCGACCGTCGTGCCACACGCCCCGGTGCACTTGGCCGATGGAAGCCGCCGCGGAGGGCTTGTCGTCGAACTCGCGGAACAGCTCGTGCCAGTCCTCCCCGAGCCGCTCGGAGAGCACCGCGTGCACGGTGCGCGTCGGCATCGGAGGGGCCGCCTCCTGCAGTTTCGTCAGCGCCGCACGATAGGGGCCGGCGACCTCCTCGGGCAGTGCGGACTCGAAGACGGACAGCGCCTGCCCGAACTTCATCGCGCCGCCTTTGAGCTCGCCGAGCACTTTGAACATCTGCTCCGCGGTGCGCTGCTGCAGCTCGCGGCTGACGATCTCCGCGGACTCGCCCACGATCCGCTTGCCCAGTCCCCAGGTCGCCCGTCCGGCGAAGCCGAGCGGGAGCGCGGCGAGTTTGGCGGTACGGGTGACCGCTTTCCGGGGAAGATCAGACATGCGCCCTCCAGGTCCCAGCCGGCCGCGCCGTGTCTGCCTGACGGCGTGACTTACTCGACGGCCGTTGCACCGCCATTGTCTCGTGTGCCTCCCCCTGCTTGGCGGTGTGTTCCTCCTTACCTTTCTCCGCGGCCCCGCACGGGCATGCGGGATGCGGCCGGACCGGACGCGCATGCCAGGTCAGACCGGGCAGGGACACCTCCCAGCGGGCGCCGGCGCTCGACGGTGTTTGGCCGTCGAGGAACGCCAGCGCGTGCGCGGCCGCCAGCCCCGCGACCGTCGTGGCCAGCGCCAGATCACAGGACGGCACCTGACGCCGTCCGCCCGAGCGCCACTGAGTGATCATGCGGGGCCAGGCCGGATCCCGGTCGGTACGCCCTTCGTCCAGACAGCCCGCGCAGCTCGTCTCGCCGGGCAGGACGAGTGGACCGACGACGCCGGTTCCCTCCACCACGCCGGCGTACAGATGCGGCGTACCGGAGGCGATCAGCGGGTCGGCGGCGGACGGGGCGGGTGCGTGCACGGCGACGTCGTCCCGTGGGGCGAGGATCACCAGGGAGTGACCCGGGCTGCCGGTGTCCGGCGGCGACCGGTGCCCGCGGCGCGTCGGCCGGTCCGGTGCCGCCCGGCGCACGGCCCGGCGGGCGGCTTCGTCCCGCCGGTCGCCGACCGCCTCGGCGGACAGCCCTCCGGGCGCCACGTCCCATGGCTCGACGCGACCGCCGTCGCATACGTCGACCTCAGCGACCCCCGCGCCCGACAGCACGGAGGCCAGCAGCGCGCCCACCCGGCCGGCGCCTCTCACCTGCACGTGCAAGGACCGGCGGGCGGTCAGTCGGCGCATGGCCTCGCCCGGCTCGGATGCGGTCAGGGAGAGTGAGGCCAGATCGGGGCGGAGCCGGTCCAGGACCTCCTTCTTCTCCCGCAGGTCGGCCGCGCCCGGGCCGCCCCCTCGCGCGTCGTCGAGCAGTCCGGCCCGCGTCAGCCGCTGCACCAGCCCGTCGACATGGCCGTCGGGCAGATGCATGCGGCGCCCCTCCGCGCGCAGCAGCTCCAGGCCGCGGGTGCCGTTGAGCAGGTCGAGGAAGCTGCCCGTGGCCGTGTCCATCGGGCCGAGCGTCATCGCGTGCGCGGGAGTCATCCCGAACTGCACGGTGTTGAGATCGCGCCAGCCGCGCCGGAGCGCGGGCTTCACCATCGGATGCATGACAGGCCCCCGTACGTCATGGTTCGTCCTCGTGTGCCGGTGGGCTCGGTCGTAGCTCCGCCGACGAGAGCCAGCATGCCGGGATCCGCGGCCCGGCGCCGAAAGTTGTCCACAGGCGGCGGGTGTTCGTCGTACAAATCCAACGCATGGCGGGGGATCAGTGCCGAACCGTCCCGGACTCGGGACTTCCCGCGTGTGCAGCGGGTAACGTCGGGGCGTGTCCGTCGACCCACTGCACCGCGCCGGAACGCCACAGCGCAGCACGACGAGCCCGCCGCCGAGCAGTCCGGGGGCGAGCGCGATCGAGGTGCGCAGGAGCGCCCGTCGACGCAGGACGGTCTCCGCGTACCGCGAGGGCGATCGCACTGTCGTGCTCATCCCCGCCCGGATGTCCGAGGCGGAGGAGCAGCGCTGGGTGAGCGTCATGCTCGACAAGCTGGCCGCCCAGGAGAGCAAGCGGGTGCTCGGCGACACCGAGTTGGCGGAGCGTGCGGAGCGGCTGTCGGCCCAGTACTTCGGCGGTCGTGCCCGGGCCGCGTCGGTCCGCTGGGTCACCAACCAGAACACGCGCTGGGGCTCGTGCACCCCGGCCGAGGGCAGCATCCGGCTCTCGCACCGCCTCCAGGGCATGCCCGAGTACGTCGTCGACTACGTCCTCCTCCACGAGCTCGCGCATCTGCTGGTGCCCGGCCACGGCCCCCGCTTCTGGCGCCTGTTGGAGGCGTACCCGCGGACCGAGCGGGCCCGGGGTTACCTCGAAGGTGTGGTCGCCGCCGACAGGTTGCCCCATCTGCCCGGCGCGCGCGGAGAGTGACCGTTCCTGGAAGAGGAGCTTCCGGTACAGCGGGGCTCCTGTTCTGTACCGGCTGTGTACCGACTTCGTCCGGTGTCCGAGTTTGCCGTTAGCCTTGCGCGACGCACTCATATTCGGGATGGGGGACGGTCGTTACGCATGGCCAGGGAATTCCAACGCGGCCACAAGGCCAGGATCAGTGACCTCACCGCGGGCACGGATCTGTACGTAGGTGTGCAGATCTCCGGCCCCGGGCTGACCTTCGACATCAGCTGCTTCGGTCTCGACGCCGACGAACGGCTCTCCGACGACCGCTACTTCGTCTTCTTCAACCAGCCGAAGTCCCCCGAGGAGTCCGTTCAGCTCCTCGGCGCCCAGGCCGGCGACACGGAGTCGTTCCGGGTCACGCTGGACCGGATCCCGCCGCAGATCCAGAAGTTGTCGTTCACGGCGACGATCGACGGCGCCGGACAGATGTCGCAGGTGGGCCCCGGATACATCCGCATCGTCGCCGGCGGCGAGGAGGTGGCCCGCTACGCGTTCAACGGTTCGGAGTTCTCCACCGAGCGCGCCGTGATGCTGGGCGACTTCTATCTCAAGGACGTCTGGCGGTTCGCCGCGGTCGGACAGGGCTTCGACGGCGGGCTGGACGCGCTGTTGAAGAACTTCGGCGGCGAGGTCATGGAGGAGGAAGCCCCCGCGCCGCAGCAGCAGCCGCAGGCCGGTGCCGCCCCGGGCTTCGCGGCGCCCGCCTTCGGGGCCCCGGCAGCTCCGGCTCCCGCACCGGCTCCGGCGCCCGCCCCGCAGGGCTTCGCGCCCCCGCCGGGAGCCACGCCGCCCCCGGCCCCGGCGCCCGCGCCCTCGGTGCACGCCGCGCCGACCATCATCGCTCCCATGACCCCGCCCGGTGGCACCCAGGCCCCGCCGCCCGCCCCGGCGCCCGCGCCCTACGGCCAGCCGGCCCAGCCGCAGCCGCCGTACGGCCAGCCGCCCGCCCCCAGCGCCCCGATGCCCCCCGGCTACGGCCAGCCTCAGGCGCCGCACGCTCCTCAGGCACCGCCCGCGCCGCCCGGCTACGGCCAGCAGCCTCCCTACGGGCAGGTCCCGGGCCAACAGGCCGCCCCTTACGGTGCGCCGCAGGGTGCCCCTCAGGGCGCACCGCAGGCCCCCGGTGTGGCGGCCGCGCTCCAGCAGTTCAAGGAGACGCCCGCCGGGCAGCGCTGGACGCCGCAGAACAAGAAGATGGTCCGCGTCGACCTCAGCGTCGGCGGGCAGGCCGTGCTGGCCCGGCAGGGCAGCATGGTGCTCTACCAGGGCAAGGTCGACTTCAGCTACAAGGGCGCCGGGTTCGCCGGCCGGATCGTCGGCAACGCGACCGGCCAGGAGATGCAGCTGATGCGCTGCACGGGCTACGGCCAGGTGTTCCTCGCTGAGAACTCCACGATGCTGCACCCCATCGAGCTCCAGGGCGACGGCATCTGCATCTCCGCCGAGAACGTCCTCGCCTTCGACGAGAGCCTCCAGTACGAGGTCCGCCGTATCGAGGGCCACGGCATCCCCGGCGGCGCGCTGTTCACGATGCAGTTCACCGGCACCGGCACGATCGTCGTCAAGACGCACGGCACGCCCGTGGTCCTGCCGGTCACGCCCACGACGTTCGCCGACGCCAACGCCGTGGTCGCCTGGTCGTCCGCCGCCCAGGTGGTCGTCTCCAGCCAGGTCCGCATGCGCCGCAACGCCTACCCCGGCGACACCGGCGAGAGCGTGAACCTGCAGTTCCGGGCCGCGCCCGGCAACTTCATCGTCGTCCAGCCGTACGAGATCTGAGGGAGAGCCCGTCATGAACCAGCCGCTCGCGGGCTACGCTCCCGCTCCCGTGACCGCCCGCATGGAGAACCACGGCAACCACATGCTGAAGGTCGCCATGCAGACCGGGAACGACCTCCTCGCGCGCGTGGGGTCGATGGTCGCCTACGAGGGGTTCGTCCAGTACGAGCCCAACCCGCCGGCCGTGCGCCAGATCGCCAAGGACTGGATGACCGGTGAGGGCGCGCCCCTGATGAAGTGCTCCGGCGACGGACTGCTCTACCTCGCCGACTACGGTGCGAACGTCGTCGTGATCAACCTCAACGGCGACGGGATCTCCGTCAACGCCACCAACCTGCTCGCCTTCGACGCGCACCTCACGTGGGGCGCCGAGCGGGTGAAGGGCATGGCCAAGTTCGCCGGACAGGGCCTGTGGAACACCAAGATCTCCGGGCAGGGCTGGGTCGCGCTGACCTCCCGGGGCAAGCCGATCGTCGTCGACTGCGGCGGCGGCGAGAACGAGACGTACGTCGACCCCGACGCGCTCGTCGCCTGGTCCCCGAACCTCAAGGTGAAGGGCAAGCGCAGCTTCAAGGCGCAGTCGCTGATCGGCCGCGGCAGCGGTGAGGCCTACCAGATGGCCTTCTCAGGACAGGGCATCGTCGTCGTCCAGCCCAGCGAGGACAGCACCGACCGCCTCCGGGTTCGGGGCTGAGGGGGAGCACCACACCATGCAGAGTCCGCTTTTCGCCTACAACGACCAGCAGACCCAGGATCGCTGGAGCCTGCAGAACAAGCAGATGCTCCGGCTCACCCTGGAGGGCCACGACGACATCCTCGCCCGCAAGGGCACGATGGTCGCCTACCAGGGCCTCGTCGAGTTCGACGCCGAGTTCCAGAGCAACCAGCAGGGACGCGCGCGTGCGAACACCGGCGAGGGCCTGGACCTCATGCGCTGCCACGGGCAGGGCACGGTCTACCTCGCCAACCTCAAGCAGCACCTCCATCTGATGGAGGTGGACCAGGACGGGCTGACCGTGGACAGCAGCTATGTGCTGGCCATGGACTCCTCGCTGCACCACGAGGTCATCGCCGTCGACAGCCAGTACGGCATCTCCGGCTCCGGGAAGTACCAGCTCAACATCACCGGCCGCGGCAAGGTCGCCCTGATGACCTCGGGCATGCCGCTGCTGATGCAGGTCACGCCCGACAAGTACGTCAACTGCGACGCCGACGCCATCGTCGCGTGGTCCACCGGCCTGCGCGTGCAGATGCAGGCCCAGACGCACTCGTCCGGGGTGTGGCGCCGCCGCGGCAACACCGGTGAAGGCTGGGAGCTCAGCTTCATGGGCAGCGGCTATGCGCTCGTGCAGCCCAGTGAGCTGCTCCCGCCGCAGAACGCCCAGATCGGCTCGGGCCTCGCCGCCCAGTACGGCGTGGGCCAGCAGGGGGCCCGCGGGCAGAACCAGGGCAACGTCTGGAGCTGACCGTCCGGAAAACAGACGTAAGGGGTGGCCACCTGGTGGCCACCCCTTACGCGTTCACAGCCGCGAGCGGGTCGTCTCCAGCAGTCGTACGACCGACTCGTCGGCGACGTTCGCGACCTCGTCGTAGGCGAACCAGCGCAGGTCCAGCGACTCGTCGCTGATCTCCTGGACCGCGCCGGGCGGGGCCACGACGGCGTACTGGACGTCGAGGTGCCAGTTGCACGGCGACGGAATCGGATGGCGGTCGAGCCGCACCGGGCCGCCGGGCAGGAGGGACAGGCCGGTGGTGATGCCGGACTCCTCGGTGGCCTCCCGCAGGGCCGCAGCCTCCAGCGAGGCGTCCTCCGGCTCGCAGTGGCCGCCCATCTGCAGCCACATGCGCAGCTTCCTGTGGAGGGTCAGCAGGACACGCCCGCGCGAGGGGTCGATCACCAGGGCGCTCGCCGTGATGTGCCCGGCCTCGCAGGCCTTCCACATGCCGTCCGGGTGAGCCGCGAGGTGGTCCAGGTAGGTCTGGCGCAGCTCGGCCTGGCCCTGGTCCTCGTAGCCCTTCAGCACCAGGACGGCGTCGTCGTACAGGCTCACTCGGTGTCGTCGTCCTTGGTGTCGTCGTCCTTCTTGCGCAGGTCGGGCTTCTCGGCCGCCTCGCCGAGCATCTTGTCCAGCTCGGAGAAGTCCAGCTGCTCGCGGTGCACGAAGCCGTCCGGGTCGTCCAGATCGGACGCCGTCGGCAGCATGTCCGGGTGGGCCCACAGGGCGTCGCGGCCGTCGACCCCGCGCGCGTCCGTGAGCGAGGCCCACAGCCGGGACGCGTCGCGCAGCCGGCGCGGGCGCAGCTCCAGACCGATCAGCGTGGCGAACGTCTGCTCGGCCGGGCCGCCCGAGGCGCGGCGACGGCGCAGCGTCTCACGCAGGGCGTCGGCGGACGACAGACGCGGCTTCGCGGCCGCGTGCACGACCGCGTCCACCCAGCCCTCGACGAGGGCCAGAGCCGTCTCCAGACGGGCCAGGGCGGCCTTCTGCTCGGGCGTGTCCTCCGGCTGGAACATGCCCTGCTGAAGGGCGTCCTGGAGCTGCTCGGGGTTCTGCGGGTCGAACTGGCCGACCACGTCCTCCAGCTTGGCGGTGTCGACCTTGATCCCGCGCGCGTAGCCGTCGACCGCGCCGAACAGGTGCGAGCGCAGCCACGGCACATGCGCGAAGAGGCGCTGGTGGGCGGCCTCGCGCAGGGCGAGATACAGCCGCACCTCCTCCTTGGGCACGCCCAGGTCCTTGCCGAACGTCTCGATGTTCACCGGCAGCAGCGCGGCCTTGCCGGCCGGGCCGAGCGGCAGGCCGATGTCGGTCGAGCCGACGACCTCGCCCGCGAGCACGCCCACGGCCTGCCCGATCTGCGTGCCGAACATGGCACCGCCCATCGAGCGCATCATGCCGATCAGCGGGCCCGCCATGGCCTGCATCTCCTCCGGCAGGACGTCGCCCATGGCCGTGCCGACGCGCTCGGCGACCGGGTCGACGAGCTCCTTCCAGGCCGGCAGGGTCGCCTCGACCCACTCCGCGCGGCTCCAAGCCACCGCCGAGCCGGCACCCGAGGGCAGCGACGTCGCGTCGTCGAGCCACAGGTCGGCCAGGCGGACGGCCTCCTCGACCGCGGTGCGCTCGGCGGGGCCGACGCTCGCGTCCTTGGTGCCGTCCGACGTGCCCTGGGAGACCGTCTGGCGGGCGATCTGCTTGGCCATGTCCCAGTTCACCGGGCCGCCCTCGTAGGAGAGCATCTGGCCCAGCTGCTGGAACGCGGCGCCCAGGTCGTTGGGGTTCAGCGAACCGAACATGGCAGCGAACGGGTTGTCCGCGCCGGGGCCGCCAAAGCCCCCGGCGCCGGGCAGCCCGCCGAAACCGAACGGGTTGGCCGGTCCCTGACCACCACCGCTCTGCTGGTCCTTCTTCTTGCCCTCGTCGCCGTCGTCCGGCTCCTCCGGCGGAAGGCCGAATCCGAATGGGGTGTCACTCACGGGATTCCTCGGCTGGTAAGGCCGCCGGTTGTCACCGACGGCGCGGCTGCCCGATAACACCACCCAGCGTAGACACCACGGGGCGGTTAGGGCCTCGGTGCTTCGCCGACTCTTGGCCTGCGGCAGGATGGATGCCACCTGGTACGTACGCGTCACTTGTGCACGTACTGAAGACAACCGCTGGAGACGCCCGGTGAGTTCCCCTGATCCGCAGGTTCGCGCAGCGCGAAACCAGTCAACCCCGCCCGCCGCGCGCGGGCCAGTCGTCGCGGTAACCGGTGCCGCGTCCGGCGTCGGAGCGCTGCTCACCGAGCGGCTCGCCGCGTCCGACGAGGTCAAGCAGGTCATCGCCATCGACGAGCGGCGCGGCGAGTGCGCGGCGGCGCAGTGGCACATCCTGGACGTACGGGATCCGGCCATCGCGGACAAGCTGCGCGGCGCCGACGTCGTCGTGCATCTGGCGCTCGACCTGGACCTTGAGACCGACGCGGCCGCCCGTACGGCCTACAACGTCCGGGGGACGCAGACCGTGCTGACCGCTGCCGCGGCGGCCGGCATCCACCGGGTCGTGCTGTGCACGTCCTCGATGGTCTACGGCGCCCTGCCCGACAACGAGCTGCCGCTGTCCGAGGACGCGGAGCTGCGCGCCACGGCGGAGGCCACCGGGGTCGGGGACCTGCTGGAGATCGAACGGCTCGCGCGGCGCGCACCGCGCGCGCACCCCGGGCTCAATGTCACCGTCGTACGCCCGGCCGTACTGGTCGGTGGCGGCACGGACACCGCGCTGACCAGGTACTTCGAGTCGCCGCGGCTGCTTGTGGTGGCCGGGTCGCGGCCCGCGTGGCAGTTCTGCCATGTCGAGGACCTGTGCAGTGCTCTGGAGTACGCCGTCCTGGAGAAGGTCGACGGCGAGCTCGCCGTCGGGTGCGAGGGGTGGCTGGAGCAGGAGGAGGTCGAGGAGCTGAGCGGGATCCGGCGGATGGAGCTGCCGTCGGCGGTCGCGCTCGGGGCGGCGGCGCGGCTGCACCGGATCGGGCTGACGCCGTCACCGGCCGGGGATCTCGCGTACACGATGTACCCCTGGGTGGTGAGCGGCAGCCGGCTGCACGACGCGGGGTGGCGGCCGCAGTGGACGAACGAGGAGGTGCTGGCCGAGCTGCTGGAGGAGGTGGCCGGGCGGCACACGGTGGCCGGGCGGCGGCTGGGGCGCAAGGACGCGACGGCTGCGGGTGCGGCCGGTGCGACGGTCGCGCTGTTGGGCGCGGCGGCTGTGGTGCGGCGGGCGCGGAAGGCTCGGCGGCGGATCTGACAAGGCGCCCGGTGTTGCAGTGGGCCGGGGTGGGTGCACTCGCCGGCGCTTGCCGGGTGCCGCCTGCGCCCACCCGTGCCGCCCCAGGCGGCACGACTGCCCGCAGGCTCAGCGGCTGCATCGGTACCGCCTGCTGGGGTGGGAGTCGGACCAGGCGGCACGACTGCCCGCAGGCTCAGCGGCTACAGGCTGCGCACGTCTGTAGGAGGCTCCAAAGCGGCACACGCGTGTGCCGGGCGATAGCGCTATTCCCGCTTCTCCTCGGCGTGCGGCACGATGGGCATATGGCACCCATGAACGACCACCCTGGTGAGCAGGCCGCGCAGGATTCCATCAAGTTGATCTCCATCAGGGAGACCGCGCTCTCCCTGGACGAGGTCTTCCGGGCCGTCGGGGACGACGCCGCAGGTGGGACCGCGTTGTTCGTGGGGACCGTGCGGAACCATGACGGGGGTGCCGACGTCGACCGGCTCGGGTACTCCTGCCATCCCAGTGCCGAGGCCGAGATGCGGCGGATCGCCGAGAAGGTCGTCGCCGAGTACCCGGTGCGCGCGCTGGCCGCCGTGCACCGCATCGGCGACCTTGAGGTCGGGGATCTCGCGGTCGTCGTCGCCGTCTCCTGCCCGCACCGCGGCGAGGCCTTCGAGGCCTGCCGGAAGCTGATCGACGACCTCAAGCACGAGGTGCCCATCTGGAAGCACCAGACGTTCTCCGACGGCACAGATGAATGGGTCGGCGCGTAGCGCCGTCCTTGAGGGGTGGCGGTCGGGCGACGGGAGGGTGGGTCGGCGCCTGCTGAGCGGAACCTGGCCCGTCCTCCGGTTGCGTAACCGCACCCCGGCCCCGAGCGTTGTCAGTGCGGATGGTTAATCTGCTGATCAGTCAGTTGCGGTCGCTCATTGGGGTTGGGAGGACGGGATGGCGGCGCTCGCCTGGTTGCTGATTCCGCTTGTCGCTGCGATCGGCGCCGGTCTGTGGGGCAGTTGGGCCAATCGGACCCGGAAGGTGCGCAGCGACGGGCCCGAGCTCGACGGGTACGCCCGCTTCCGCGAGGCGATGGAGCGACAGCCCTGACGGGACGCTGACAGACACGTCCCGTACTGTCGAGGCATGCCACGCCGCACCGCGACGATGCTCGCCTCCACCCTGATGCTGATCGCGCTCCTGTGCGCGGGAGTGTTCATCCCCGTGCCGTATTCGGAGATGTCCCCGGGGCCGACGGTGAACACGCTCGGCGATCACGACGGTGAGCCGGTGCTGCAGATCTCCGGGCGCAAGACGTACGCGACCAGCGGAAATCTGAACATGACCACCGTGCGGGTCACCAGCGCCGACTACAAGATGAACCTCGTGGCCGCGGTGTACGGCTGGCTTGCGCACGACAACAAAGTCGTGCCCCACGAGACGCTCTACCCGGACGGCAAGACCGAGGAGGAGTCGACCCAGGAGAACGCCGAGGAGTTCAGCCAGTCCCAGGAGAGCGCGAAGGTCGCCGCCCTGAAGGAGCTGGACATCCCGGTGCAGTCCTGGGTGATCGTCTCCACGGTGGTCAAGGACTCCCCGGCCGAGGGCAGGCTGCACGCCGGTGACGTGATCAAGGCGGTCGACGGCAAGGCAGTGAAGGAGCCCGCCGACGTCGCCGAGCTGGTGACCAAGCACAAGCCCGGCGAGGACGTCGCCTTCACGATCGTGCCCGCCAAGGAGCAGGCCGCGGCCGAGAAGGAGCAGCGGACGGCGACGAAGACCGAGGACGTCACCATCACCACGGCGACCTCGGACGACGACGGCGAGAAGCGCGCCATCGTCGGGATCTCCGCCGGGACCGACCACACCTTCCCGTTCACCATCGACATCAAGCTCGCCGACGTGGGCGGCCCGAGCGCCGGTCTGATGTTCGCGCTCGGCATCTACGACAAGCTCACCCCGGGCAGCCTCACCGGCGGAACGTTCGTGGCCGGCACCGGCACGATCGACGACGACGGCAAGGTCGGCCCGATCGGCGGCATCGAGATGAAGACCGTAGGCGCCCGCGACAACGGTGCCGAGTACTTCCTCACCCCGGCCGACAACTGCGCGTCCGCCGCCAAGGACACCCCCAAGGGGCTCACCCTGGTCAAGGTCGACACCATCGACGACGCCCTGGGCGCCCTCAAGGACATCCGCAGCGGCGACACCGCCGACCTGCCGACGTGCGCGAAGAGCTGACCGACCGGCCTTCCCACGGCGACGGGGGCGCCCCCCGTCGCCGTAGCCGAAGCGCTCAGTCCGCGAAGGTTGCCGCCAGGGCCTGGGCCAGGCCCGGGACCAGGTCGGCGCCCGTGAGGACGTCCGTCGGGGTGTCCTTCTCGCGCAGCCGCAGGGCCGACTCGC
Organism: Streptomyces sp. NPDC079141; assembly: GCF_040686775.1. NCBI lineage: Bacteria > Bacillati > Actinomycetota > Actinomycetes > Kitasatosporales > Streptomycetaceae > Streptomyces > Streptomyces sp. NPDC079141. Next base: position 5,949 of record NZ_JBFBLP010000018.1, on the reverse strand, counting down.
GGGTGCCGTCGCGCAGCACCGCGACCGTCATCCGGACCTCCTGACGGTCCGGGTGCTCGGCCACCCACTTCGTCAGCGCGGTCTCGCTCAGATTCTTCGGAACCTGCGCCTCGGCGGACGGCGGCAGCATCAGCCGCTCCACCGTGAGCGCGCAGCCGACCACCGCGTCGGGCCAGGCGATGGTGCCGAGGAACTCGTCGAGCGGCTTGCCCGTTGGAATCTCATCCTGCTCGATGGGGGTCAGGCCGGGGTTCTCCTGCTCGTCCTCCAGGCCGAGCTGGGCGGCGAGGCCGGGTTCCTGGGCCCGCAGCCGTGCGGTGTCTACGAGGGCGAAAAGGCGGGCGGGCTGGTCCCAGCCGAGGCCGGAGGCGTACTCGTCGATCTCAAGTACGGCCCGGGTGAGCGGGCTCGCCGCCATGGGAGTGTTGGACATGGTCACAATCCTGCCTCGTTCCCGGCCCGAATCGGGAACCGAGTAAAGCGTGAGTAAGTTGCATAGGTGTGGGCCCGCGATCACGGGGGGCCACGGAGGGTCCACGAAGACGCGGGCCTGACGGATCAACAGCGAACTTCGGGGTGCGAACCTTGGCTTTCCAGATGCCGGACCGCGGCGGAGGCCCCACCGGGCCACGGATCAGAGTGGGCCGCCCGTCCCGGCGTGTCCGGACCCTGCTCATGACACTGGGCGTCCTAGCCGTACTCGGCATGGCGTTCACCATGTTCGCGGGCTTCTGGACGGACTGGCTCTGGTACCGGTCGGTGAACTACTCGTCCGTCTTCACGACCACCCTGTGGACGAAGATCGGGCTCTTCTCCGTCTTCGGCCTGCTGATGGCCCTGGCGGTCGGCTTCAACATCTGGCTGGCACACCGGCTGCGCCCGCCGCTGAGCGCCATGTCGATGGAGCAGCAGAGCCTCGACCGCTACCGGATGGGCATCGCGCCGTACAAGAAGTGGCTGCTGCTCGCGATCACCTCGCTGGTGGGCCTCATCGCCGGCGCCTCGGCTTCCGGGCAGTGGCGCACCTGGCTGATGTGGGTCAACGGCGTCTCGTTCAACCAGAAGGACCCCCAGTTCCACCTGGACGTCTCCTTCTACGCCTTCGACCTGCCCTGGTACCGGTTCCTGCTCGGCTTCGGCTTCGCCGCCGCGATCCTGTCCCTGATCGCCGCCGCGCTCACCCACTACCTCTACGGCGGGCTGCGCATCACCAGCCCGGGCGCGCGCGCCACCGCGGCGGCCACCGGGCACCTGTCGGTGCTGCTGGGCATCTTCGTCGCGCTGAAGGCGGTCGCCTACTGGCTCGACCGGTACGGCCTCGCCGTGAAGTCCAGCGACTTCAAGGCGACCGACAGCTGGACGGGCCTGCGCTACGTCGACGCCAACGCCTACCTGCCGGCCAAGACGATCCTGTTCTGCATCGCCGTCATCTGCGCCCTGCTGTTCTTCGCCACGCTGTGGCGGCGCACCTGGCAGCTGCCCGTCATCGGCTTCGGCCTGATGGTGCTCTCCGCGATCCTCATCGGCGGCCTGTACCCGGCCATCGTGCAGAAGTTCCAGGTCCAGCCGAACGAGCAGGCCAAGGAAGCGCCGTACGTCAACAAGAACCTCAAGGCGACGCGTGAGGCCTACGGCATCGACGACGCGCAGGTCACCGAGTACTCGGGGCAGAGCAAGACCGAGGACAAGACCAAGCTGCGCGACGATGTGGACGCGGCGGCGAGCATCCGCATCATGGACCCGAACGTGGTCTCGCCGACCTTCCAGCAGCTCCAGCAGATCAGGAACTACTACGGGTTCCCGACCAACCTGGACGTCGACCGGTACAGCAAGGACGGCAAGAACGCCGAGGAACAAGACACGGTCATCGGTCTGCGTGAGCTGAACCTCAACGGCATTCCGAAGAACAACTGGATCAACGACCACTTCCGCTACACGCACGGCTACGGCGTGGTCGCCGCCGAGGGAACCAGCGCCGACTCCCAGGGCCGCCCGGTCTTCACGGAGTCCGACCTGCCCTCCAAGGGCGACCTCGGCACGTACCAGCAGCGGGTCTACTACGGCGAGAAGACCACGGAGTACTCGATCGTCGGCGGTCCCCAGAAGGAGATCGACTACTCCGACGACAGTGGCGAGAAGACCTACAGCTACGAGGCCAAGAGCGGGGTCAACCTCTCCAACCCGATAAACCGGGCGGCGTACGCGGTGGCGTTCAGCGAGCCGCAGATCCTGTACTCCGGGGCGATCGGCGAGGGTTCGCGGATCCTTTACAACCGCACGCCCAAGGAGCGCGTCGAGGCGGTCGCCCCGTGGCTGACCATCGACGGTGACGCCTACCCGGCGGTCGTGGACGGCAAGATCCAGTGGATCGTCGACGCCTACACGACGACCAACGGCTACCCGTACGCCTCCCGCACGACCCTCGGTGACACGACGGCCGACTCGCTGACCGCGACCAACAACTCGCGCGCGGTGGTGGCCCAGCAGAACCAGGTCAACTACATCCGCAACTCGGTGAAGGCGACCGTCGACGCGTACACCGGTGAGGTCAAGCTCTACGAGTGGGACACCAAGGACCCGGTCCTGAAGACCTGGATGAAGGCGTTCCCGAACACGGTGGAGCCCCGCAGCGAGATCTCCCAGTCACTCATGGCCCATATGCGCTACCCGCAGGACCTGTTCAAGGTCCAGCGCGAGCTGCTCAGCCGCTACCACGTGGACGACGCACAGACGTTCCTCAGCGGCAGCGAGGTGTGGCAGGTGCCGGACGACCCGACCAACAAGTCGGGCAACGCGGTGCCGCCGTACTACCTGAGCATGAAGATGCCGGACCAGACGGCCCAGGCGTTCTCGCTGACGACGACGTTCACGCCGAACGGCCGCGACAACCTGAGTGCGTTCATGGCGGTCAACGCCGAGGCGGGCACAAGTGATTACGGCAAGATCAGAATCCTGAAACTGCCGACGAACACCACCGTCAACGGGCCCAAACAGGTGCAGAGCCAGTTCAACTCCGAACAGGACATCGCCGAGACGATCAGCCTGCTGAGCAGAGGCGACTCGAACGTCGAGTACGGCAACCTGCTGGCGGTGCCACTCGACGGCGGACTGCTCTACGTCGAACCGGTCTACGTCCGTGGTGGCGGGCTCAAGTACCCGCTGCTGCGCAAGGTTCTGGTGACCTACGGAGGCGCGACCGCCTTCGAGGACACTCTGGAACAGGCCCTCGACAAGATCTTCGGAGCGGAGGGTGCGCCCAGCGAGCCACCGGAGGACGAGGGCGGTGACACCCCGGAACCGACGCCACCGCCGACATCCGACAATCCGACGGTCAAGGAGGCCCTCCAGGACGCGCAGAAGGCCTTCGACGCCGGCCAGGAAGCCCTGAAGAACGGCGACTGGGACGCGTACGGCGAGGCGCAGAAGGACCTTGAGGACGCGCTGCGACGGGCCGAGGAGGCGCAGGGCGACGCCGAGGATTCCGGCGGCGGTCAGAGCGGCAGCAGTCCGAGTCCGACTCCGAGCGGCAGTCCCGACAGCGGTTGATCATCGTGGTTGATCACAGAGGCTGATCAAATGCCCCCTCCGCGCCGTGATACGGTTGCCGAACAACGGCGCGGGGTGGAGCAGCTCGGTAGCTCGCTGGGCTCATAACCCAGAGGTCGCAGGTTCAAATCCTGTCCCCGCTACTGATGGCGAAGGCCCGGATCCTGAAAGGGATCCGGGCCTTCGTGATGTGCGAACGCATGTGCCGACGGAGGGGATGGCCGTGCCGCTGTGGGGAGTTGGGGGAACTGTGTTTGACTTGTCTCTCTGTGGGCATGTCGACAAAACGCTGAAGTGACCTCACTGGCTGCGGTATACCAGGTGTACCCAGGTTGCAGGTGGTGCGACGATGGACGTTATGGGGGACAAGGCAACTCTGTTGGAGACAGGGCGTTTTGTGCAGCCTTCCGACCGGGACGAAGCCGGCGAGGCCGCTGAGGAGCTGCGCCTGCGGCTCGCCGCCGACGCCGGCGATGCCGAGGCGATGAGCGTCCTCGGGGCCATGCTGCTGCGCCGCGGTGATCTCGACGGAGCCGAGCCCCAGTTGCGTGCCGCGACCGCCGCCGGTGACCGCGCCGCCGCCAACAACCTGGGAGTCCTCCTTCACCAGCGCGGGTACGCCGACGAGGCCGCCGGCTGGTGGCGGATCGCCGCCGTCGCCGGATCGGCCGCGGCCGCGCATGCGCTGGGCCGCCATCACCGTGAGCGCGGGGACGAGCCGGCCGCCGAGTACTGGCTGCGCCAGTCCGCAGAGCAGGGGCACACGCTGGGCGCGTACGCGCTCGCCGATCTGCTGGAGCACCGTGGCGACGCCGGGTGCCAGCAGTGGATGCGGGTTGCGGCCGAGCGGGGGCACCGGGAGGCGGCGTACCGGCTGGCGAGAGCGCTGGACCGGCGGGGCATGGGGGAAAACGACGGTGACAACGGTGTCGGGGCGGGCGTCGCCGGGGGTTCCTCCGGCGTGGGCTCGCCCGCCGAGGCCGGGTCCGACGTCGAGTCCGAGGTCGATGCCGAGGCCGGTACCGAGGCCGGTACCGAGGCCGAGCAGTGGTACCGGCAGGCCGCCGCGCGCGGGCACCGCCGGGCCGCGCTGCACCTCGGGGCGATCCTGGAGCGGCGCGGAGAGCTCAAGGAGGCCGGGCGCTGGTATCTGACGTCCGCCAAGGACGGTGAGGCGCGGGCGGCCTGCGCGCTGGGGTTCCTGCTGCGGGACGCCGGCGACACGGAGAGCGCCGCCGTGTGGTGGCTGCGGGCCGCGCAGGACGGGGACGGCAACGCGGCCAACGCGCTGGGCGCGCTGCATGCCGAGCGCGGAGAGACGCAGACCGCCGAGCGGTGGTACCGGGCCGCGATGGACGCAGGGGACGTGAACGGCGCGTACAACCTCGGGCTGCTCTGTGCCGAGCAGGCGCGGACCGCGCAGGCGGAGCAGTGGTACCGGCGGGCCGCGTACGCGGGGCACCGGGAGGCGGCCAACGCGCTGGCGATCCTGCTGCTGCAGGGCGGGGACACGGCCGGGGCGGAGCCATGGTTCTCCAAGGCGGCGGAGGCGGGGAGTGTCGACGCCGCGTTCAACCTCGGGATTCTCTTCGCGGGGCGGGGCGAGGACGTCGTCGCGCTGCGCTGGTACGAGCGGGCCGCGGCCGCGGGGCATACGGAGGCGGCGCTCCAGGTCGGTATTGCGCTGCTGCGGGACGGCGACGAGTCCGGGGCGGAGCGGCATCTGCGGTGTGCGGCGGGGGGCGGCAGCGCGGAGGGGGCGTACCGGCTGGCGACCGTGCTGGACGCCCGGCGTCCGCCGGCGCCCGCGCATGAGCTCGGGGAGTCCGTGCACGAGAAGAGCGAGTGCGAGGAGTGGTACGAGCGGGCGGCCTCGCAGGGGCATCGGCGGGCGCAGGTGCGGGTCGGGATGCTGGCGGCGGCGCGCGGGGATGTCGTGGAGGCTGCTCGCTGGTACCGGTCGGCGGCCGAGGCCGGGTCGCGCAATGGTGCCTTCAATCTGGGGTTGCTGCTGGCGCGGGAGGGGAGCGAGCCGGAGGCGGCGGTGTGGTGGACGCGGGCCGCTGATGCGGGGCATGGGCGGGCGGCGTTGCGGTTGGCCCTGGTCTACGCGCGTCGCGGGGAGCTGGCGGAGGGGCAGCGGTGGGCTGACCGGGCGGTGTCGCTGGGGCCGGCGGAGGTTGCTGAGCGGGCGGCGCGGTTGCGGGATGCGTTGCGGGAGGAGTTGTCGGCGTAGCCGCTGCGCTGCGCTGCGCTGGGCTGGGCTGGGCTGGGCTGGGGGTGGGTATTGGTCGGCCTGGGCTGTGGCTGGCGTCCGGGTTTTTCGCCCCCGCCGCCCCTACCCGTCCCGTCCCCGGGGGCTGCCGCCCCCGGACCCCCGCTGTCGGCCCTGAACGGGCCTCG